>NC_008609.1:1014375-1352500 GCF_000015045.1 Pelobacter propionicus DSM 2379
GGGGACGACGTCATTGATGTTCCGGTTATGAGGCGGGTCGGTTTTGCGGCCGCTCCTCCTGATGCGCTGCCGGAGGTGCTGGCCGTTGCCGACTATGTGTCATCCCGCTCCGGCGGAAGGGGTGCGGTGCGAGAGGTATGCGATCTTATCCTCAAGGGGCGTGGCTTCTGGCCTGAAATCGCCACGCGCTATGAGTTGTGACGTGAGGTATACAAGCTCCATGCCAACTAGCCGGATAAACATACGTTTCGCTGGACAGCCCTCCGGCGCGATGCTATAGTGCGCCAGTATGGTATCGTCCCGGAACATCAGGCTTGCACTGGCCCTTCTTGTCGTGACGGCGGTCATCGGTATCGTGGCTGCTATCTTCCTGAACGGCTCCAAACCGGCCCCGTCGGAGCCGGTTTCCCCGCAGACTCCCCGCAATGTCGATTTAGCCCTTCGCGACGCACGCTTCACCGAGGTGCGTAACGGCGCTACCGTCTGGACCATTGTGGCCGAGCGTGCCGAGTACATCAAGGAGGGGGAAGTTGCTAACCTTAGCGGCATCCGCATGCTGTTCGTCAAGAGGCCCGGTACGGGAAATATCACGGTAACTGCCGAGAGGGGAACCTACTCCACGAAGAGCAGAAACGTCACCTTGCGTGGCACGGTGCACATGACGACGGATTCGGGTATCGTGTTCGATACTGAGACCCTCGACTATCATGCCGCCACGTCACGTTTCGTAACGAATGATTCGGTAACCTTCCGCCAACAGCGCATGACGCTGACCGCACGGGGCATGGATCTGGATGTGGACGGCCAGGTGGTCCGCTTCCACAGTGCGGTTGATGCGATTGTGAAACGGCGATAGCACAGAGTCGGTATGAGAGCACACCTATGAAACTAATCATGACATGTATCCAGCTGGTCACCCTGCTTCTCCTGGCAGTTCCTCTTCTGGCGGCTCCTGCCGATGGCGGGGTGTCACGTAAAGATCGCTCGAACCTGCCCATCACCATTAAGGCTAGTCAGTTGACGGCCGACAACAAGGGCAAGAAGGCTGTCTTTACCGGAAAGGTGGTTGCGAAACAGGGAGATATCACTATCTTCTCCGACAAGCTGACCATCCACTATGGCACCAACAAGAACGAGGTGGAGAAGATCGAGGCCGACGGCAACGTGCGCATCGTTCAGGAAAACCGTGTCGGTAGCGCCGCTCACGCCGTTTACGACAGCAAGGAAGGAAAAATTACCCTCAGCGGCGGTACCCCCCGAGTCACCCAGGGAGCCGACTCCACCACCGGAAAGATCATCACCTATCTGATCGATGATGAGCGGAGTACCGTTACCGGGGATGCCGGCGCGCCGGTTGTGACGATTATCCACCCCAGGGAGAGGAAGAACAATGACGCTCCCCGCTGACAAGGGTTTGCGGCTCTGGTCCGAGGGGTTGCGTAAACGGTATGGCGACCGCCAGGTCGTCAGCGGTGTCGACCTCTCCATCCAGGCGGGGACGGTTGTCGGCCTGCTGGGCCCCAACGGGGCCGGAAAGACCACGACCTTTTACATGGTGGTCGGCCTGACGCAGCCAAGCGAGGGCAGGGTTTTCCTGGGCGACAGCGACATAACCGGACTGCCCATGTACCAGCGCGCACGGCGTGGCATCGGCTACCTTCCCCAGGAAGCCTCCGTCTTTCGGAAGCTGTCCGTGACCGATAACCTGCTGGCGATACTGGAAGTGGTGGAACCGGACCGGGCAACCCGTATCAGCCGCATGGAACAGCTGCTTGAGGAGTTCGGCATCAGCCATATCGCCGATGTCAAGGGGTATGCCCTCTCAGGCGGAGAGCGCCGACGGGTCGAGATCGCCCGTGCGCTGATCACCAATCCCGCGTTTATCCTCCTGGATGAACCATTCGCAGGCATCGATCCCATTGCAGTGTCGGAAATCCAGAAACTGATCGTAACCCTCAAGGAACGAAATATCGGTGTGCTGATCTCGGACCACAACGTGCGCGAAACGCTTGGAGTGTGCGACCTGGCGTATATCATGAGCGACGGCGCGGTTCTGGAGTGCGGAACCCCGGAGGAGATCGCGTCCAGTCGCAAGGCGCGGGAGATTTACCTGGGAGACGGATTCCGTTTGTAGGCCGGACTTTTTTTTAATAGGTACTGAACGATATGGCTTTGGAGATGCGCCAACAAATAAAGATGACCCAGCAGCTGGTGATGACACCCCAGTTGCAGCAGGCCATCAAGCTGCTCCAGTTGACCCGTATCGAACTTCAGGATGTGGTGCGTCAGGAGTTGGAGGAGAATCCGCTTCTCGAAGAAGCTGGCGAGCCGGAGGAGGGGGGGGATCCCGAGTCGGTTGACGCCCCGGAAAAGGAAGCGGAACCGCCTGCGGAGACGGACGAATTCCGCGAGGTGGAAGCGGGCGATGACACCCTGCGCGACTGGGACAGTTACCTGGACGGGTATAACTACAGTTCCGGTGAGCAGTACAGCGGCGATGACGATCGCCCATCCTTCGAGAGTCTGTTGACCCGCAAGGGGACGCTGATTGATCACCTGCTCTGGCAACTGCACATGGGGCATTTCCTCCCCGATCAGGTGCGCATCGGCGAGGAGATCATCGGCAACATCGACGAGGGTGGATATCTGCGCTCCACGATTGAGGAAATAGGGCAGGCCTGTGACGTCCCCGAAGATGATGTCCTGGCGGTGCTGAAACATATCCAGGAGTTCGATCCCACCGGTGTCGGTGCTCGGGACCTGCGCGAGTGTCTGCTGATCCAGGCCCGTTTTCTTGGCATGCAGGGCGGTGTCGTCGAACGAATCCTGCAGAACCATCTCAAGGCGCTGGAAACGCGCAACTATAAGTTGATTGCCCGCGATTTGGGAGTCGACCTGCATCAGGTGCATATCGCCGCCAAGATAATTGGCGGACTGGACCCCCGGCCAGGCAGGCTCTTCGGTTCCGATGAAACGCACTACATCTCGCCCGACATCTTCGTCTCCAAGCTGGGGGACGACTATGTGGTCATGCTCAATGAGGAAGGGCTGCCGAACCTCAAGGTCAGCCACTTCTATTCTGAAGCGCGCAGCAGCGGCTCCGTGGACTCCCGTGCCGAGGAGTACATCGGGGAAAAGATCCGCTCTGCCCTTTGGCTGATCAAGAGCATTCAGCAGCGCCAGCGAACCATCTACAAGGTCGCCAAAAGTATCGTCCGCTTCCAGCGCGAATTCCTCGATTACGGCATCGAATACTTGCGTCCCCTGGTGCTGCGCGATGTGGCCGATGATATCGGCATGCACGAATCCACCATCAGCCGCGTCACCACGAACAAGTACATGCAGACCCCTCAGGGATTGTATGAACTCAAGTACTTCTTCAACAGCGGGCTTGCCACCAGCGGTGGGGATTTCGTCGCCTCGGAGAGTGTTAAGACCCGTATTCGTGAGATAATAGAAAAGGAAGATCCGCGCAAACCGCTGTCAGACCAGAAAATTGCCGAGATGCTCATGGCTGAGAAGGTCACTATCGCCAGGAGGACCGTAACCAAGTACCGTGAGCTGCTCAGGCTCGGTTCCTCGTCGGAGCGCAAACGACATTTCTGACTCTAAGGATTTCCCGGGTGCCGTAGCGGTCAACGGTCGGATGGAATTGGCGGGAGGAGTTCCCGCCGGGCCATGTCGATCCTACCCGGTTTTTGATGAACCAGAAACGACTGAATACGACACTACATGAAGGAGGAAGGTATGCAGATAACCACGACATTCAGACACATGGAGCAGAGTGAGGCCCTCAAGTCCTACGCCGAGGAGAAACTTGACCGGGTGAAGAAGTATATCGACGAGCCGATCACCGCTCAGGTCTTTTTTAGCGTTGAGAAGAAGATCCGTCACATCGTCGAGATCGTCATCACCGCCAAGGGAATCAGCACAAAGGCTTCCGAGGCGACCAGCGACATGTACGCCGCCGTCGATGCCGTGATCGACAAGATCGAACGCCAGCTCAAGCGCTACAAGGAAAAGATCAAGGCCCACAAGCCGAGCACCGACGGGAATGGCCGCCAGATCTCCAAGAAAATCTTCGAGGCCGAGAGCATTGACAGCAGCTCCGAGCCGGTGGTCATCAGCACGAAAATCGAAACCGCCAAGCCCATGTCCATCGAAGAGGCTGTCATGCAGATGGATCTGCTGCACAAGGACTTTATCGTGTTCACCGATGCCGGCAGCAGCAACATCAATGTCCTCTACCGCCGCAAGGACGGCAATTACGGCATCATCGAGCCGCAGCAGTCCTAAAGCGGTGATCCCTTCGGGGAACAACTCATGGCAGGAACGAAGAACGGAGGCGCCCGCTAAGGGCGCCTCCGTCTCCGTGGAGAATGCCGGTGGAAGGAATCAGTCTCAGCATACAGGAGCTTCTCGATGACCAGGAGTACGGTCTCGGGTTGACGCTCCTCGCCGGCAAACGTGGCTTGACCAACCGGGTGGTCAGTTCCCGAATCCAGAAGCCGGGCCTGGCCTTGACCGGCTATACGGAACATTTTCACCCCGACCGGGTACAGGTCCTCGGGAATACGGAGATATCCTACCTCAGTAAACTCGACAGCCACCTGGCCGCGGAGTGCGTCAGGACGGTGTGCTCCTTCCCCATATCCTGCTTCATTATTACCACGGGGCTCGTTCCTCCCCCTTTTCTCCTTGAAACGGTAGAGGCTGCCGGTATCCCGACGCTGAACACGTCGCTCAAATCATCCACGTTTATTTCCCTGCTTACCAAGTTTCTGGAGGAGAGGCTGCTACCCACCACCCACCTGCATGGCGTGCTGGTGGAGGTGCTGGGCGTCGGCATCCTGCTGACCGGAAAGAGCGGCATCGGAAAGAGTGAGTGCGCCCTTGACCTGATCATACGGGGACACCGCCTGGTTGCCGACGACATGGTCTACATCAAGAAGAAGATGCCGGCCACACTGGTGGGACAATCGGAAAAGTCCATTCAGCACCTCATGGAGATCCGTGGGCTGGGAATCATCAATATAAAGGATCTGTACGGCGTGTCCTCGATCCGCGAGAAGAAGATTGTTGACATGCTCCTGGAGCTCAAAGAGTGGGATCCGGATCAGGAGTACGACCGTCTGGGACTGGACGACCACAGTACGACGATCCTGGGCGTTGACATCCCCCACATCATCATTCCCGTCCGGCCTGGCCGGAACCTCGGCTCCATCATCGAGGTAGCGGCCAGGAACTTCCTGCTCAAGGGGATGGGCTATCACTCGGCCCTGGATTTCCAGAACCGCCTCCTGGCGCGACTGGAAGTGCGGCCGCTGGGAAACGAGGTGGAATAGGGCATGAGGATTATCGTCATCACCGGCATGTCCGGTTCGGGCAAGTCCACGGCGGTCAGGGCGCTGGAGGACGAGGGCTTCTACTGCATCGACAACCTTCCCATGCGCCTGTTCCGGCCCTTTGTGGAGCTGATCGAGAAATCGGGCGATTCCTACCGGGGAATCGTCCTTGTTGCCGATATACGTGGGCGCGAATTCCTGAAAGGATTCGAAAACACGTTCCAGACGTTGCGCGACCAAGGGCACGGCGTTGAGATCTTTTTCATCGATGCCTCCGATGACGTGCTCATCCGGCGCTTCTCGGAGACACGGCGCCGTCACCCGGCGGAGGAGCAGTGCACCGTCTCCGAGGGGATCAGGATCGAGCGGGAGCGGCTGTCCACCCTGCGCCAGATGGCCACCAGGATCATCGATAGCTCGGATTTCAACGTGCATCAGCTGAAGGAACTGATCCTGCGCATCGTGCGTGGAGAGGATGCCGAGACTCCGATGGTGATCGAGATCAAGTCGTTCGGATTCCGCTATGGCATCCCGCTGGAGTCGTCGATTGTCATGGATGTGCGTTTCCTGCCCAATCCTTTCTTCGTGCCGCGGCTGAAGCCCGGTTCCGGACTGGATGACGAGGTGCGCGAGTACATTCTGGACAACCCCAAGACAGCCACCTTTCTGGACTGCTTTTTCCCCATGCTTGACATGCTTGTTCCCGCGCATCGCCAGGAGGGGAAATACTATCTGACCATCTCCATCGGTTGTACCGGCGGGAGGCATCGCTCGGTGGCCATTGCCGAGGCCACGGCCATGTACCTGCGTGCGGACTGGCCCACGGTACGCATTACTCACAGGGATATTGAAAAGGGACAGCAATGACAGGTTTAGTACTCGTTACCCATGCGGGGTTGGCAAGCGCACTGTATCGCTCGGCGGAAATGATCGTCGGGCCGATCGAATGCTGCGAGCAGGTGGAAGTGACGCCGGGAGAACATGCCGATGACATCATGTCCCGCGTGGTCGCCGCGGTTGAAAAGTCGTCCGCCGATGGCGCGATCATCATGACCGACCTGTTCGGCGGGACTCCATCAAACATGGCGATGTCGTTTCTTAAGGACGGGCAGGTTGAGGTGCTGACCGGGGTCAACCTTCCCATGGTGATCGAATTCTGCTCCAAGCGCGAACTCATGGGGGTGGGAGAACTGACCGCCGAACTGCAGAAGTGCGGCAGGGAGGCTATCCTCATCCCCGGTGATTTTCTCAAATAGCCTGAGATGATTGCGAAGAAACGTCCGCGGGTCTGCCGCGACAGGAGCGGTGTTGTTGCGGTAGTTCGCCTGATGCGTCCATTCGCCTGCGCCCTGCTCATGCTCTTCTGCGGAAATCTCCCCGCCGTCGCCGGGTCGGAACCCACGCTGGAGTCGATTCGGGAACAGCTCAGCCTGGAGTTTCGCGGACGTGTCCCGCGGGAGTGGGGCGAGCGGGTGAAGGGAGTGCACACAAGGCTGAAGACTTCCGACAGGGTGGTTGCGCTCACCCTGGATGCCTGCGGCAGTCCCCGGGGCAAGGGAGTTGATTCCGCCCTGCTGGCCTTCCTGGAGCGGGAGCGGATACCGGCCACGCTCTTCATCAATGCCCGCTGGATCGACGCCAATCCCACCCTGTTCAGGCAGCTGGCCGCCAATCCACTCTTCGAGATAGCCAACCATGGATTGCATCACCGTCCCGCCTCGGTTTCCGGGCGTTCCGCGTACGGAATTGCCGGTACCGGGAACGTGGGCGAACTGGTGGAAGAGATCGAGGGCAATGCCCGCAAGATAGGTGCCCTGACCGGTGTCCGCCCCCGTGTGTATCGTTCGGGCACCGCCTATTACGATGACCTGGCCGTGGAGGTTTCCAGACGGTTGGGGCATGCGGTGGCCGGTTTTTCCGTTCTTGGCGATGCCGGAGCCACCTTTCGCAGGGCACAGGTCAGGGATGCGCTGCTCAGTGCCCACGCGGGTGACATTGTGCTCCTGCACATGAACCACCCGGAGGGGGAAACCGCGGCCGGAGTGATTGATGCCCTGCCTGAGTTGCTGAGGCGTGGATTCCGTTTCGTCAAACTGTCCGACTACCCCCTGGAGTAGGCTGTTCGGATCATGGATCGCGCTGAAATGAAACGCTGTTTATTGACTGGTCGTGGGCGGCATGCTATGAAGCTGACTGTGCTGCAAAGCCGCGACTGTTGTTATCCTGATTGAGAAGGTTATCCGTATCATGCTCCAGAATGAATTTCAGATCGTCAACAAGCTTGGGCTGCATGCCCGGGCATCGGCGCTGTTCGTCAAGACCGCCAGCCGTTTTACGTCCGATATCAAGCTCTCCAAGGAAGGGGTGGAGGTGAACGGCAAGAGCATCATGGGCATCATGATGTTAGCCGCGTCGAAAGGGGTTACCGTCTGTTTGACCGTCGATGGCGCCGACGAGGCGGAGGCCATGGCAGCCATGGGAGAGTTGATCGTCAATGGATTCGGCGAAGAATAACAGCATGCTCAGGTTCAGCGGTATCGCCGCATCGCCCGGAGTTTCCGTGGGCAGACTGCGTGTCGTCGACCGACGCCATATCTCCGTTGACGAGTACGCTGTCAGAGGGGAAGCCGTTACCGCCGAGGAGGAGCGCCTGAAGGCGGGGATTGCCCGCACCAGGGACGAACTGAGCCAGCTCAAGGAAACGCTCAGGGAAACCGCCGGCGACGATCACCTCTTTTTTATCGATACCCACCTGCTGATCCTGTCCGATGAACGTCTCTTCAGCGAAGCTGTGGCGCATATCACTACTGACCGGATAAACGCCGAGGGCGCCCTGCGCCGGACACTCCAGAAGTACCGCGAATACTTTGCCGGCATAGACGACCCCTACCTACGCGAGCGGATCAACGATGTGGAAACGGTCATCGACAAGATCCTGCGCAACATTGCCGGTGAACCCCATGCGCCCATAGTTCCCGATGGCGACCAGACCATCATCGTGGCTCACGACATCTCGCCCGCCGACATCCTGCAGATGGATCGCGAACGCATCATCGGATTCGTCACCGAGATAGGGGGGAGAACATCCCATGCGTCGATCCTGGCACGGGCCTTTGAGTTGCCGGCGGTGGTCGGCGTGGAAGGGGTCGCCGACAAGCCGCTGGATGGAATGCCGGCCATCCTTGACGGTCTCAGCGGCACGGTGATCGTTAACCCCGACAGCAGTACCTTTCTCGAACATCTGCAGCGCAAACGGCACTATGAGTACGTTGAGTCCGGGCTGCTCAGGCTGGCGGAACTGCCGCCCGAAACGCGGGACGGCCAGCGGATCCTGCTCAAGGGTAACGTTGAGGTGCCCGAGGAGGGACCGTCGGTGCTGCGCCATGGCGGCGAAGGGGTCGGCCTGTACCGTACCGAAATGCTCTTCATGAACCGGAGGGAGATGCCCGAGGAGGAAGAACAGTATCAGGCATATGCCGCCATGCAGCGCGCCGTTGAACCCCACCCCCTGACCATCAGGACACTGGACGCTGGAGGCGACAAGCTGCTGGATGGACTGCAGCACCCCACGGAGCAGAATCCCGCCCTGGGTGTTCGCGCCATCCGGCTGGCGTTGCGCATGCCCGAAGAGTTCAAAAAACAGCTGCGGGCGATTCTCAGGGTCAGCGCAGCCGGAGATGTGCGCATCATGTTTCCCATGATCTCCTGTCTGGATGAGTTGCGTAGCGCCCGTGCCGTGCTGGAGCAGGCCAAGGCCGAACTGGATGACGCGGGCATTCCCTTTGACCGCCACATCCAGGTAGGGATCATGATCGAGGTTCCCTCCGCGGTTGTGGTCTCCGATCTGCTGGCCAGGGAATCGGATTTTTTCAGTGTCGGCACCAACGACCTGATCCAGTACACCCTGGCCATTGACCGCTCCAACGAGCATCTGGTTTCGCTGTATCAGCCGCTCCATCCGGCGGTGCTCCGGTCCCTGCGCACGGTGGTGGAGGCCGCCCGCGGGGCCGGCATTCCCGCCTGTATCTGTGGTGAAATGGCCGGTGACCCGCTCTATCTGCCGGTACTGCTCGGGCTTGGCTTCGGAGAACTATCCATGGGCGCCGGTTCCATCCCACGGGTGAAGCAGATGCTGCGCCGTTGCGACATGAATCAGGCTGCCGAGGTCGCCAGCGCCTGCTTCGCGTTTTCCACCGCCGAACAGGTTGACCTGTTCCTCAGGAATGCCATTGCCACCACGTTTTCCGATACCTTGGATTGAGACGGGATCCCCATGACGCCGCAGCTCTTGTTTTCGGTCTTTTCCTTTATTCTTGGCGCTGTTGTCGGCTCCTTCCTCAATGTCTGCATCTGCCGCATGCCGCGGGACGAGTCGGTCGTATCGCCCCCCTCCCACTGTCCGGGGTGTGGCTACCGGATTCGTTGGTACGACAATATTCCGCTGGTAAGCTACCTGCTGCTGCGCGGCAGGTGCCGGGGCTGCCGGGAAAAGATATCCCCCCGCTACCCTCTGGTGGAGTTGCTCAACGCCCTTCTGTCTCTGGCGCTTTTTCTCCGCTTCGGGCCGACTCTCGCGTTTGCTGTCCTGTTCCTCTTCTGTTCCGCGCTGGTTGTCATAACCTTTATCGACCTGGAGCATCAGATTATTCCCGACGAGATATCCCTGCCCGGTATCGTGCTCGGTTTCATCTTTTCTTTCTTCCTCAGGGGGCACGGCTGGCTGAACTCGCTTTTGGGCATACTTCTGGGAGGGGGGAGCCTGCTGTTGGTGGCCTACGGTTACCAGTTGGTGACCGGCAAGGAGGGGATGGGGGGCGGTGATATCAAGCTTTTGGCCATGATGGGGGCTTTTCTGGGGTGGAAATCCATCCCGTTCATCATCTTCGTCAGTTCGCTGGCCGGCTCGGTGATCGGCGTTTCCCTGATGCTGATCCAGAAGAAAGATTCGAAGCTGGCCATTCCCTTTGGCCCCTATCTCGCCCTGGGCGCCCTGCTGTACGTTTTTTACGGCCCCCGTCTGATCAGCTGGTACCTCACCCTGGGTGGTCTCCAGGGGTAAGTCCATGCTCAAATGCCGCCCGAGCCTGATCGTATCAATCATGGCCTTCCTGGGGGGGCTTCTGGTATTGACCTGGCTGCTCTTCAGCCTGCTGGCCTTTAAGACCGCGGCAAACGACCTGTATGCCCAGAAGAGTGAGCATGCCCGCATGTTGCTGGCGGCGTTTGCGAGCCAACTCCCCGACTCCGTTCCCACTTTCCCCGACAAGATCATTGCTCCCGACTCATCCGCGTCCATCTACGCCCGGATACTGTTCGAGGAAGACGCCTTCACCCGCCTGACGCTGCTGGACGGAAACGGCAAACCGATCTTCAGCGCCGGCCGCGAGGGAGGCGATGTGTTCCTGCCCTTCGCCGGTCTTCCCGCCAAAGCTGAGGGGAGTTTTGTACGCAGCGACGGGAGCGGCATTGCGCACATCATGAACGTATCGCGCGCAGGAGTGCCGGTGGCCAAGGCCGGCCTGCTGATATCGCTGGAGCCTGAAAAAACCCGCCTCTCGCGTACGAAGCAGTTGCTGGTCGCCTATTTTATCTTGGATTTCATCCTGCTGCTTGGCCTGGGTGCTTTCGTCCTCTCCCGCATCGTCGTCAATCCCATAAACCGGCTGCTGACCGCGACCGAAAGGATTACCGGTGGCCAGTACGGCCAGAAGCTGCCGGTTTCGGGCAGCTCCGAATTTGCCCGGCTGGCCCAGGCGTTCAACCAGATGTCGAGCGCCCTACTGAACAAGGAACGCCAGGTCGCCGAACAGCTGACCGCCCTTGAAAAGGCCAATCTGGAACTGCGCCAGGCACGTGAACTGGCCTTCCGTTCGTAGAAGATGGCTTCCATCGGCCTGCTGGCAGCCGGTATGGCCCACGAGGTCGGGACGCCTCTGGCCGCCATCATGGGCTATGCCGAGCTGTTGGAGGGAGATGGACAGGAGGATGCGGCGAGCCGGGACTACGGGCGCAGGATCTCCCAGGAATGCGCCCGCATCGACCGCATCGTGCGCGGCCTGCTGGACTATTCCCGCCCCAGGAACAGCGATGTCGAGGCGGTGGATATTCCCCGGCTGATCGCTGATTCCATCGAGCTGATGACCCAGCAGGGCGCGTTCAAGGGGATCAGGGTGAATACCTATTTCGAGGAGAATCTTGCCCCGGCCCTTGCCGATGGGCACCAGCTGCAACAGGTACTGATCAACCTGATGCTCAACAGTCGCGATGCCATGCCCGATGGGGGAAGGCTCACCGTGCGTGCCACAAGTGAAGGTGAGAATCGGGCCGGACTGTTCCGGGAGGGAGTACGGGTGGATGTGCATGACAGCGGCAGCGGCATCCCGTCCGAACATCTTGAGTACCTCTTCGAGCCGTTTTTCACCACCAAGCCGCCCGGTAGGGGAACCGGCCTTGGATTGGCCATTGCCGCCCGTATCATCGAGGGCTTTGGTGGCAGTATCGACGTGCGGAGCACCCTCGGCAGAGGGAGCTGCTTTACCCTCCGGCTGCCGGCCATCTCGAAAAAAGGAGCGCGATAATGACCGCGCAGAAACACATTCTGATTATCGACGACGAGGAGAACCTGCGCCACATGCTGTCGGTCATGCTCTCCCGCCAGGGGTATCGGGCTGACTGCGCGGCGAACGGTGTCGAGGGGCTGGCAGCCCTGCGCGGCACGGTCTATGACTTTATCCTCTGTGACATCCGCATGCCGGAGATGGATGGCAAGGCATTCCTTCAAGCGGCGCTGCGCGACCAGGTCGGGTCGCCCATCATCATGATGTCGGCCTATGGGACGGTGGATACGGCGGTGGAGTGCATGAAACTGGGCGCCTATGACTATATCTCCAAGCCGTTCAAGAAGGATGAGATCGTCATGGTGCTGAGGAAGGCCGAAGAGAGGGAACGCTTGAAGGATGAGAACAGCCGTCTGCGGGCCGCTGCCGCCGGACGATTCAATCATGGCGGCATTATCAGCCGCACTGCCAGGATGGAGGAGATATTCGGCAAGATACGCAAGGTTGCCGGCCTGAAAACGACCGTTCTGATTCTGGGGGAGTCCGGCACCGGCAAGGAACTGGTGGCCCGGGCCGTGCATTGCAATGGCGGGCGCGCTTCCAAGTCCTTCGTGGCGGTGAATTGCGGGGCAATCCCGGAGAACCTGCTGGAGAGCGAGCTGTTCGGCCACGTACGGGGAGCCTTCACCAATGCTACTGGCGACAAGGCCGGTCTCTTTGAGCAGGCGGATGGTGGAACGCTCTTTTTGGACGAAATCGGCGAGATGTCACTGGCGCTTCAGGTGAAACTCCTGCGGGTGCTGCAGGAGGAGGAGATCCGCAGGGTGGGGGCCACCGTCTCCAGCAAGATAGACGTGCGCATCGTGTCGGCCACCTCCCGAGACCTGGAGGCGGACATTCAGACGGGACGCTTCCGTGAGGATCTCTACTTCCGCTTGAACGTCTTCTGTCTTCGTCTTCCCCCGCTGCGGGAGCGCGTGGAGGATATTCCGCTGCTGGTGGAGCATTTCCTGAGATCCGCGCTGCGCGATCGCGACCCCGGGCAAATGCGCATCGAACCGGACGCCATGCGCAGCCTCATGTCCTATGTCTGGCCGGGCAACATCCGCGAATTGGAGAATGCCATCGAACATGCCGCCATCGTCTGCGAGGACGGCAGCATTACCAACGCCTGTCTCCCGCCGGCAGTCAGATCTGTGGGAGCGCCGTGGCCGCTGATGGAGCATGATGAGGAGCTCTCTATAAAGAAGGCCGAAGCGGCCATGGAGCGCGAGTTAATCAGGAAGGCCCTGGCCAGGACCGGCGGTAACCGCACCCATGCTGCGAAGATTCTCGAGATCAGCCATCGCTCCCTGCTCTACAAGCTCAAGGAATACGGCATCGACTAGGCAAAAGTTGCGCCTCTTTGGGGGCTATTTTTCTGTTGATTGTGCAAAGTTTGCGTAGTGTGCTGTGGGGCTGTTGCGCATAAGCCTCTAAAACAGCGTGTTAATGCCCTTTTTCTGTGTGGCACGCTGTTTGCTTTGTTTTGTGGCTCAACTGTGTCGGAAAGGAACAAGTATGCTCAAGACATCAGCCATTATTCTCGTTCTCACCCTGACCATCTCCCTGCCCTCCCCGGTCCTGGCCAAAACTGGCCATGGCGGCCAGTGCGCCTCCTGCCATACCCTTACCGAAAAAGAAGCTACGGAACTGATCAAGAGTTTTGGCGGAACTGTTTCCTCGGTCAAGCATTCCCCAGCCAAGGGACTCTTTGAACTGATGGTGGAACGGGATGGCCAGAAGGGGCTGCTCTTCATGGACTACGGCAAAAAGCACCTGATCCAGGGGATGGTGTTCGATCGGGAGAAGCTCGAACCGGCTCCTGCGCATAAGGCCGAGTTCCCGCGCCCCAAACAGAAGGCTCCTCTGGACGTGCGCACCATTCCCACGGCTGGCGCCGTGATCATTGGCAACCCGGAGGGGAAGAAGAAGCTGTACGTATTCACCGATCCCGACTGCCCCTACTGCAGAAAGGGGCATGAGGAACTGAAGAAGCTTGCCAGAATTGCGCCGGACCTGGCCATTTACGTCGTGCTTTACCCATTGCCCATGCACCCCGACTCGTTCGACAAGTGCCGCGCCATTGTGGAAGCCGGGAGCGTTGATATACTTGACAGGGTCTTTGAGGGCAAACCGGTTCCCAAGCCGAAGGGTGAGGTCAGCAGAAAGCACATCGAAGGGAATATCTCATTCGCCAATACCAACGGTATCTCGGGAACTCCCACCCTGGTCATGCCCGACGGCAGGATCGAGGTCGGCATGGGTGACGCGGAGACGATGAAGAAGATGCTCTCGTCGGAACGCTGATGCCCTGACGTTGTTGCATATGGTTAGCAGGGTCGAAAGGAGAGACGCAATGAGGGGAAAACTGAGATTACTAATGATTATTCTGGCGATCCACGTCCTGTTTTTTGCTTCATCCGTGGCCCTGGCGCAGCAGACGGTTTTTTATGGTGTTCTGGTGAGCGCGAAGAGTGGCAGGCTCACGGTTATGGACAGACGAGGTCACAGTGAAAGCTTCAAGGTTACCAGCGACACGCTGGTAACAAACCGTGACGGGAGCAACACCCGTATCGAACGCTTCAGTGCCGGAACCCGCCTGTCCGTCACCGCGCAGAGCGGGACGGCCCGCTTTGTCTCCGTCCAGGAGGTGCCGAAATGAGGCGGTTATTTCTGCAGGTTGCCCTGCTGACGTTTCTGCTGTGCATTGGACTGCGCATCACCAGTGCAGAAGCCTATTACGTGTCATCGACTACTCCCGCGGACGACCCTTCCTATCTCGCGCCGGTTGCAGTGGATACGGTGATAGAGTTCGTTTTTTCCAGTGACGTTTACTGGAGCCAAATCTATAACAATAATAAACTGCGCATAACTCTGCGTCAGAAGAATACGACGGCGAACCTGCTCAGCCCCTCGGATTTTAAACGCTGGTCATCGTTTCTGGGCAGCTGGGTTGATCCCGATTTTGGGTTCAAATACGGAGTTAAGTACCGAGCATACCCATCGGCTAATCTGTTGCCTGATACGGAATACGAACTGGTCTTTTCAAAGAACATAAAGGATGCCGCTGGCAATACGCTTGGTACATCAGATACCATTATTCATTTCAAGACAGCCGCTGCCACTCCACCCGCAGCAACCATCATCGACAACGATCCCACCAATGGCGCCACCAACATTGCCCTGAATCTTTCGGAGATCACGGTCCGCTTCAACCAGCAAGTTGACTCAACAGAGGGAGGAAGCACTTCCATACTCAATTCGTCCAACTTCTCCGTTTCCCCTGCGGTGAGCGGTACCTATTCCTACGACTCCGGCGCGGCCCAGGGTAAGCTGACTCTATCTTCGGCACTTTCCGCCAGCACCACCTACACGGTGACGGTCAATAACGTGAAAGATGCCAACGGTCAGACGGTTGTCGGTCAGCCCTACACCTGGACATTTACCACCCGCTCCAGTGACACCACCAGGCCGACCGCCAGCGTGGTTACCCCCACGGCTACAACCTCCATTCCCGTCAGTCAGGATTTCATCATCCAGTTCAGCGAGGCCATGGACCCGGCCAGCATCACCGCTGCTAATCTATATATTTCTGGCGTGACCGGTACGGTCACGTACGACAGCATCAACAACAGGGCCACCCTGACGACCAGTTCTTCTCTCGGTTATGGTACGGACTACACCCTGACCGTTTCCACTTCCGTCAGGGACCTGTCCCTGAACACCATGCTCAACCCACTGACATTTGCGTTCACAACTGTGCAGTTCACGACACCGGCGGCCATGAACGATTACTGCCAGATTCCCCCCTTCATCTCCGGTGGATCGGTCAAGCCGAACGTACTGCTCATGGTGGACAATTCCGGCAGCATGAACGAGTTCGCCTACAAGAATAAGGGGTACGGCGACAGCAACTACGACACCAGCTATGACAGCTCCAAGAGCTACTACGGCTATTTTGACACAGCCTACATGTACCAGTACGATACCTCCGCCAGTGGCCACTTCAAGATCGATACGTCCAAGACCATGAACAGGGAAAGCTTCTGGTCCGGCAACTTCCTGAACTGGCTGACCATGCGCCGGGTGGATGTGGTCCGCAAGGTGCTGGTTGGGGGCAAGATCACTCCCCGCTCCCTTGCCAATGCCAACTACGCCCTGATTCATGACGGTCCCGACCGGGATTACTACAAGCGGTATGGCAACAATTACTACATTGTCGACGACGGCAAAATCTACTCCTGCGGCACCACTGCTAACTGTTCAAAAAAGGATGCAACTACCTACAACGGTAAGGTTTACGTGGGCGAAAACCCTCCGGAGGAGGGGCTTGTCGTCAAGATGTGGGACAAGATCAACTTCGGGATCATGTTCTTTAATGTCGGTAACAGGCTCGAGGACAGCCAGAATAGCGTCCGCGACGGCGGCTATCCGGCGGTGGATCTGGGCTCCACCGGAACCAACTTGATAACCCAGGTGGAGAATACCGATCCGGAAACCTGGACCCCTCTAGGAGAGACCTTCTTCGAGGCGACCCGCTACTTCATGGCTACCGACAGCGCCTACAACGGTGGCACCTACAGCGGCAAAGACCCCATCGAGCACAGTTGTCAGAAGAACTTCGTCCTGATCCTGACCGACGGCGAAGCGACCAAAGACCGGAACCTGCCGGGCGGCAACTGGGGAACACCCATCACCGATTCGCATTTCAACGTGAAGACCTGGATGGACAAGATTGCCGATAACGAAGGTTCTACCAGCCAGTGGAACGTGTCGCCCAATACTAGCGAGGGATCGTACTACCTGGAAGGGGCTGCCTACTGGGCGCACATGACCGACCTGCGCAGCGATACTCTGGGAAAGAGCAACATAAGCTCGAATCAGAACATCACCACCTATGCCGTGTACGCCTTCGATGATTCTAACCTGGGGCGCGACCTGCTGCAGAAGACCTGCAAGTATGGCGGCTTCGATGACTCGGACGGAACCGGCAAGCCGGACCAGCAGTCCAAGTGGGACAGTGACGCTAACGGCGTGCCGGACACATACTACGAAGCCCAAGATGGCAGCAAGCTGGAAGGGGAATTGCTGGCCGCTCTGCTGGATATCCTGACCCGCGTTTCATCGGGAACGGCAGCATCCATCCTCAACAACAGCGAGGGGAGCGGCGCCAGCCTTCTGCAGGCGGTCTTCTACCCCAAAAAGGCTTTTGAGAGCGGCACCGAGGTGAGCTGGATCGGCGAGATGCAGAATCTGTGGTACTACCTCGATCCCTATCTGCAGCTCAGCACGATCCGCGTGGATACGGAAAGCGACTACAAGCTGAACCTGAAGGATGACAATATCGCCCAGTTCTATTTCGACGGTGACAAGACCCGGGTCAGGTTGCTGAAGGATGTCAAGGGGGACGGAACACAGCTGACCCTTGTTGGTGCATCCTACGACCCCGACGACACCACCAATGTCAAGAGCCTGTGGCGGGCCGGTCGCTTGCTCTGGAGCCGTGACCTGGTCAGCGACAACCGCACCATATTCACCCACACCGGCGTATCGACTCTCGATGTGCTGGAGAATACAGCGAACGAGAGTACGCACCTGGCTAACTTCGCGAGCAGCGTGCTCAAGGACGACACCACGATTCAGGGGTACCTCCAGGCGGCCAATGCCACAGAGGCGGACAAGATCATCTCCTATGTGCGTGGCATCGACCAGTCAGGCTACCGTTCCCGCACCGCCATAATCGCCGGCGCCAGCGGTACCTGGCGCTTGGGTGATATTGTTAGTTCAACTCCCAAGATTCAGGGTAACGTGGCGCTGAACGCCTACTCTCAGAGTACTCCCACCGGCTATAACGACTCCTCCTATAAGAAATTTGCCCAGTCAAACGACTATAAAAACCGGGGCATGGCTTATGTCGGCGCCAATGACGGCATGCTGCACACGTTCCGCATGGGGGTGCTCAAGGAGTTGACCGATCCCTGCCGCGTGACGTCACCTTCCGCCGACTGCGCGGCGGACAAGTCACAGCTGAACGACTATACCGTTGACAGCAGCGGGGCGAACAGTAACACCAGGGCCGATGCCTCCGACAAATTGGGGCGGGAGGAGTGGACCTTTATTCCCCGCCAAATGCTCCCTTATCTCAAGTACCTTGCCGATCCCGATTATTCGCATCTGTTCTACGTGGATGGCGCGCAGCTCATCGTCGATGTGGCCACCAACAAGCCGGCAACCTATGATACATCCAAGTACCCCAACTGTGGCACGAACTATTGGGAGTGTCCCAAACAGACTGTCTTCAGCAATGACGTTTCCGGGGACACGACAAATAATTTGGACACATCCAATACCAGCTGGCGGACTGTTCTGATCGGCGGCACCGGTCTGGGCGGCGCGAGCAGAAACCGCGGCGGCACCGGTCTCTGCACCGGCGGCGGCAGCGACTGTGTGAAAACGCCGGTGGCCGATCTGGGATATTCCGGTTATTACGCGCTGGATATCACCAATCCCCAAGCGCCGAAGTATCTCTGGGAGTTTCCCGGCAATACGACCGCTGTGGGGAACCTGGGATTCGCCACGACCGGGCCGGTGATCATCCGTGTCGGTGACAAGAACCAAAACGGACGATGGTTCGCGGTCTTTGCCTCGGGGCCGACCGGGCCGATAGAAACAATTACCCATCAGTTCCTGGGGCGCTCCGATCAGAACCTGAAACTGTTTGTCGTGGATATCGCGACCGGGGCGCTTGTCAGGACGATTGACACGGGAATTACCAACGCGTTCGCCGGTTCCGTCTCCAACTCGGCCATTGACAATGATCGCAACAGCAGCACCAAGTCCGGATTCTATCAGGATGATGCCGCCTACATCGGCTATGTTCAGAAGGTCGATGCCAGCAATTGGACGAGAGGCGGTGTGATCAGACTGGTTACCAGGGAGAGCGTGGATCCCAGCACATGGTCCACCAGCACGGTTATTGCTGATGATCCTACCAGTAGCACCATCAATATCGGGCCTGTTACCACCGCCATAACTAAACTGCAGGACAGAGTCAACAAGAAACAGTGGCTGTACTTCGGAAGCGGCCGCTACTTTTTTAAGAATGCCACCCAGGTGGATGACGGTGACACTCAGCGCAGGCTGTTCGGAGTTACGGAACCCTGGTATAACGGTACGACGCAGAAGATCGATCCGACCATGACCGGTAGCCTCTCATTTTCCGATCTCGATGATCAGACTACATCGCCGAGTTCGGCTCTCGCCTCGGGCAAGAAGGGGTGGTACATCAATCTCGATACATCGGCACTTAACGACGGCTACTCATCCGAGAGGGTCATAACCGACCCGGTCGCATCTACAAGCGGGGTTGTTTACTTTACGACATTCCGTCCCACCTCCGATGTGTGCGGCTATGGCGGGGGTTCCTACATCTGGGCGGTGGGATATGCCACGGGAACTTCAGCGCCGGGCAATGCCATGAAGGGGAAGCTGCTGGTTCAGGTTTCCACCGGCGCCTTTGCGGAAATCTCCATGTCATCCGGTTTTACGGCAAAGGACAATCGCCGGACTACCGACATGATCCAGGGGGTTCCCCCCAAGGCCCAGGGACTCTCGATTCTGGCTAACCCCAAGCCGATTAAGAAGATCATTCACTATCAGGAAAAGTAGCCGCAAGCGGGGTATGATTCAGGGGTATGGAGGCAGACATGGCTGGAAAGGAGAATATCAATTCCTCGCGGGGCTTTTCGCTGACCGAGTTGATCATCGTGATCTTTCTGATCTCGGCTGTTCTCGCCATAGCCACTCTGAATTTCAGTCACTGGCAGAGAAAGTACAACATCGAAGCCCAGGTGAAGGAAATGCTCTCCGACCTGACCGCCGTGCGCCAGATGGCCATCCAGACCAAGAAGAGACATCGGGTGACCCTGAACCCGAAGATGATTTCGTTTCGCCGCTACAGCAGTGAATCCGATGCAACGGGCACTCCGGTGTTCAATAGGAATCTGAATTATACGATTCAGAAGTTTTCATCGGGCACCTTAAGCTCTTTTAGCGATACCGTCATCAAGATTAACGACCGAGGTTATACAGAGAGTGTTAGCGATCATATGACTATTGCAGTGGGCGTTGGCTTGGGTGAGCCTGCGTACAACTGTCTTGTTGTTCATTGGGCACGGGTTAATGTGGGGAAAATAAATGGCAATTCATGTGAGTTCCAATAGCAAGGGCTTTACCCTGATCGAGTTTCTGGTCGCCATCGTAATTCTGATGGTGGGGCTGCTCGGCCTGTTGCAGACGGTCAATTATGCGATCGTGCACAACATGGGAAACCAGTTGCGCCAAGAGGCGCTCATGCTGGCCGATGAAAGAATGAACACGGAGAAGGCCAGGTCCTACGACATGATCGATGTGGTCCAGCGCAGTTTTTCCACCAGCCGGATGGTAAACGGGGCCTTCCGCAGTTATTCGGTCTCCCAGAGCGTTACGGAGCCGACAAGCCGGACCAAGCAGATTGAATTGCAGATTATCTGGCACTACAAGGGAGAGCGCTACACTCATTCCGTACTGTCCCTCATTTCCGAATTTGAGTAACGCGGCTCGGAGGCTGTTATGTTGAATTCCCGAAAGGGCTTTACCCTTGTTGAGATGGTTGTCGTCATGGCGGTGTTTCTCGTCGTGGTCATGATCACCGCCGATGCTTTCAAGACCATCCTTACCCAGGTGACCAAGCTTACCAAGTCCGAGGAGAGCAATATTGAAGGAATGCTCGGGTTAGAGATGTTCCGGCATGATATCCAGCAGGCCGGTTTTGGTCTGCCCTATTCGTTCCTTTCGCCGATCAAGTACGCTGAGGCCGGCGTCACCCCAGCAAATAAATTCAATGATGGCACGAGTACAACTGCAAGCGCCGTTCCCCGTGCCGTTGTGGCTGGTGATGATCTCGCTGCTGTCACCGACTCTGGCAGTTACAATATCCTCGGTGATACGGATTACCTGGTTCTGAAAGCCTCCTCGCTGGGGCTCAATGCCGCCTCCCAGAAGTGGACTTACATGCCCTTTGACGACAGTGTTGCGAGCTCGCCCCCCCACATATGGCCTTCGGGAAACATGGACAGTGGCACTGATCGGGTGATCGTGATGCGAAAGGCTTTTTCCGAAGCCACCTACACCAATCAGCTTATTGTCAAAGACTCCGAGACGTTCTCTGCAATTTACGACAGTGACGGATTTGATGAAGATGATAAAGCCTTCAGACCAACGCTCAAGGAAGAGGTCTACTACCTCTACGGTATTACGCCAGGATCTGCAGCTCGCATGCCTTTCAATCGTGCCGACTTCTTCGTCGCCGCCCCATCGGATTCCTCGCAAAGGCCGGCCTTCTGCGCCGAGAATACCGGAATATTCTACAAGGGGGTTGTCAATCACGGGGATGGCAAACTGAACTACATCCCCCTCCTGGATTGTGTTGCCGATATGCAGGTCGTCTTTGGGTGGGATGTGGATGATGGCCAGGGCAATGAGGGGCAGGATGGCGCCGTCGACACCTACTCGACCCCTTTGGCACTCAATAACGTCGATATTACGGTTTCACCATCGGCGCACAAGACACGGGTTACCACTGCCCTGGCTGATGCCGAAAAATTGCGCGCCAGCCTCAAGCTGGTAAAGGTCTACCTGCTCGCCCAGCTTGGTCGCCGTAATCCCGGATTTCAGAGCGCCGAGACCATCAGGGTTGGAAACGTGTCCACGGATGGCCTGAGTAAAGTGCATACTCTGACGACAAACATGCGCCAGTACCACTGGAAGGTCTATCGAGTTGTGGTAAGCCCTAAAAACCTTCAGGCAAATCAGTGACTTTGAGGAGTTATTTCATGAAACCCATTGTGGCTGGCCAAGATGGTTTCGCATTAGTAACGTCACTGCTTATGACGTTTATTTCACTCGTTATGGTCATGGCGATCATGTACATGATTTCACGGAATATTGAGATGATGGGCGGAATGAAGCGCTATAAAACTGCGCTCGAGGCAGGGCAGGGCGGCACTGAAATAGTTGTCAAGGAAATCATACCGGAGATACTGAAGAACTATACAGATGCCGATCTGATTACGAAGCTGCAATCTGCTTTTAACGGTGTCACGCTTACAGTGTTGGCAGATAAGGAATGCCTGAAAGATAAGATTACTAAGGATGAATCCGAATGGGATGCTTCCTACAGCCGTTCGTTAAATCCGAAGGTGTCTCCCGACTTCACCCTGAAACTCACGGCAGCGCAGGGGCAGCCATACAGCGTATATACTAAAATAGTTGATACTGTTCTCGGTAATACCGACATGAGTGGCCTGCAACTTGAAGGGGCTGGCGTTGCGGAGTCGCTAACGGTCATTACACCTCAGCACCTTCCCTATGTGTACAGGGTTGAAGTTCAGGCTGAGCGTGAGACAAATGCTCACGAACAGGCAAATATCTCTGTTCTTTATGCCTATTGATAGAACCGTAGAGGTACGAAGCATCCATGTCGTTCAGTGATGTGGTTTTTTGAAGTTACTATGGGTGCTGAACGTGGTAATTGCATAATTTTCTTGACATGCGTCCGAATTATTGTAAGTGATAACCAGTGTTTTAATATTGATACCGTATCTCTGGATAACCGTCTCACTTAGTTTTTGTTGCAAAATCAACTGTAAGAAAATGGTGTGCTGAAAAACCACAGAAAGGCATCGCGCTTCGGCCTGTTTTTCGCGAGAACGTGGAAACGTTTTAAATCTGAGTCGTTTACGGGAATACACAATATGCTTTTTTTTAACAGGAAAAAAGAAGTCATCGGCATAGATATCGGGTCCAGTTCTGTAAAGCTCGTGCATCTTCAGGAGCATAAGGGGGGCTACCAGTTGCTTGAAGTTGGTATTATTCCGCTTCCTCCCGAGGCCATTGTCGATAATGCTTTCATGGACAGTTCATCCATTGTTGAGACAATAAAAAACCTCATTTCCAGTCTGGGGGTAAAGATCAAGGATGTTGCCTGCTCCATATCGGGGAATTCCGTTATTATCCGGAAAATATCGCTTCCCACCATGCCTCCTGAAGAACTTGAAGACCAGATCGGCTGGGAGGCAGAGCAGTACATCCCCTTTGATATCAATGACGTAAATATTGATTTTCAGATCCTATCACAAGACAGTTTTGATCCCTCCAAGATGAATGTATTGCTTGTGGCCAGCAAAAAAGACATCATCAATGACTATGTTACTGTTTTCAACGAAGCGGGGTTGCTGTTGTCCGTTGTTGATGTTGATTCGTTTGCCGTACAGAACGCTTTTGAAATAAACTACGACGTTAACCCCGATGAAGTCCTCGCATTGGTGAATATTGGCGCTGGAGTGATGAACATCAATGTTGTCAAGGGAGGAGTCACGCTGTTTACCCGTGACGTTCAAATGGGTGGGAACCTTTTTACGGAAGAGATACAGAAGCAGATGGGAGTAAGCGGTGTTGAAGCGGATGCGATGAAAACTTTGGCGCATGAAACCTGCAGTGAAGCTCTTTCCGATGTCATCAGCAGGGTTAACGATTCCATCACGCAAGAAATCAGACGTTCTCTTGATTTCTACAACTCTTCGACCAATGAAGACAGTATTACTAGGATCTTTGCCAGCGGTGGTTGTACGAAAATGTACAAACTGGTCACGACAATCAACGAAAAACTGGGATTGCCGGTTGAAATCATTAATCCCTTTGCAAAGCTTCACTATGCTGATAAGGATTTTGACCCTGAATACCTGCAGGAAATCAGTCCGCTGATGGCGGTCACCGTCGGACTTGCTATAAGGAGGGTCGGGGACAAATGATAAAGATTAACCTCTTGCCGGTCAGGGCTGCAAAAAAGAAGGAGACTGCCGTTCAGCAGATTGCTATTTTCTGCGCCGGCGTCGTGCTTGTGCTGGCCGTAATTATGACCATGTTTTTTGTGAAAAAAACGCAGATAGCGGATACAAGAAACGATATTGCGACAGCAAACGATAAGATTAATGAGCTGAAAAAGAGAATCGGAAAGCTGGAGGAATTGAAAACACTCAAAGATCAGGTCAAGAAAAAACTAGATGTCCTGACCCAGTTGCGCAAGAACAAAATCGGCCCTGCGCGTAGGCTTGCCACCCTGAGTGACTGCACTCCTGATAAGTTGTGGCTTACTTCCTATGGCGAAACAGGTACTGATATCAAGATCTCGGGCTTTGCCCTCAATGAGGACCTGATAGCGGCCTTTATGAGAAATATCGAATCGTCATCCGATTATATGGGAGTTGAACTTCTTGTTTCCGAACAGAAAGAGATGGATGGCTCAAAAATTAAACGCTTCGATCTTGCATGCAAACTACAAATGTCCAATGAGCCCCCAGCGGAAGAGAAAGCTTCCGTACCCCAATAGATGGTTTATTAACTCAATAAGAACGGATTAATTATGGATCCACAAGTAGAAAAAATACTCAAGCTCCCAACGAAACAGAAGATCCTTATTCTTGCGCTTGTACTGCTTGTTGAAGCAGCAGCACTGGTCTGGTTTTTATATTTGCCCAAGTATCGTGAACATAAAAGCATGAAGGAAGAGTTGAGCAAGTTGCAGAGCGAGGTCGATGAAAAAACCAGAATCTCTGCGAATCTTCAGCGCATGCAGAACGAGTATGATCAACTTAACCGTGAACTGATTCAGGCATTAACAGAACTGCCCAACTCAAAGGAGATACCGTCTCTCTTGACCAGCATCACGACGCTTGGAAAAAGTGCCGGTCTCGATTTTCTGGTATTCAGGCCAAAAGGAGAGATTCAAAAAGATTTTTATGCTGAAGTTCCGGTGGACATAAGCGTTGCAGGTTCCTATTACAGTGTGGCTAATTTTTTTGCTGCTGTTTCCAATCTCCCGAGAATCGTAAATATAAACAATGTTGTTTTTACCGACATAAAGAGTTCCAACACCAGAGTCATGACAAAGGTTAATTGCCTTGCAACAACCTTCCGATTCCTTGACAAGAAAGAGATTGCTAATGACAAGAAACCTGTCAAACAATAAATATCTGATAGGGATGCTGATTGGGATCGCGTCAGTTGGTTTTTTCGCTCAGGGTTGTAAAAAAGACGAGCCGAATCCGGAGCCTGTTTCTTCGGTTAAGTCCGAATCTGACAAGATACCAAAAGTTGAGAAGCCGGTACAGCAACAACTCAGTTCTCCTGTGAAACTGAGTCCGCTTGCCTCTAATCAGTTCGACTTCAGTTCGAAAAAGGATCCATTCAAACCACATCTTGTTGCCAAAAAACCTCCTGTGCCTGTTTTTGCAAGGTCGAAGCGCGTTAGCGCACTCGCTTTACCAATTCACCGTTTTGATGTCAATAACTATAAAGTAATAGGGATAATTACCGGGATCAGAGAGAATCAGGCCATGGTAACGGACCCCAATGGTAAGGGATATGTAATAAAGGTCGGGATGACGATAGGTAAAAACGAGGGGCGCATTACGTCCATATCCCAGAGTGGCGTAACTGTTCTGGAGCAATTCCAGGATGATAATGGCAGAGTACGCAAGGAATATATTAAAATCAACCTGCCCAGGAAACAGTAAGGAGCTCCGCATGATGTGGATGAGAAGACAATCAATTCTTTTGGCGCTTTCATTGGCAGTTGTTTCTGGCTTTTCGAGCCTTATGCCGAATTCCGCCGAATCCGCACAGGATATGTCGCAAGTTACTCACAAAACTCTTGCCGCAATCGAGTCGATAACGGTGCTCGGGGAAGGGAGCGCGGCGGAACTTGTTATCAAACTGTCCGCACCGACCACCTACACCAGTTACAGGACCACGTCTCCCTTGCGGCTTGTTATAGACCTTTCCCAGTCAGGCCAAGGTGCGATCATGGCGCCGGTAGTGCTGAA
Source organism: Pelobacter propionicus DSM 2379 (assembly GCF_000015045.1). Lineage (GTDB taxonomy): Bacteria > Desulfobacterota > Desulfuromonadia > Geobacterales > Pseudopelobacteraceae > Pseudopelobacter > Pseudopelobacter propionicus. The sequence goes on from NC_008609.1 coordinate 1,040,242, forward strand.
CAGTGGCAATTTCAAGGCTGTTACAGTAAGCAGTTATGACACCGACGCCGGAGTGTTGACCCGCCTGGATGTAGAACTTGTTAAGGATGCTGATGCCGTTCTGAGTGTGTCAAAAGAAAAACCGACTGAAATCCGGGTCTCATTCCCGTCGCTATCTTCTCCCATCACGGAAACGCCCGTTTCAGCTGCTGTTACGGACAATTCCGTAGTTACAGGAAATTCTTCGCCGCAGCCCCAGGAAACCACGGCAGCTATACCGGAACCGGTCCCGTCAGCACAAAGCGCAACTATCCGTGCCCTGACGGCTGTGTCCGTCAAGAACAATGCTATCGTACTCGCCATTGATGGCGGTGTTGGTGAGTTTACAGCGTTCCGGCTGAGTAAGCCTGATCGTTTCGCGATAGATCTCCATGGCGTGAAGAGTGTTCTGGCGTCGAGATTGTTTTCCGTAAATGCTTTTGGCGTTTCATCAGTTCGTTTGGGACTTTACCCTGACAAGGTGCGTGTCGTGCTTGATGCGGTCGATGGTGCTTTGCCCAAGGTGGTTGCGGAGAAAACAAACGAGGGCATACGCGTGGCGCCGATGGATACCTCTTCAGTATCCGTAGCCACCCGGGGGGACGGTGCGACCGCCTCAACCGCGAACAATGGGCCAGCACCTGCCTCCCGGGCCGATGATATGAAACCAGCCGCTACTCTGTCCGTGCCACGTGTCGACATGATTGATTTTCAGGTTGTAAATGGTATTTCCCGTGTTGCCGTGAAAGTGGTCGGTAATGCCGTTGCGGAGCCGCCTGAAAAGAGTCCTGGCTTTGTGACGCTGACCATCAAGAATACGAGTCTACCCAAGAGCTTGCAACGCTCCTTGGAAGCAAAGGGCTTTTGGTCTCCGGTTTTGCGCGTTACCCCGCTTCTTGTGACTACCCGTAAGGGAACAGACACGAAAATCCGCATTGCCATGCGGAAAACGGTGCCGTATGAGTATCGTCGTGAAGGTGACATGCTTTTCATTGATTTCAAGAACCCGGAAGGCATGATTGCTGAGAAACCGGCAGTACCTTATCTGGTTGCGAAAAGTGGCGAGGAGCCTCCTGGCAGCGATGCCGCGCTTAGGTCCGAGCTTGCCTCTTCCCCGGACCCTTCACGCAAGCCATTAGGATCCGCAAAGGAGTACTGGGGGAGAAAGGTCACTCTCGAGTTTGCTGATGCTGAGGTGCGTAAAATATTCCAGTTGTTATCCGAAGTGAGTAACAAGAATTTCGTGCTGGGAGACGATGTGACTGGAACCATAAGCATCAAACTGGTCAATGTGCCCTGGGATCAGGCTCTGGATATCATTCTTGATGCAAAAGACCTTGAAACGCGTGAAATAGGGAATGTCTTGACAATCAAAAAACGAGGTGCGTTTAAGGAACAGTTGGTAAAGCAAACCACGTATACGGAGTACTTTTCCGTTAACTACAGTGATGCAAAATCGATCAAGCCGCAATTAGAAGCGTTGCTTGATCCTGTTCTGTTAAAGGAAAAGTTGGCTACCATCACTGCTGATGACCGTACTAACACGATTATTGTCACTTCCGTGCAGTCGGATATAGACAGAATTAGGGCACATCTGGTGAAGATGGATATTCCGGAAAAGCAGGTCATGATCGAAGCGCGCATAGTGGAGGCCACATCCACCTTTACCCGCAGTCTGGGGGTGAACTGGGGAGTTCACTACACCGATGCTTCCGGGTCGCTGCTGGGGATTACCCAGCTGGATACCGGCTTCGGCGGCATAACAACCGCTCCGCCTACCAGCGGTACCGGAGATTCAGCAGGTGGAAATATGGGCATTTCCTTCGGTGCCCTGGGGAATGGTGTCCAGCTTGATATGCGGCTAAGCGCCGCAGCCACCGCTGGTTTGATCAAGATCATCTCCTGCCCAAAGGTTGCTACGCTTAATAATAAGAAAGCCAAGATCGCTCAAGGGCAGCAGATTCCCTATACTGCATCTGATGGTGATAATGTGGAGACAAAGTTTGTCGAAGCTGCCCTGTCGCTCGAGGTTACGCCGCACATCAACGCCAACGGCACCATCAGCATGAACATTGTAGCAAAGAATGATTCTATGGGGGACGCCGTGGGTAGTTCTACTGCGCCTGCCATCAATACCAAAGAGGCAACGACTGAGATGCTGCTGCGTGACGGAGAGACAACCGTTATTGGCGGCATATTCGTGGACACTGACAATGATTCGGATGCTGGCGTTCCCTTCCTTATGGATATTCCGGCTATCGGTAAGTTCTTTAAGACGAACAGCAAAACAAAAACCAAGACTGAACTGCTGGTTTTTATTACACCGCGTATCATGGCGACGACTCTGTAAACAAGGGGAACTACCTTATTTGGTTGAGCCGTGATCTTTCGAAAGAGTATGTAACAACAACCTCCGTGGAATGGTGCTCCCGGAGGTTGTTGTCTTTGAATGTCCCCCGTTCCACAGTGATTTTCGGTAATTTTTACTTGTCATTATTTTGGCTTTATCAACGTGTAATTTTGGGTGGTTATGATGATGGGATTGCGATGTGCTTAGGCGGGTGTATATTAACAGCAGAGTAAGATACCACTTAAGAGTGAGGAGGTTACCATGATACGAGTAATTATAAGGCAACGGGTCTCCCAACCGGACTACTGGTATATAGATGAAGTATCAGGAAGTGGAGCACACTTGGGCAAAATTTGTTATAAGTCCCTTAGTGAGGCGAGGGAGGTAGCACATAAAAATCATCCCTATGTACGTATTGAGGTTGAGTAATTGCAGATTATCCCTTGATAAAGTATTTCTGTTGGTGAGAATTGAACACAAAGAGCCGGATTCATTTTGGATCCGGCTCTTCTGTTATCCTGTCGCGATGTCAAACAAGGTAGTACTCATTCAGCCGGAGCGGTGCCTTTCTGCCTATGACCGTCTTGAGGTGGGAAAATAATTCAAAGTCCATTGATTTGAACTGAAATGCCATGCCGTTCTTGTCGTTCCGCACTACCTCGCCGTCCACGGTGATGGTCGAACTGGTGGATGCGCTGGGTAGGTTCAGGGATATGGCGGCTCTCTTCCCGAGTGGGAGTTGACGGTCAGTCCTGATGTACAAGCCATTGAGACTGAGGTTTTCAGTCAGAGCCTCGAAGCTCTGGTCTGCCATTCTCACCGTGGTCTGTGATTCGAATCTGATTCTGTTGAATTTTCTGTCAGGCATAAAATACCTCCAACAATTAACAGTTTATCTGATTCGATGTCGCGCTACAAGTTTTTGTTTGATGCTGGGGAAGAAGGTGAGAAGGCGTTTTTCTATCTCATTGGAATGAATGCCACTGTTTGTGCTGGGGGGCGAAGATGCGTAAATCCCCGGTATCCGACTCTTTGTTGCTTTACATGTCATAGGCGATGGAGTGTCACTCTGGAGTAGGATTTGAAAAATAATCATGGTTTGATGGGGTCGTTTTTTTTGGTGATTTTTTTGCTTTGATGATGGCTGCTGCATACAGGACGGCCAGGATGGCACTGGCATAGTAGAGTGACTTCAGCCCAAACAGGCAGACCAGTACGATCGGTACCATGATCAGTAAAATAAAAATCATCTATGGCCTCCGGTGTGTGATGGTTGTGAGCAACGCCCCTGGAGCGCTTAGGGAATATGGACTTGGGACGTGTTGCCAAGGTCATACGCGGAAGTATAGTACGAATTTTACCGCGTGAATACAATGGAGAAATTATCATGTACACTAGTGGCAACGGGTCACAATAAACGACGAATGGTCTCTACAGAGGAAGGAGTGCGTATGCAGGACGTTTCCAGGGAAAAAGACGAGAACTCATGGATACGGAGTTTGTGGGCACTGGAAAAGGGGAGATTGCCGGCGGATGGTGGTGCAGTCTTCAATCGGCTGATCTTTGCCGCGAGTCCCTATCTGCTGCAACACGCTGATAATCCCGTTGACTGGTATCCCTGGGGGGAGGAGGCGTTTGAAACTGCGGCACGAGAGGATAAACCGCTTATGGTTTCAATTGGATACGCCACCTGTCACTGGTGTCATGTCATGGCCCGTGAATCGTTTGAAGATCCAGAGGTGGCGGCGATCATCAACCGGCACCTGATTCCGGTCAAGGTGGACCGCGAGGAGCGGCCTGATATTGATTCGCTTTATATGACCGCGGCCAGGATACTGACCGGTAGCGGCGCAGGATGGCCTCTGACGATTTTTCTGACCCCTGAGCGCAAACCGTTTTACTGCGCAACCTATATCCCCAAGACAGGGAGCAACGGGGTTTTGGGTATTGTGGAAACCGTTGAGAAGATCAGCGAAATTTGGAATACCAATCGAGATCTGATTAATGAAAATAGTGATACGGTTGTCAGGGCGCTGCGCGAGATTGTCGCTCCAGTCTCTGCTGATACCGATTTTGGCCGGGTTCTGGATGAGGCCCAGGCCTCACTGCAAGGGATGTACGACTACCTGAATGGCGGATTCGGCGGCGGTGCTAAGTTTCCGTTGCCGCATAATCTCTCCTTTTTACTGCGCATGTGGCGGCGGACACAGAATCAGGACATAGAAGAGATGGTGGCTTATACACTGCGCATGATGCGCGACGGAGGGATTTACGATCAGCTCGGCTTCGGCTTCCACCGCTACGCCGTGGATCCCGAGTGGCGTGTCCCCCATTTTGAAAAGATGCTCTATGATCAGGCTCTTATTGCGATTACCTGCCTGGAGGCATTCCAAGCCTATGGTGATGAATTTCTGAAGGATATGGCCATGGAGATATTCTCCTTTGTCTTTGATGAGTTGACTTCGCCAGATGGAGGCTTCTGTTCGGGGCTTGGCGCTGACAGCGGGGGGGGCGAGGGGTACTATTATCTCTGGTCGCGCGGGGAGATAGACCGAAATCTGGATGGGGAGACTTCCCGTCTCTTCTGCGAGGCCTTTGGTGTTACAGATACCGGCAACTTCGAGGGGGGCAACATCCTGTATCAGCCCCGCTCCGTCGCCCTGCTTGCCCGAGAAAACGGTCTGGATGCCGGAGAACTCGACAGGCGCCTGGAAACTGCCCGTGCAAAACTGCTGGAGGTGCGCGCCGAGCGGGTTAGGCCTTTTCGGGACGAGAAGATTCTTGTCGCCTGGAACGGCCTCATGGTTGCGGCATTGGCTCGGGGGGCTGCCGTGAGTGGGGAACAGCGACTGCTGGAGGCGGCCAGATCTGCGGTCAGGTTTATCGCCCGGAATTTGCACACTCCGGCGGGGCGTCTGCTGCGAAGCTATCATCAGAGCGTGGCCTCTGTGCCCGCCTTTCTGGAGGACTATGCTTTCCTCTGTTGGGGGATGGTCGAGCTTTACCAGGTTGATGGTGATCCTGTCATGCTTCAGGGGGCGCTCGGTTTGGCCCGGGGGATGCTGGACCTGTTCAGTGACGCGGTAACGGGCGCTTTCTATGATACTGCTTCCGAAGCTGAGCAGGTCCTCGTCAGGATGAAAAACGCACATGACGGGGCAATCCCGTCCGGAAATTCCATTGCCTGTCTCTGTCTGCTGAAGCTGGGAAAGATCTGCGGTGATGAGGCGCTGACACATGCGGGGGAACGGTGCCTGGTCTCCTGGATGGGGAGTCTTGCGGAGCAGCCGATTGCCCATATCCAGATGGTTACAGCCCTCGACTTCTTCCTTGGCCCGGATGTGGAGATAACACTGATTGGCGACCGAGATAAGCCCGGGGTAAGGGAGTTGCTGAACGTGATCCACCGATACTTCATTCCTGGTCTTGTCCTTCGATTCAAGGGGGATGGTGATGTATACCCCATGGTCGGCGGTTTGCCGACAGCGTATGTATGCGCCAGGGGAGCCTGCCGCCCCCCGGTGAACGATGCGGCCCAATTGGAGCAACTGCTCAGTGAGATCGTGTGATGCTGTTGACTCTGTACCTACGCCAATAGCTGTGTCAGTATACAAAAAAAGGACTTGCCGTTTATGCAAGTCCTTGATTTTGTTTGGTTGCGGGGAGAGGATTTGAACCTCTGACCTTCGGGTTATGAGTCTTCGGAGGCTCGCATTTTTATTTAACAAAATCAGTAGCTTGCAATGATATCAAATGTTTATGTACCCTGAAATCTATCCCATATTTACCATTTTGACCATCTTTTTTTTACCGTAGGGTACAAAATAGGGTACAGATTTTCCGGGGTCCGGAAGGGGGATTGACACCCCAAATTTCCAGTTCTCCCACCTTCTCACGTCTGGTCACATCAGCCAGTATTCAAAGAACTCTTTAATTTTTATTGTCTGCCCCTCGTGTTCTGTTTCCACGGGCTGAAGGGGTGCGTCTCAAAGCCTAAAGGGTGAGAAGCGACAGGTGTTTCTGTCTCTGTTCGGATCATGATACGAATTAATCGAAAATAACTCGGAGTAGATGTGATTCGGTATCTTCCAGAATCGTCGGAGCTTTAATGTGGTGCTTAGATTCACTCCGGAACGGTCCCGCAGGATCAGGGGGGAGATCTTGCACGAGGAACAGCGGGAAGAAATCCTGGATGACGGCACGCTGATCCTGACAGTTCCCGCTCCCCAACAAGCGGAGATCATGATGGAGATTCTTAGACACGGCTCGCACGTGGAGGTACTGGAGTCAACGTGGCTGCGGGAGAAAGTCGTTGTGCAGAGCTGGAGGTGGCAGTTGCCAGGTATTCATGCTTGTAGCCCCCCTCTGAACGCGTGTTGTCATAGGGAGACAAAAGCCCTTGTTTGGAGAGAATAATTAAAAAGATTGTTATTGGTATAATTGCTTGCTATTAATAATGTTTGTACTAACCACATACTGTCACCGATAGGGCACAGCAGGGGCAACCCTGTGTCGCAAAGCTACCATCCTCGGGAGGGGATAGAGGGGTTGTCGAAGTGAGTGTAGAAAATATTTTGTGATAAGAGCCACGCTTCCGTTTGTTGAATGGGGGGCGTGGTTTTTTTGTGCTTGAAATTGTTGAGGCGGGATCACAGGGAGTTGGTCTTTCCGGTGGGCAGAAGAAGCGGAACAACGTGACGGTGCCGTTCACCTATCTGGGGTCGGTGGATATGGTGAGTTTCGAGAGTGAACGGCCGATCAAGATGGTCTGGCAGCTCAGGTATGCGATGCCGGTAGAGATGTTTGAGGATAATCGAAGGGTTGGGTAAGGTTTTAGTTGACAGGTGACTAAAAGTTATGTCCCGATATTCGATTAAAATTATTTCCGGCACATGTGTCGAAGTACCAAAATTACAGATTTTATAAAGGTGCAGTATGAGTATTGATCAGCTCGCACATCAGTTGCATGATGTTTTTGCAGCTTCCAAAAAAGCGTATGCAGTTCAGGATAACGACGGTTACAAGACGAAATACGCAAGGCTAAGCCCTTACACAATAAGAAGAATGCTTCAAAATAAGCTAAGCATTATGACATACCAAATGGTCAATATGAGCGATGTTAAATGGCTTTGCTTAGATTTTGATATGCCAAATCAAGTTATAGGTGAAGGGGCTGAACCTAAAAAAGACCTTCTTAAAGATTTGCTGCAAGTAGTTAAGGGTGCGTGTGTACAGTTAGATGCTCTGTCTATCTCTTATCTTGTAGAATTTTCAGGCAACCGAGGTTTTCATATTTGGATCATCTTGGATAGATATATTTCTAAGGCTTTTGGATATGAAATTAACACAAAGATAATGGAACTTATTGACATTACAGAACCTTTCTCGGTTGATCTTTTTCCTACAACTGCAAAGATCTCAAAAGAAGGTATTGGAAAAGGAGTAAAGTTGCCTTGTTCATGTCATGTCAAATCAGGCTGTTATTCTTTTCTTATTAGTAATGTCTACGAAGCTGACACGATAAATATTTATAAAAATGAACTTAATAATACTTTTATTGATTCTCAGATCAGCATTTTAAATGATTTGAAACGGCAAAATCCAAAAGAAATAATGAATGCACTTGGTTTGTCTGAACAATTAGTAGATAGGCGGAGTTATGATAAGTTTATAAAAACCTCGAGCATCACAGTGACCGGTGATGATGAGGTGTCTATTGATAGCGTATTGAACGACTTGTCAGGCTGTTCATTCCTAAAGGCAATATTGAAAAACTACAGACTAGGATTAACAGAGAAAGAACGAGTCATAATTGTTGGCCTGTTATCTAAAATTCAGAGTGATAACGACCCCTTCTTCGGGAACAAGTTGCTTGAGGAATTATTCTCGAGAATGCCAAACTACAGGCCTGAACTGACACGGAAGAAATTAGAGTGCCTCAAGTTGCAGCCAGTAACATGTGAATATCTAAGACATTTTCGATCTGATGAAAAATGCAGTTGCTTAGATGGTACAAAGAAATCCCCTATAGAGCACATACGTGGTGTGGCAATTGCTGATAACGATCCATTTGCATATGAACCTATGGAAACAGAAAAAGTTATTACTGCAGCCTCAAAATACACATATCAAAATGATGAAGTTGCAATGCCCACCGTATTACTCAAGCTAGAAGATATGAAGGGCAATAATTTGGAGGCTGTGTGGCATTCGGTACTACATGAGGTAAGACCACTTAAAAAATTTTACACCTTCCGCAGGCAAGAAGAAGACAAAGTCAGAATACTTATTACTCTTACTGCCAAAGAAAAGGTTCTAACAAAGTTGGCAATCAAAGCATTACATGCTTTTTATTACCCAGGTTTTTCTGACTGCAGTTATGGCTATAGATTCAATTATAGTTTGTCAAATAACAACTTGTTTTATCCGTGGCTGCAACAGTGGAATATATTTACAAAAGAAATAAAAAACATTGTAGACGATGAAAATGCTGAAAGCATGTATGTAGTAAAACTGGATATAAAAGGTTTTTACTCGAATATTGACAGAGAAATGCTGCGGATCAAGTTGGTAGATGGTCCGACAGACGAAATTCGAGTTGCGTTTAAAAGCCTTGGTGAGACTGAAATCGATAAAATTAAGGTGCTTGCATCATGGTTTATAAGCATTTGCGACGCTACCGTAGAGGGGAAAAAAGGTGTTCCGCAGGGGCCTGCGTTTGCAAGATATTTAGCAGAGCTGTACTTGATGGACTTTGACCGTTTTATAGAACGAATGGTATCAGGATCTCTAGGGAGGTACTTCAGATATGTCGATGACGTCTTTGTATTTGTCGATACTGAGGCCGAAGCAGCCTCAATATTAGCTTATGCCACTAATTTTCTAAAATCCTTGGGATTGCATCTCAGTCATGGTAAGTGCTTTGTAGGGACGATAGCTCAATACAAACCGGAGATTAGTAGATATTTTTCAAGGGCTAAGTATGTAGTCGATCATGCAAAGCTTCAGACTGATCACTCCGGCAAAATCACGAATGCGATAACTACATTGTTCTCTTTGTTACGTAATGATGGGGATGGTGGACAGATAAACGAGTCAAACCTCCCTTTTTTTCTGACTCACCTTTCACAGCATCGCTTGGTGCATGAGCGGTTAGTAAAATTAGAAGAATACGTCTTGCGAATGAATCGTGGACGAGGCTCGCTGTTTCGCAACTTTTTCAAAAGGTACATTGAGACAACTACGAATAGTCTTCGACATGTAGATGATCTACAAGCGTTGACCGGTGGTCTAAAACGTGAAGTGTTTATTAGCTCGATTTTATCTAAAATCATCTCTGGTGGTGATGTTAGCGCATACAAGAATGAACTTAGAGGTGTTTTAACAAAGTATGCAATGAGCCAGGATTTGACAGTTGTAGAAAAGGAGCTTCTAGGAGTCATAATGTTGCACGATCAGGATATTTGCGATGTCGAGTTTCTTTCCAAGATAAGCCCCACACTACTTTCTGAAATAATGCAAGTACCTATCGCTAAGAATATACCGCCTGCTGTAGTGCCTTACATAGCAGCAAGAATAGTGGGTCTTGAGGCTACTGATTTTCTTCGTAGTGCGTATTCTATGGTACGTACTACGAAGTTGGAAAATGTAGTCGCGTATCGGGAGCTAGGTGCTACATTTTTGAAAAAGTTTATAAACGACATGGGCGCTAATCAACCTACTGATTACAAGTTTGAATTCATACAGTCAGTTGATGACGCTCAAAAATTCCATCATCTGCTTGCTTTTTTTACGGTCATTGTTGAAGACGTTGAGGTAACTTTCGAGGCCATTATAAACGTATGGCACGCTTTCATGTACTTTCTTAATAATAGACAACTTGATTATGGAAAGAAGCTAGATCAAGATTCTTGGTTGGTCGAGTGGGATAAAATTGAACTTTTACCAGGAAAGGTGACTTCACTCTTAACCCTGAGCCTTACAGATGGATTTGTTAAGGGGTACAATTGTGAACTAAGGTTATATGAAGCTTTTTACAAAAATATAGTAATTCTCATGGTTGTTAATGAACCATCAAATGGCATAAGTATCATGGAGGGTATATCTTCGCCATTAGCCGAAGTGCTTGAAAGGGATAAACGCCTTTACCTAAAATGGATAATTGAAGGTGGCAAGACTGTGCAACCTTACCCGAATAAAGCTGTATGCATTTCTAATATACTCATCAATGATCGTCTTGTTCTCCGTAAAGGGAATGACTATCTTGTGCGGGTAAGAAGGCTTGATCATGTGTCAGAATCTCTCTTGTCAGAAACAGGCATGGTGATACATGAAGAGGGCCAATGGGATCCCGGTTATCAAACTTTTACCTTTAACTTTAATGCAAAGAAGCAAACTATTGAAGAAATACTAAATGGGGCAAATTCTGTTCTTGCCACAGTCAGTGAGCTTATAAAGTTAAAATTTGGCATTGAATCGTCCTGCCAAAGATGTTTCGGAAGTGACGCAGAGAGCTATTCAAGTACCGGTCAATTTGACGAGTACATTAGTGACAGTCTAAGTCCACTAGTACCGCTAGCATTATGCGATAATCATATATTTGATATTACATATAAAAAGGTAGTGTCAAATTCAATTAATGGATTTTTAGAAATTGTATTTGAGAATATGGTGACTGTGAATAAACCTATGTATAATCTCAGATATCCATTTAATTTCTCATCAAAAGATATTGTAAAAAAGTTAGTCCCTCCAAAATTAAGAAGTGACAAAAACGCAATGTTGCAATACTTGAAACAAATGTACATTGATAAAACTATGAGTTATGACGACAATAATCCTTATGAAGTCGAACGAGCCAAAATATCTGGAATTATCAGATATAAAATAGGACGTAAAGAAATTATCACTAGTACAGATATCTCAGGAATACTCTATGATTATCATTCGCTATTTGAACATAAAGATGAAAAGCATAAGTTGCTACTTAAAGTAACTGATATAAAAATATCACCAGACATAACTTCATTTATTGATATTTACAAAACCATTATAGTCTCAATTAATTCATTTTATTCAATGGCTCAAGATACAGATACAATACCAAAGTTACCCGATCTTTTATTCAATGATTTAACCAGAATAGTAGTGACAGTAAATGGATTCATCGAAAATGGATTTGATGCTTTACCGATAGCTTACAATGAAGGGTTTCTCCTCAAAGAAGCACTTCCTTTGGATCTGACTTGGCTGAACCAGTGCGATATTACTGCAGATAAAATCAATGTCACATTTGGCATTGATGAAACCATTTCATTCGGGGCGATAACGCTGTCAGCTGATGAAGCAAGTAATTTGGTCATGGTGATGGCGCTCGGTGGCAAATCGATTGAGTTGTCTAAATTCGAGATTGACACTGTTGAATTGATGATTAGTAACCAGTGCTTTTTGGCCAAACACGAGAATGAGTTACTTGTAATAGTCATGAGTTCAAGTGTTATGAGAACCTTTGAAGCCATATCGGCGCGGGCCTTAGCACTCAGTAGGACGAATGAATGGGAGTTGGGTCATAGCAGGGAATGTTATTATAATACTTTTGATGTTCAAGATGAATTATACAAATCTCGTTCTTTTAATGATGCTTTAGAAAATCTTATGTCCCACTTACAGTGTAAAGATAAAAGCCTTATGTTTTCACGAATTGCTGAATGGCTTCGGTTATTTAATCCAGAAGATCAGAAAGTCTTAGTAGAAGTTATCGCTGCACATCGATGCATCTCAGATGAAGACATCACAAAGTTCCTTCGTTTTTTGGACGACAACGCGAGTACTCCAGGTGTTGTTATTGGCTCACTTAAGACTTCCGCTGACTTTGGAGGTTTATACCGGTTGCTTGCTGATGCGGCATATCCGCACGCAAGGAAGCTCCAACTAGATAGTTGGCCATCTCGCTTGATTGATCGAAGTTTATCAATAGAGGAACTGGTTGTATTAAATGATGTGTTTATATCAGGAAACCAAGTTATATCTGCCCTAGAAAAATACTACTTCTTAAATCATGACCCGATACTTGCTCAAGATAAAAATTATCATATGATTCCCGGTGATAACTCCTTAGCATTTATTGAAGTTGTTAAGAACCTGAAAAGAATCACTTTCTTTGCCGCTGTGTGCACTGAAACAGCACAGAATGAGATCAAGCAGTTTGTAGAGAAATGGTATAAACAAGAAGTAGGGGTAATTCCAGAAATCATAGTTGATGCTGCATTGATAATAGATATTAAATCAGTACAATTAGATAACAATCCCAATATATTAACTAAGTATCAAGGTAGATTTAGAGAGATGATCACAAAGGAAAAGATGTCTGCTATATTTGAGTTTAACGATGACATTCCTCTTAAATTCTATAATGATCACAAAATACCAGACACTAAAAATCTTCTGATAAGAATAAAATCTGTCCCCAAAAGAGTGTTTAAAATTTTTGTACTTCAACCTAAAGACAAAAGTGTAAAGCCTCTTTTTAACTGTATATTTGAACCATAGTGATATTGCTATGCAGTGACAGAGACCCATGAGCACAGTACTTGATATAGACAAATAATACTTGCCATGACCTCACTTACCATCTCCATCAACCTCTTCTCCTCCCTCTCCCGCGCCCCCGGCGCGGTCTGGACCGAGGCCACCAGGCGCAAGGCGCCGCACAAGCCGTTGCTCCTCCTGGCAGTGCTGGACCTGGTGCATCGTGGCGTCATCACCTCGCCGTTCATCGCCGTCACCGCCGACCTGGTGGAACTGAACGAGCTGTTCAACCTCTACTGGCGACGGGTCGTGCCGCTGGGCCAGACCAGTAGCATCGCCTTTCCCTTCTCCCGCCTCCACCGCGAACCGTTCTGGGAACTGGTCCCGCAAAGCGGCAAAACCATCACCCCGGCCGTCATCAACAACACCTCCTCGGTCAGCTACCTGCGCAAATACGCCCTGGGAGCAAAGCTGGACGACGGGCTGTTCCGGGTCATGCAGAGTGTGGAAGGGCGGGAGGTGCTGCGGGAAGCGTTGCTGCTCTCCTGCTTCTCGGAGGAGTTGGCGGCGCAGTTGCGGGAGCAGTCGATCATCAACCGCGAGGCATTCGACTACAGCCGGGTTCTGGAGGAACAGGCCCACCTGCCGCTGGTGAAGGAGATCGTGGAGGAGTACAACTACCGTCTGGTGGCCCGTGACCAGGGCTTCCGTCGCATCGTGGTGACAACCTACGATCACCGCTGCGCCCTGTGCGGGGTGCGCATCGTCACCCCCGAAGGGCATACGGCGGTTGACGCCGCCCATATCGTCCCCTGGAGCAAAAGCAGAAACGACGACATCCGCAACGGCATGGCCCTGTGCAAGCTCTGCCACTGGGCTTTCGATGAAGGAATGTTGGGGGTATCCGACGACTACAACGTAATTACCTCCCGCCAGATCTCCACCAATCCCAACGCCCCAGGTTTTCTCTCAACCCTCTCCGGCCGCGGCATCATCCCGCCCGGGGACCGGGAACTCTGGCCCTCAAGACAGTACCTCGCCCAGCACCGCCGGGAGTGGCGGCTGTAGGGGGAAATTATCCATCAGAAAAGAGGAAGTTATGCTGATCAAACAGAAGGACGGTCGTCAGGAGGACGTCCGGGAACTCAACCGTCTGCTCACCTTGAACATTACGGCCAAGCAGCGTTTCGCCATCGAACGGGAACTGAAGTGTCTGGCCTCCGGCGACAGAAATGAGCAGAATTCCGCCTATTACCTGGATTTCAGCTACAAAGACTCGCAACACTGGGCAGTGATTCACGACCTTCGCATTGAGCACAGGGGTAGGGTGGCGCAGATTGACCACCTGATCATCAACCGTTTTCTGGATGTGTACGTCCTAGAGTCCAAGAACTACTACTATGGCGTGAAGATTACTGACGAGGGGGAATTTCTCGTCTGGGACGGTAAGGGGTATCAAGCCATAGAATCACCGTACGAGCAGAATCAGCGGCATATACTGGCGTTGCAGCAGGCGGTTGCCGATAGAAATCTTGCGCCAAAACGGCTTGGCTTTGCCATACCGCTCAACTTCCGTAACGTTATACTGGTTGCTCCAACCTCAAAACTCATAAAACCGCCATCGGCCACGTTCGATCTCTCTGCGGTGATCAAGGCGGATGCCTTCGTTTCCGTGGCAGCAAAAAACGTGGAGAAAAAATCCATCATCGAAGCGCCAAAGATCATTGGGAGCGATACCCTGCGCGAGTTCGCCGAGAAGCTGGCGCGTCTCCATCGCCCCGGCTCAATCGATTATGCTGCCAAGTTCGGTATTAAAGAGGTAAGCATGGCGCAAGCCGTTACCGTGGCTCCGGTGGTTGCCATGCCGGAGGCCCCACCCTATGCGCCGGTTCCCGCAATGGTGGAAAAGAAGGCTGCCAAGCCCCTTTGCAAAGCATGCCGGAGCGAGAACCTTGCCATTGTCTACGGCAAATTCGGCTACTACTTCAAATGCGGAGAGTGCAGCGGGAATACTCCCATACGAATCGGCTGCGGCAAGGATGGTCACAGCGAGCGGATACGCAAGGAGGGGAACAACTTCTACCGTGAATGCTCGGAGTGCGGGACCAGTTCTCTCTATCACACGAACCCATAAAGATCGTGATCTATGGCGCCTTGTCCCTTCTGTAATATTGACCATTCCCGTATCATGATAGCCAACGACCATGCCTTGGCCATTATGGACGGCTTTCCTCTGTCGCCCGGCCATGCTCTTGTCATACCCAGGCGACATATTGCATCGCTGTTTGAGGCGACTAAGGATGAGCGAGAGGCATTACTTGATCTGTTGGAACAGACAAGAACGGAGCTGATTGGACAGTACAACCCCGATGGCTTCAACATCGGTATCAACGATGGCGCATATGCCGGACAGACCGTTATGCACCTGCACATTCACCTGATTCCCCGTTACAAAGGAGATCAACAGGACCCACGTGGTGGTGTGCGCTGGATTTTTCCTAACAAGGCGGTGTATTGGAAATAGCTATGTCAATACCATCAGCTGAAGAACAACTCAAGTTCATCACAAATATCCAGCGAATTCTCGATGAAGGATCATTTGTGGCGACATACAAATTTGCCTTACTCATGTCCCTTGCTGACTATGCCATTAAGTCTGGCAATGACTCTGCTGACCACTGCCAACTGACAACTCATGATATTGCAGAGAGTTTTGTTGAATATTATTGGAGGCAGGCGATCCCATATGCACATCATAAAGGAACTGTTCGAGTTTTGAAACAGGGGACAGGGTTGCAGCCCGTTGTGATCAGCCGAATAATTGAACTTCATCAGCAATTTCAAGGATCATTGGCTGCTGTTCGAAAAAACCACAGGGTTTGGCGGACGTTATTAAGCAAAGTTGCCTCCACCATTGGGCAGATGCCATTGTGGAAACTTCAGATGGTTGGCCGAACGTTTATACCTTTTTTGTATGATCAGCATGGTTCTGGGAATTTAATAAATCTAAAGCACGGTGTAGTTTTTTGTTTCAGAAGGTTTTACGACCTGATTCGCAACCTTGTACAGTCTACCTGGATTCGCCACGTTAGGATGCTAAATGTTGAGATTATTGGAGAATCGGATCTTGCAGAATTTCTCTTTGGTTCAGAACGATCTGTATTGCCCGGCCTGCGGGCTATGCTCAGAGATATTCAAGCGAATGAGTGTTTTTACTGCAATACGCAACTTCGCGAAGGGGGGGATATCGACCATTTTGTTCCTTGGTCTCGCTATCCGCTCGATCTCGGCCATAACTTTGTATTGGCCCATGCAACATGCAACCGGAGTAAACGGGCTTTTTTAGCTGCCCCTTGTCATCTGGAGAATTGGTGCAAAAGGAATCAACTTCACGGAAATATCCTCAGGCAAGAGTTCGATACACTTAGAATCAATCACAACCTTGAAGCAACTGAGAAGATTGTTGTTTGGCTGTATTCTCAGGCGGAAGTATCTGGAGCAAGCCTATGGCTAAGGAAAGATGATGTTACACCAATTGATTTAAGTTGGAGAAATATATTAGTAGTATAGTTTTTGTCCGAAAACCATAGCTTTGATACGAACGGGGTCGAGAGGATCGTTTGGCTCTGGGATGAGCAGTGATATGGTCCGCATGAACAAAACAGCCGGTTATTGAAATTCGTTTGATCTTGATTCCCTCGATTGCGGAAGATGTCTCGATGTTACGTGCCATCGCTTCTTCCCGTTTTTGGGGATCTTTCAGATAGGGATTTGTGGTGAGCAGAGATCTTTTCATGGTGCTAAAATAGCATGCTTTGTGCCGGGTTTTCCATTGTTTGTATGCCCGGCTGCCGGAAGTGCGGAATAACTACGCTAAGCCCCAGTTGATCCAGTTTGAGGAATTCGCCGGCTGTCTGTCGTGGTGGCACAGCCGGAAGGAAAACGAGCGGGCCTGGCCGATGCCGGTGGCGCGGATCATTGAGCAGCGGATATTGGAGATCGTGGAAGGGATCAGACATGTGCTAGCGGGAGGCGGGTCGTCCCTGTCGGCTAGACCAGCAGCATCGCCTTTCCCTTCTCCCGCCTCTCTCGCGAACCGAGAGCGGGACGGGGAATAACTATCATTGCTCCGGAGTAATGGAGGCATACCGGATGAATTCAGGCCATAGACAGGGACTGGTGGAACTGGGCGCGGAACGGTTGGCGGATGCGTTGCTGGAGCTGGCAAGCCGGGATCATGGGGCCGAAGATCTGGTCGAGCGAATGATCGCCACCCCTCAGGAGAATATCGAACGCTTCAAGAAGAGGCTGGCCGGCATCAAGCGGAGCCGCCGCTTCATCCGCTGGGGTGAATCCGCGGCCTTTGCCCGCGAACTGCAAGAACTCCTGCGGGATGTGGAAACAGGCGTTTCCACCCCCCGCACGGGCGCCGAACTGGTGGCCTCGTTCTACGAGTGCGATAAGGGGGCGCTGGGCAACTGTGACGACTCCAGCGGCCATGTCGGCGATGTTTTTCGTTATGATGCGCGGGAGCTCTTCCTCGGCTACGCTTCCCGGTGCGACGACAAGGCGTGGCTTGGTGACCTGGTGTTCAAGCTGAACCGGGCGGATGATTACGGTGTGCGGGATACGCTTGTCGGTTGTGCGGCCGACTATCTGCCGGAGCCGGTCATTCGCACCATGGCGTGGCGCTTTCAGAAGCAGGCGGACAAGGAGAGCGAAGAGTACGCGAAGCGGCACTGGCTGCTGCTGGTGGAGTCCCTGGCACGGCAACTGAAGGATGCGCCGCTGTTCGAGCGGACCCGGCTCGCATCCTGGGGGAGCCTGTCGACGGCAGCCTGTGTGGATATTGCCCGGGTCCATCTGGAAAGCGGTGATGCTCCAGCGGCGCTGGGGTGGCTGGAGAAAGCCTCCTCGGACGAAGGCCATTATGCAGCGGAGCGGGATGAGCTGCTGTATGAGGTGCTGGGTACTCTGGGCGACAGGGCAGAACAGGCCGACACCGCCTGGCGGATGTTCCGGCGCAGCCGTTCGCTGTCTTCCCTGGAGCGCGTGCTGGAGGTTCTCGGACCCGGGCAGCGGGAGCAGGTTGTGGCGGGTGAAGTTACCACCATCCTTGCCGGCGGAAGACTTTCCCTCGGGGATGCTGTCAATGGGGACGCAAAAGTGTACCAGTTTCGGGAATTGAAAAGTGTACCACCCTGCTGGTTAGAGAAGTTCCTCAATCAGGTGTTGTTGAAATGGATTCACCTCCTTTCTGAGAGAGTTGCTTGGCGAAGGCATGTCCCTGTAACCGGTAGCTGTGCCCTTTGATGTTGACCACCTTGCTGTGGTGAAGCAGGCGGTCCAGGATGGCCGAAGCAATGACCTGGTCTCCGAAGAGTTCCTGCCAATCGGAGAAGCTCTTGTTGGAGGTGATGATGGTCGAGCTTTTCTCGTAACGATAGGAGATGAACTGGAAGAAGAGGTAGGCTTCCTGGTTGTTGACCGGTAGGTAGCCGACTTCATCGACGATCACCAGACTTGAGTTGAGATAGGCCTTTCCCTTGGCCTGACTCTCCTTCAGCTTGGCGATCAGGGTGTGCATGGTGGTGAAGTAGACCTTGAAGCCGTGATAGCAGGCCTTGATTGCCAGGGCGATGGCGAGGTGGGTCTTACCCACTCCCGGCGGTCCCAGGAAGATGACATTTTCGTGTTTGGCCAGAAAGGTCAGATCGAAGAGTTCCATCACCGCTTTCTTGTCCAGATGGGGATGGAAGGTGAAGTCGTACTCCTCGATGGTTTTGGCCATGGGAAGACCGGCGATCTTCATGGCGGTATCCACACGGCGCTTGTCCTTTGCCGCCACTTCTTCCTCCAGGAGCCGGTCAAGGAAAGCAAGGTGAGAGCTCCCGTCGCTCTGGGTGATGGTGGCGACATCGTCAAGGATTTCCACCGCCTTGAAGAGTTTCAGTCGTTTCAGGTTGTCCTGGAGGCGCTCATAGGTCAGCTGTTCCATGGGGCACCTCCGGCGGCGTAGCGGTCATACTCTTCCAGAGGGCGACGGTAGACCTCGGGGTAGAGCGTTCCGGTCGTGAGACCACGGGTGGCCTTCCCCCGGTCCTGGCCATAGCGCGGGGTCTGCCGAGGAGTCCGGGGTGGCGGTTTGTCAGGAATGCCGATGGTCTGCCCTTTGAGTTCCGGAATCTGGTACAGGGCCAGCAGTTCGTCATCGTGATAGATCCGAATGACGCCGGCCTTGACCTTCAGGAGAACCTTTCTCCCGGCTTCCTGGTAGGGAACGTAGTAGCGGTTGCCGCCAAAGGAAAGCAGGCAGTCCTTGTAGACCTTGCGGAAATACTTGAGGGAAGTGTCGTATTCGGAGGGCGGTAGAACTCCCAGGCAGGGCTGCTCCTGCTCCCAGCGGGCCTGAACCTGCTGACGGTGGGTACCGTGGATGCGCTGGTGGGCAGTCTCCGCGATCCAGGCGGCAACATCCTGATTGGTCTCTTCCAGAGAATGGAATCCGTACCCCCTCCAGAAACTTTCTCGCACATAGTGCATGGGGCGTTCGACCTTTCCCTTTACCCAGGGGCTGTAGGGAGGGCAGAGGCGGGGCGTAAAACCGTAGTGCCTGGCAAAATGAAGGAATTCGGTGTTGAACACCGGCCGGCCATTCTCCCGGCCCACGACGACCTGCTTCATGTTGTCGTAGAGGATCTCGGCGGGAACGCCCTTGAGGTGGCGAAATGCCCGGAGGTGACAGTCCATGAACACCTCCAGGGTGCATCGTTCAACGAATTCGACGTACATGGCCCGGGAAAATCCCAGTACCATCACGAAGGCGTAGAGGGTTGTGGTCTTTCCCGTGGACTCGACCACCTTGAAATCTCCCCAGTCAACCTGGGCCTGGAGCCCAGGCTCCGTTTCGAAGCGCTGATAGGCGATGCGCCGCTTCTGTTCCTTGATGGAGCGGACGAATACCTTGAGGGTATCGTAACTGCCGGAATACCCCATCCTTTTAATACGGGTGAGTATCCAAGTGGCCTGATATTCATCCTCATCGAGAAAATCCCGGATGATCTGGTGATACGGTTCAAGGATGGATGGTTTGATGTCTTTCCGATGATAGGCAGGGAAAGAGTTGCTTTCGAGATACTTCTTCACGGTCTTGCGATGAATGCCCAACTTGCGTGCGATCCATCGGATACTGTGGCCGGAGCGTTTGAGCGCGGCTATGTCCATAACTACCTCCGTGGAAATCATGGGCACCCCTCCTTTCTCCAGAAGGGATACCACGGCTTCCAGGGCGGTACACTTTTCGTTACCGCTTTTGGGACATTATTGCACTACCATTGACAGATGCCGCCTTTCTGGTTGCCGCCGGGCAGTTTGACGCCGCGGAAAACTACCTGCTCACCCATGCCAGGGAGCTGAACGGCGACTTTTACGGCACTCTTCTCCCCATGGCCGAGGCCATGGAGAAACAGGGCCGCCATCTCTGCGCCTCCCTGCTTTACCGTGCCCTGCTCGATTCCATTCTCCAGCGGGCCCAGACCAAAACCTATCCCCACGGGGTGCGGTATCTGAAGAAGCTCGACCTACTGGCCGGGGTGATTGCCGACTGGCGCACCCTCGAATCCCATGCCGGGTACAAGGCCGGTCTCGTGGAGCACCATGGCCGTAAAAGCAGCTTCTGGTCGCGGTACCGCACATGACTTGTGGAGAATCCACGGGTTGCTACCCGGTTTTACTCTCGGAACTTGAATGTGCTGTTTAACTTTTCCCGGCGGCGGGCGTGCCGCTGGGGCAGACCAGCAGCATCGCTGGATTTTGTGAGGGTACAGCATGAACAAAGACGATAACGCGATTGTCCTCTATCAGGCTCCTGACGGGTCATCTTCCCTTCTGGTCCATCTCGACCATGACACCGTCTGGCTGACCCAGCTTCAAGTCGCTGAATTTTTTGGCGTGAATGTTCCTGCGGTATCAAAGCGTATCAGGAATATTCTGGGCAGCGGAGAGCTGGATGCATCTGCAACTGTTTCCAAAATGAAAAGAGTTCAGCTTGAAGGTGGGCGGAAGGTCAACTAGAACAACTGAGTGAACGCAACTGGCTGCGACATGACCAATTTCACCGCCTCCCTCAATCCCTTCTTCTCCCTCGCCTGCGAACCGGTCTGGGAGCAGATCCCCCAGCTGAGCAGCAGAGCAATAACTCTATTAGCCGCAGATCAGGGCGGAAAAGGTGGATTATAACCCAACCGAAAGGTTTCATGCCGTTGATCGGCCTTTATCCGCCGTTTCCAGTTTTTCCGCGTACCATTCGTTTCAAGAAAGTGGCTACATAGTCAATCATGATCCGCATGTAGTGGTACTTTGATTGACATGGTGCATATTGCTGTAAGTATTGTATTTTATGGCAAATAAATGTTGCGTGAAACGGTTTTCTTGTGTAGGTTAAATGTAACTTTACCCGTCAGGGTTATCTCTCATTGAGAGAGTCGTTCTCGGACACCTCTGGTTCCAGGGATCTTACGAAAACAAAGCAGTAAGCAAGGGAGTAGTACGTCATGTGCTCTCCCTTTTTTATGCCGGCATCACAAAACGGTTACTTTTCTACCGGAAATTCCGGGTGCCCAGTAAATACCTTGTGCAAATAGCGCCTGTCGACCTCAAGCTGGTGGTACTCGAACAAGTAATTGCTTACCTTCTGCCACGACAGCCCCTCTTTTCTCAACTGAATCACAACTGGCAGCAGATCAGCGTGTAGCCGGTCCAATATGGGTGACGGCTTGGCTTTTGCCGTGGCTTTTGCCACCGCAATCCTTTGCTTTGTCACCTCTTCCAGATCATCCGTACTCTTCAGTCTTCGGTTGTCCTGCAACCGCATTCTTCGTTCGATCCCCCATATAAAGGCGCGGTAGTACACATCACCGCTGTCCTCAACCTTCTCGCCCCTCTTGCGGGCGTCATTCATCATCACGTTGATCTGTTTCCTCTGTAAAACGTGACATTCCTTCCGTTCAATCTCCGGCTGCCTTGTGTACCAAGCCAGGAGTTTCTTGGTCGTCTGTTGTGAAAACGGGCGCATTTTTTTTGTCTCCTACGTTGTCTCCTGACAACGTCATCTGATGATGGTTCAATCATCAGATGTAAGCGGTTTGGCGTCAAGTCAAAACCGCGTAAACACTGGAGCTGTGCTCCATGCTTCGCCGTTTTTGTCGTCTAGGAGTCTGTCGGGCTTAACGCATTCAGCCGTCATCTCCAGGGCGTTTTCAATTGGTTAACCTGCTGTATTTATTGAATAAGTCGTCAGCTTTAGCTTGCGTTTTCTTGGTGTATCCCGTATATTTGTCCGGTAATATCAACTGGTTAGGTATCGGGGTTGACTATGAAATCAAAGTTTATTGAAGTTGACCGGGAAACACCCTATCTGCTCCCGCCATCGCTGCAGGATTGGCTACCAGAAAAGCACTTGGCCCGGTTTGTGGTCGAAATTGTCGAACAGCTCGACCTGCGCTCTTTGAAAGCTACCTATGCCGGCCGAGGCTCGCAGCCCTATAACCCTGAGATGCTGGTAGCATTGTTGTTTTACGGTTATGCGACAGGCGTATTCTCCAGCCGGAAGCTTGAGCGCAGCACCTACGACTCCGTGGCATTCCGGTTCATAGCGGCAAACAGTCATCCTGACCACGATACCATTGCCACCTTCCGCCGGCGTTTTCTGCCGCAACTGAACAAGCTGTTTGCCCAGATTCTGCTGATCGCTCATCAGATGGAGGTGCTGAAACTGGGCAACGTTAGTTTGGATGGCAGCAAAATCAAGGCGAACGCCTCCAAGCACAAGGCGCTGAGCTATGAGCATGCCTGCAAGCTTGAAGAGCAGATCAAGGCTGAGGTTGGCGAACTGCTCAAAAAGGCCGAGGCAGCGGACCGTGCCGATATTCCGGACGGCATGAACATCCCCGAAGAACTGGAACGTCGGGAAAAGCGTCTTTCCGCCATTGCCGCAGCCAAGGTCGAGATCGAAAAACGAGCCGCTGAGCGCCATGCTCGTGAACAGGCCGCTTATGAGAAGAAAGTCGCCGAACGGGCCAAGAAGGAGCAGGCAACGGGCAAGAAGGCCAAGGGGAAAGAGCCGAAACCGCCCAAATCCGGCCCCACTGCCAAAGATCAGGTCAATCTGACCGATGAAGAGTCGCGGATCATGCCGACCTCCGGTGGCGGATTCGAGCAGACTTACAACGCCCAGGCCGGTGTGGATACAGCATCAAAGCTCATCGTTTCGGCCCATGTTACCCAGAATCCCAATGACAAACAGGAGCTGACACCGACCCTGGAGAACCTGGCGGCGCTGCCTGAGAAGCTTGGCAAGGCAACCGATCTGGTAGCTGACAGTGGCTACTTCAGCGAAACCAATGTAACTGCCTGTGAGGAGAACGGGATAACTCCCTACATTGCCGTAGACCGGCAGAGTCACAACGTGCCACTGATGGAGCGCTTTGCCGAACCGCCGCCGTTACCCGAAGATGCCGATTCCGTGGCCAGAATGAAGCATCGCCTGAAGACACCTTCCGGCAAGGCGATCTACGCCCAGCGAAAAGTCACCTCGGAACCGGTCTTCGGCATCATCAAGGCGGTCATGGGATTCAGAAGCTTTCTTCTTCGTGGCTTTGAAGCAGTAAAAGGCGAATGGAACCTCGTCTGCATGGCCTACAACATCAAACGGCTGCATGTCTTGGCCGGATAGAATGAGAAATAGCGAAAATCAGCCTGTAATAACCGCAGTCATCGCTGAAAGGGCTGAATTAACCAGGTTGCCGGTGGGAAGACGAACACATACGGAACTTTTTTAATCGGCTTGGCCACAAAAGAGGGCGCCCCTGAGGTCAAGCCCGACAGACTCCTAGACAAAAACGGCGAAGCCGTTGCTGGGTTCGCGCGGAACGCGCGCACTTACCGGTTGCCAGGCCGATGCCACTGACAGGGCGATAACTGGCGCAAAAGTTTTAGTGCAAAAGCGAGCACGAAAAAAAACGCTTTTTCTTATCTGTCTGTCCCTCGCGGGGGGTCCACAAATACCGCCACCCATATCAGATGAAAACATAAAACCGGACTCCCTCCTGATCTTTATAGGTGAGTGATCATCACACATCATAGAGGAGGAATCGAATCATGAGAGGGAGTATCCGTGGACAGGCCCTGCACCTGTTCAATGCATCAGGGATCAATTGCATCGGTGAGAGCAAATTTCAGGCAAAAGACAGCGCCCGCGTGGAACTTGCCAGCGAAGGAAGGGGGGCCACCTCGACGGCAATTGCAGAAAAGACCGGAATCCATTCGTTGGGGACAAGGGACAATTATTTGGAAAAATGGCAGGAGATCGGACGGTTCGCAAAAGAAACATTTGCCGTCAGAGACCTCGAACGGCTTACTGGAGACCACGTCCGCCAGTTTTTGAACTACAAGATCGAGCTGGGTGTCTCGTATTCTCACTGGAACGGCTACTGCGCGGCAGTGGGCAAGCTGGAGAATGCCCTGAACGCGTACAGCGACAAGAACGACCGTGGAAATGTATATGACTTCCGCTCCGTGGTGCATGAGCTGCGGCCGGAGGCCAGGAGCGAATTGCCGCGTTTTGAAGGAACACGCAATTATGATAGCCCTGAGAGGCTGGCAGAGGCCGTGTCTAACCCGTCACACCAGCTTGCAGCCCGGATCCAGCATGAGAGCGGTTTGAGGATCGCCGGAGCGAGCAGTATCAGCGCAAACCAGCTTAAGGGGCTGGGCAGGGATGTGCATACGGGCAAACTGGTCGGCCTGCTCGATTACACCGGTAAGGGAGGCAAGCCGGGCACGGCACAGATGACGCCGGAGACGTACCAGCGCCTGGCTGATCACATCAGAACCCATGGCCCATTCAAAGTTTCAGCCGACGGTTACCGGGCAAGCCTTGAGTCCGCTGCGGACCGGACTGGGCAAGATTACAACGGCAGCCATGGCCTGCGCTGGAATTTCGCTCAGGAGCGGTTTTCTGAGCTGCAGGCAGCAGGACATTGCTATGAGAAATGTCTCGGCGTGGTTTCCAACGAATTGGGACATAATCGCATCGAGATAACCACACATTATCTTTTCGGAAAATGATTTTCCCCTGTCGACCGCCGGGCTTGGGATGCCCGGCGGTTTTGTGATTTTTCCCAACAAAAAAAGGCCCCTTCGGTCGCTGAGTGCGACTGGAGGGGCCTTTTTTTGTTCGTGGAGAAAAAATGGGGAAACCCGGGATAAAGCCCGTACGCCGCCCTGATCTTATCTAATAGAGGGGAATTTTCGGCAAATTACTGTTTGAGCCCCCATATCCATAAGTGAAATCAGCATGATGACATGCTTGTGCAGGACGATGTTATGGCAAAGACGCAAGACAAAACAACCAGCGGAAAATCACCGTACATCTCACCAGCGGAACTGGCAGTGCGTTGGGATTGTGCGCGTTCCTCCGTCGACCGGATCGCTCGCAGGGAACGTTTTACCAGAATCTGTCTCGGTGAAGGGCGAAACGGCATGGTTCGCTATGACAGGGAGGAGGTGTATGCCTATGAGGCGTCATGCCGTATCGTGATGCAGTAACCGCACAGTTCAAAATTGGATACATACCCCGCGAAACGCCCCGGATCCGCAAGTCCCCGGGGCGTTTGCTTTTTCACGGCTGCTGTGGTTAGCGGTTGTTGACCACCAACTTCAACCGGGGCCGTGTTTCGGCAGGCGGTTCAGCGGCTGAAGGCTGGGGAGGAGCGGGGGGCTGGGGTGGGGCGGGATGAGGCGGGGCCGGCTGTTGTGGGTCATCGCCAAACTCCACCGAGGCGTGCAGGGATTCGGGCAACGCTGTCGCATAGTGTTTTTCGCAGATAAGAATGCTGTTCCCCATCAGTTTGGCGACCTTGAAGAGGCTCTCGCCATTGGATGCGAGGAGTGTACCAAAGGTGTGCCGGTAGTCCAGGCAGGTCCAGCTGAGTTTTTTTTCCTTGTTGGCGGCGCGGAGCAGCGCGGAAAAATTATCCGGGTCCCAGCGGCACCCCTCGGGCGTGCTGAAAAACCAGGTTCCGGGAGTGACCTTTTCGAGATATTTATCCAGGTAGCGGCGCAGATCGCTGCTGATCGGCACGGTCCGGTTTATACTGGTTTTGGGTTTCCAGCGTTTGCCGTCGAATTCCTTGTTTCGGATTCTGATGGTCCCGTAGTGGCCCTCAGTGAAATCAAAGTCGGAAGGCATCAGCCAGAGCGCTTCCTCCCTCCGCAGGCCGCTATAGATATAGGTGGCGACCATGGTCTGCAGAAGCAGGTTGCCTGCCAGGGCATCGAGTTGTTTAGCGATGTCCTGGTGCTTCAGGTAGCTGATATCACTCTTCACTTCATTGTAACGACTGATATCTGCCAACGGGTTTTTGCCGCCGGGGAACCGTACGCCTCCTTCTTTCATGGCCCAGTTGCAGAAGGTTATAAGTATCTGACGATAGTGATTGACCGTTTTGGGAGAGAGCGCTTTTTGTTTGCTGATGGTTGCCAGGAATAACGAAACCCGTTCTGCGGATAACTGCTCCAGGGCTCCGAGCTCAAGCAGGTCGTATTTTTGGGCAGCGGGGCGTTTCACGGCCTTTCGGGCGATTTTGGGGTTTTTGATTTTGAGGCTCTCGCAGACCGGGCCGAAGATGCTTCTGAAATAGGTGATCTGCTTCTGGACGTTGTTTTCCGAACAGCGTGCCCTGCGGAAAAAGAGGTACTTCTCGATGATCTCGGGGAGAGGAGTCTTGGTCGTGAGGGGGATGTCGTCCTGGCGGAACAGGGCGGATTCGATCTGCCGGATTTTTTCCTTGGCGATCTGCAGCGAGGTCGTATTCAGATTGACCCGCTTCTGCTCGCCGTTCAGATAGTACTGTGCGTAGAATTTTTTGCCGCGTTTTAAAAGACTTGCCATTGCACGAATCTCCTTTCGTGGTTGCGGCAAGTCCGTAGGGTACAAAATAGGGTACAATGGCTACAAAAAAAGGACTTGCCGTTTATGCAAGTCCTTGATTTTGTTTGGTTGCGGGGAGAGGATTTGAACCTCTGACCTTCGGGTTATGAGCCCGACGAGCTACCAGACTGCTCCACCCCGCGTTAAGTAGATACACTTTATATCTCATCCGTTTTCTTCTGTCAACAACTTAATTGCGCTCTTTACGATTTGTTGTCGGTCACTCTGGCGTGGCGATGGCGCCTTTGCCGATTTTGGCAGCCAGTTCCCTGGCTGCCTCCTGCTCAAGTTTTCTGCCCACCCGGACACGGTACCAGATCCCCTTGTTCCCCTGGTTGGATTCGCTGATGATGACGTTGTATCCCTTGCCGGCCAGTTTGTTCTTCATGGCCTCAGCCTCGGACCTGAGATTGTAGGAGGCGACCTGGACGGTATATCCTGAACGGGCTTTGACTGCCGGTTTTTCCGTGGCTGTTTTTTCGTCGGAAGCCGGTTTCTCCGGGGCTTGCTTTTCCTCGGTGGCGACTTTTTCAGGGGCTGCTTTCGGGGTGGGCGTAGCCGCAGCCTGCTGTCTTCTGGCGACGTTCGAGGGAATGGCGGCCTGGAGCGTCTGTCTCTCCCGCTCCTCCCTGCTGTTTATGCCGCTTCCCAGGAATGCGCTTTTCTGGCCGCCCGGGAGGGTCTTGTAGAAACTGAGTTGGGGAGATGCCGTTGTCGGCGTAGCAGTGGTGGCCGGGGGCGCGACTGCATCCGGTTGCTGAGAAGCGCTCTGTGGAACAGGTTGCGGCTGGGCTGGAAGAGGAGCGGGAGCGGTCGTCTGCTTGGGACTGCTTTCCAGGCTGCTCTGCTCCGCAGCTGCCTGAAATGCCTTCTTGGTGGATCGTTCGGACAAAAACCAGCCGCTGCCGAAACCAGCGGCAAAGGCTATCAGGCCGGTGATGACGATCAGGCCGGTGAACAGGCCGACCGGCTCCTTGCGGGGCCGGGGCTTGCTCTGGCTGGTGACGTAGGACTGTTTGGGGGGGCTGTAGTCGATCCGCATGGGAGCTCCGTTACATCCGCTCGGGGGCCGAGATTCCCAGGATGGAGAGGGCATTATTCAGCGTCTGTGCCGTGCGCTTGAGCAGGTACAGACGTGCTCCGGTCAGGTCGCTGTTTTCGGTGAGCACCCGGTTCCTGTTGTAGAAGCTGTGAAAGCTGGCCGCCAGATCGGTCAGGTAGTTGGTCAGGCGGTGCGGCTCGAAGAAGCGGGCGCTGTCGTCCACGGTGTTGGGCAGGGCGGCCAGCAGCTTGATCAACTGCAACTCCTCCGTGCTCTCCAGCAACTCCAGGCGAACGGATCCCGCATCAGTTGGCAGGGCATACCCCTTCTCCACGGCGTTCTCGAAGATGCTGCAGATGCGCGCATGGGCATACTGGACATAGTACACCGGGTTGTCGGGCGACTGCTCCTTGGCCAGGTCGATGTCGAAGACAAGCTGGGAGTCCGGCTTGCGCATGATGAAGAAGAAGCGGGTGGCGTCGCGGCCGACCTCGTCGATCAGGTCGCGCAGGGTCACGTAACTGCCGGCGCGCTTGGAGATCTTGACCTCCTCTCCGCCGCGCATGACCGTGACCATCTGGTGCAGGACGTATTCCGGCCATCCCTGGGGGATACCGCGGTCCAGCGCCTGCAGGCCGGCCCGCACACGGGTGATGGTGCTGTGGTGGTCGGAACCCTGTTCGTTGATGACCCTGGTGAATCCCCGTTCCCACTTGGCCAGATGGTAGGCCACGTCCGGCACGAAGTAGGTGTAGCCACCGTCGCTCTTGCGCATGACCCGGTCCTTGTCGTCGCCGAATTCGGTGGTGCGCAGCCAGAGGGCTCCCTCCTGCTCGTAGGTGTGTCCCTTCTCCACGAGTTGGCGCACCACGTTATCCACGCGGCCGTCGTCGTACAGGCTGGACTCAAGGGTGAAGACGTCGAAATGTACGCCGAAGGCCTTCAGATCCAGGTCCTGCTCCCGCCGCAGGCTGGCCACGGCGAATTCGCGGATGGCGTCCAGGTTCTGGGGATCTCCAAGGGCGGTGACGTGCCGGTCATCGGCATCAACCGTCTCCCGTGCCAGATAGGCGGCAGCCACGTCCCTGATGTACTCGCCCTGATATCCGTCGGCAGGCCAGCGCGGATCGTTCGTGTCAATGCCCAGGCAGCGCGCCTGTACCGACAGGGCTAGGTTGGTGATCTGCTGTCCGGCATCGTTGTAATAGAACTCCCGGGTGACATTCCAGCCGGCGGCGTCCAGCAGGCGGCAGATGGTGTCGCCGATGGCTGCGCCGCGGCCGTGTCCGATATGCAGCGGTCCGGTCGGGTTGGCGCTGACAAACTCCACCTGAACCTTTCTCTCCTCGCCGGTGGCGGTCCGACCGTAGGTCGCCCCCTGGGACTCGATCTCAGGAAGGAGCCGCTGCCAGGCTGCCGGAGAGACGAAGAAGTTGATGAAGCCCGGGCCTGCGATATCGGTTTTCGACAAGAGTCCCTTTCCGTCGCCCAGGTGGCGGCTGATGGTTTCAGCCACCTGGCGCGGCGCCCTGCGTTCAGCCTTTGCCATCTGCATGGCGATGTTGCAGGAGTAGTCTCCGTGGTCCGGGTTGGCTGGTACGCCGATGGTGACGGCGGGAATGGAGGGGGAAGTGATTTCCTGGGCAGCGGAGGCGGCCCGCAGGGCGGTTTCTACCAGAGAGGCTATTCGGTGACGCATCATGTGTGGTGACGTTCCTTCGTGTCGGTTGGTGTATCGGTCTCTTTCCCGTCCCCCTTGATGCTCACATCGCGGGAAAAATCAGGGCAGTGCGTTCCGCAGTCAGTGACGGTGAAACGCTTGTTGCAGGTCTCTCGCCAGGCGCATACGGCACAATTTGACTGGGACATGGTGGTAACCTTTTATGGTTTCGTTTCCGGCGAGAATTGATAGATGACCTCGTTGCTGCGAACCAGCCCGAAGTCTTTGCGGGCGATGCTTTCCACGTAGCGGTGGTCTCCCTTCAAAGCCACGATCTCCCGTTTCAGCGTTTCGTTTACAGCGCGTGTATCTCCCAGGCGGGCCTGGACCCTGGCCATGTCCTGCCTGAGCTCGAAGATGCGCAACAGACCCTTGTCACCGAACACGGTGAAGAAGAGGATAAAGGTGATGCATCCCGCCAGGATGAGGTACACCCTTTTCTGGAAAGGCCCCTTCATGCTCCTGGCCCTTGCGGCTCAGGCGCATGGGGGAAATTGTCGGGGAATATGGCGTTGTTCCGCGCCGCGCAGAGTGTCATCCGTCGTTTCTCGTCTCAAGTGATCCGTTCCGGAGCGGAACAGGGGGCGCTGCCCACGGGAGTCCTGTCGTCAGTGTGTCGGTATTGTAACGTTTTTTTCAGCAAATTCAAGGGTTCCGTTTCTGATTCGGAAGTATGGCTTGAACGTTGGATCCATGGCGCCTGAAGGTCGGAACGGTTCCTGCGTTCGGTCATGGCGAAGGTTCTTGATTCATTCGCTCAATTGGCGTACGGCTGGATCTCCGCACCCAAAGCCCGGGGCCTGACACCTGCTACTTCGCCTCGCCGCACATGCCGTTGCTATTTCGTCCCAGCGGGATGTAGCGGAAGCCTGCCGAGGCCATGCGGCTCGGTTTATATAGGTTGCGGCCATCCACGATCAGGGGAGTGGCCAGGGCTTCCCGGATGCGGTCGAAGTCCGGATTGCGGTACTCGTTCCAGTCGGTGATGATTGCCAGGGCATCGGCGTCGCCTAGGATATCGTACTGGTTGTTACTGTAGTCGATGGCATCGCCGAAGATTTTCCTGGCTTCGTCGATGGCCTCCGGGTCGTGGGCCCGTACCCGAGCTCCGGCGGCCAGGAGGCTCTGGATGATGGTGATGGCCGGCGCCTCGCGCATGTCGTCGGTGCGTGGCTTGAAGGCCAGTCCCCAGCAGGCGATGGTTCTCCCCTCCAGTGGCTTATTTTCGTCCGCCGAGCCCAGTGCCCTGATCAGTTTGTCCGCAAGAACCTGTTTCTGGCGCTCGTTGACCTCTTCCACCGCCTTGAGCAGGGTGAAGTCGTAGTCGCATTCCTTACCGGTTCTGATCAGTGCCTTGACATCCTTGGGGAAACAGGAACCGCCGTAGCCTGGACCGGGGAAGAGGAAGTCGTAGCCGATGCGGGAATCGGAACCGATCCCCTCGCGCACGGCTGCCACGTCGGCGCCCATGCATTCGCACAGCCCGGCGATCTGGTTCATGAAGGAGATGCGCGTTGCCAGCATGGCGTTGGCCGCGTACTTGCTCATTTCCGCGCTGCGGATGTCCATGACGATCATGCGGTTATTCTTGCGCATGAACGGCTCGTACAATTCCTTCATGAACTCGGCAGTGCGCACGTTGTCGGTGCCGATCACCACCCGGTCGGGCTTCATGAAGTCGTCGATGGCAGCCCCTTCCTTGAGGAATTCCGGGTTGGAGACCACGTCGAATTCAAGGTCTGCGTTGCGCAGGTCCAGTTCCTCCCTGATGGCGTGCCGCACCCTGTCGGCGGTGCCCACCGGGACGGTGGACTTGTCCACGATGATCTTGTAGCCGTTCATGGCGCGCCCGATTTCCCGGGCCACACCCAGGACGTACTTCAGGTCGGCCGATCCGTCCTCCCCCGGTGGGGTGCCCACGGCGATGAAGTTGACCAGGGAGGCCTGTACGGCCGCTGCGTAGTCGGTGGTGAAGGAGAGGCGCCCCTCTCCCTGGTTGCGCAGGATCATCTCCTTGAGTCCCGGCTCGTAGATCGGGACGATGCCCTGCTTAAGCCCCTCGACCCTGGCCTCATCCACGTCCACGGCGATGACGTTGTTTCCGCTTTCCGCAAAGCAGGCCGCAGCCACCAGGCCGACGTATCCTGCGCCAAAGATGCAAATTTTCATTGATTCACTCCAAAGTTACAATCAAAGTTCTATACCATACTGTCGGCCCTAAATTCCATCACAATCATGGCGACTTCCGCGGATTCATGAATCCCCTGCAGCAGCCTTCAGCCTGAGCGCTTCGGCATAGGCCTGGTTGCGGGAAACACCCGTCATCTCTGTTGCCCGCCGGGCGGCATCCTTCACCGACAGCCCCTCCTGATCCAGCAGGCGCCGCAGAATGTCTTCCAGCGGCTCGGCCTGCTCCTGAACCGCCTCTCCCGGCGCGACCAGGATAACCACCTCGCCCCGCACCTTTCCCTGTGACACGGCATCCAGGACCTGGGAGATGCTTCCCCGGATGAACTCCTCGTAGATCTTGGTCAGTTCCCGCGCTACCACGATCTGGCGCTCACCCAGCATTGCCAGCATGTCCCGCAGGCACTCCTCCAGCCGGTGCGGCGCTTCGTAGAGCATCAGCGTGCCGGGCAGGGAGTCCAGGCTGGCCAGAAAGGTGCGCCGCCTGGCCTGGCGGGCCGGGGGGAAGCCGGCAAAGGTAAAGCTGTCGCTGGGCAGGCCCGAGGCGGAGAGGGCGGTGATGGCGGCACAGGGGCCGGGGATCGGGATAACCCTGATTCCTTGGGCCAGCGCGTCCCGCACCAGGCAATAGCCCGGGTCGGAGACGCAGGGGGTGCCGGCGTCGGAGATCAGCGCCACCGATTTTCCCTGGCGCAGGGCGTTCAGGATGCGCTCCCCCTTGAACTGCTGGTTGTGGTCGAAGTAGGAGGTCAACGGTTTGGATATGTTGAAGTGGTTGAGCAGCTTCAGGGAGTGGCGGGTGTCCTCGGCCGCGATCAGGTCGACCTCGCCCAGGATGCGCACGGCCCGGTAGGTCATGTCTTCCAGGTTTCCCACCGGTGTGGCGACGATATAGAGGCTCGGGGGCATGGTCATGGTGTGGGTATGTCCTTCCCTTCGGTCGCCTGTCTCCGTCGCGGGCCCGGCCGGGACGGAGACAGACGGAAAACGTCCCGAAGGCGTCATGGATGTAAGAGAATCATCAAAAATAGAGGGAATAGCTTCAGCTGTCAATGCCGCACCAGGGAGCAGGTACGGTTTCAGCGCACAAAATTCGATGTCGCGAGTCCCGCAAGCCCTCCTCACATGCCGTTTCTACCGCGATTCTCTCCGTCGCGGCGCTGGGCGCGACATCTGTTGCGCTCTCCGCCGTGACATCTGTCGCACGCTCATCCGCTCTGTTCCTCCATCATCTGACGGAATGAAACCCTTGTTTTAATTGCTCCGCTTCGCGGGGCCGTTGCGTCGTGCTTGTTCTTATGTGCCTATCTGTCTGCAAGGTGTAGCAAAAACAAGGGTATGCGTGGTTTTGGCGTGCGTCGTTGTTTCGCGAAAAGCCCCTTTTCGGCCCCTTCCTGACTGATATGGCATGCCTCGTGCTCTAAAGGAAATCGAACAGTCAAACAGAGACACGAATCCATCGCCGGATCCTGCCACCCTGGGCGGAGGAATCCCGGCGAGCCAGTTCACATACACCCTGATGCCAAGGAGGACCGCATGAAGACATGAACAGCGAAACCGTCTATGAGACGTTTTTTAAACATGTTGCCGTACTTTGAAGGATTTGAAAGGAGAAGCTATGACGTCCCAGTTGAAGAAGGAAGATCTGCTCAGGGCATACCGGACCATGAGGGAGATCCGCGAGTTTGAAGACCGCCTGCACATCGAGTTTGCCACGGGCAAGATTCCGGGGTTTGTGCACCTGTACTCGGGCGAGGAGGCTGTTGCCACGGGCGTGTGCATGCACCTGACCGATGAGGACCGCATTTCCAGCACCCATCGCGGCCATGGCCACTGCATTGCCAAGGGTGTGGACATCCACGGCATGATGGCCGAGATCTACGGCAAGAAGACCGGCACCTGCGGCGGCAAGGGTGGTTCCATGCACATCGCCGACCTGGAGAAGGGGATGATGGGCGCCAACGGCATCGTGGGCGCCGGGCCTCCGCTGATCTGCGGCGCGGCCCTGGCAGCCAAGTTCAAGGGTAATGGCGGGGTGGGTGTTGCTTTTTTCGGTGACGGCGCCTCCAATCAGGGGACCATCCTGGAGAGTATGAACCTGGCCTCGGTATGGAAGCTGCCGGTGATCTTCCTGAACGAGAACAACGGCTACGCCGAGTCAACCGGCGTCTCCTACAACGTTCCGACCCCCAACATAGCCGACCGCGCCGCCGGTTTCGGCATGCCGGGCGTCACCGTGGACGGCAACGACTTCTTCGCCGTGTACGAGGCTGCCGGCGAGGCGATCCGCCGGGCCCGGGCGGGCGAGGGGCCGACGCTTCTGGAGTGCAAGACCCAGCGTTACTTCGGCCACTTCGAAGGTGACGCCATGACCTACCGTCCCAACGGAGAGAGCCAGAACCTGCGCAAGACGAAAGACTGCCTGAAGATCTTTGCCGAGAAGGCCATTGCCGCCGGCCTGGTTACTGCCGCGGAACTGGAAGCCATTGACAAGGAAGTTCTGGCCCTGATCGAAGACTCCGTGGTCAAGGCTCTGGCTGCGCCCAAACCAACGGCGGCGGATCTTCTGACCGGCGTCTACGTATCGTACTAGAGAGCGGAAAGGAACCGATATATGTCGAGAAAACTCAATTATAAAGATGCGATCAACGAGGCTCTGTCCCAGGAAATGGCGCGTGACGAGAAGGTCATCGTCATTGGTCTGGACGTTGCCGGCGGCCGGGGAACCCAGGGAGTCATGGATGCCTGGGGTGGTGTTCTGGGGGTAACCAAGGGACTGTACGCGAAATACGGGGATCGTGTCATGGACACCCCCATCTCCGAATCCGCCTACATCGGCTCCGCCGTGGGCGCCGCCGCCTGCGGCATGCGTCCGGTGGTGGAGATGATGTTCGCCGACTTCCTGGGGGTCTGTTTCGACCAGCTGATGAACCAGGCGGCCAAATTCCGCTACATGTTCGGCGGCACGGCCGAGACGCCGGTTGTCTGTCGCATGATGTACGGCGGCGGTTTCCGTGGCGCTGCCCAGCACTCCCAGTGCCTGTACTCCATCTTCGCCCACATCCCGGGACTGAAGGTCGTGCTTCCCTCCACGCCTGCCGAGGCCAAGGGTCTCCTGATTCAGTCCATCCGTGACAACGACCCGGTCATCTTCATGGAGCACAAGGCGCTGTACGCCATGAAGGGCGAGGTCCCCGAGGAGAGCTACACCATCCCCTTCGGCCAGGCCAACATCGTCCGGGAGGGCAAAGACGTGACCATCGTGGCGCTGGGCCGCATGGTGCACATGGCCACCCAGGCTGCGGCCTCCCTGGCCAAGGCCGGTATCGAGTGTGAGGTGATCGACCCGCGCACCATCTCTCCGCTGGACACGGCCACGATCATCAAGAGTGTGGAGAAGACCGGCCGGCTGGTGGTGGTGGACGAATCCCACCCGCGCGCCAGCATGGCCGGCGACATCTCCTCGGTGGTTGCCCAGGAAGCCTTCGGCTCCCTGAAGGGAGCGATCAAGTTGGTGACCGCTCCGCACACTCCGGTACCGTTCAGCGATGTGCTGGAAGACCTCTACCTGCCCAATGCCGCAAAAATCGAGGCAGCGGTAAAGGCGATCATCTGAAAACATTCCAACGTCTTGATAGACACGATTCATAGGACAAGAAAGGTACGACAATGACTGCATCAGTACAGGAATTAACCATGCCCAAATGGGGGCTGACCATGGAAGAGGGCACCCTGGCCAAGTGGCTGATCGACGAGGGAAGCCAGATCGAACCGGGGATGGCTATTGCCGAGGTGGAGACCGACAAGATCGTCAACGTGATGGAGGCGAACCAGAGCGGTGTCCTGGCCAAGCAGATAGCCGATGAAGGCGATGTGCTGCCGGTGGGCGCGCTGATTGGCGTTATCACCCAAGGGGATGCCGCGGAAAGTGCCATCGCCGATTTTATCGCCAATTTCGGCTCTGATGAGGAAGCAGCGCCAGCGGAAGAGTCTGCCTGCAGCGCAGCATCCGATGACATCTACTGCCTGACCATGCCCAAGTGGGGGCTGACCATGGAAGAGGGGACCCTGGTCAAGTGGTTGATCGATGAGGGAACCCAGATCGAGCTGGGCATGTCCATCGCCGAGGTGGAGACCGACAAGATCGTCAACGTGCTCGAAGCCACCCACGCCGGTATCCTGAGACGCAAGATCGCCGATGAAGGGGACGAACTCCCTGTTGGCGCTCTGCTGGGAGTGATCGCCGATGCGTCTGTTTCCGACCAGGCCATTGACGCCTTCCTCGCCGGCGGGGCAACGGAGACGGCAGCGGAAGATGCCTCGGTGCCGGCAGCCGAGGAACCGCAGGCTGAATCGGCAGCAGCGGGACAGATCCTGGACGGCTCGCTGCCGCTGGAGGGGATGCGCGCGGCCATATCCAAGACCGTGACCACCTCATGGACGACCATCCCGCACTATATGGTGACGGTGGCCATCGACATGGGCAGGGCGGAGGCGCTGAGCAGCGCCCAGAAACAGGCCGGTAAGCGGGTCTCCATCAACGACATGCTGATCAAGGCATCGGCCCTGGCAATCGGCAAGTACCCCCTGATCAACGCCGCCTTTAGCGGCAAGAACATCACGCTGCACGGAGACGTGAACGTCGCCATGGCCATCGGTCTGGAAGAAGGAGTGATCATGCCGGTGATCAGGGAATGCCAGAAGCTCCCGGTCCAGCAAATCGGCGAGAGGAGCCGCGAACTGGTGGCACTCGCCAAGGAGGGCAAGCTGGGCAGCGCCGAATTGAGCGGTGGGACCTTCGCCATATCCAACATGGGGATGCTGGGGGTGGAGGATTTTATCGCCATCGTGCCGCCCAACCTGTCCGCTATCCTGGCCGTCGGCATGGTCAAGGACGAGCCGGTGGTGCGCGACGGCCAGGTGGTTGCTGCCCGCATGATGAGGGTGACCGTTTCCGCCGACCACCGGGTGCATGACGGCGCCTATGCCGCCAAATTCCTCGGTGAACTGAAGGGCATACTGGAAGCGCCGGAGACGATCCTGGCCTGATAACGGGCCGGCACATGAATTGGATTACACGAAGTCGAAAGGAGAAGCTATGACGTCCCAGTTGAAGAAGGAAGATCTGCTCAGGGCATACCGGACCATGAGGGAGATCCGCGAGTTTGAAGACCGCCTGCACATCGAGTTTGCCACGGGCAAGATTCCGGGGTTTGTGCACCTGTACTCGGGCGAGGAGGCTGTTGCCACGGGCGTGTGCATGCACCTGACCGATGAGGACCGCATTTCCAGCACCCATCGCGGCCATGGCCACTGCATTGCCAAGGGTGTGGACATCCACGGCATGATGGCCGAGATCTACGGCAAGAAGACCGGCACCTGCGGCGGCAAGGGTGGTTCCATGCACATCGCCGACCTGGAGAAGGGGATGATGGGCGCCAACGGCATCGTGGGCGCCGGGCCTCCGCTGATCTGCGGCGCGGCCCTGGCAGCCAAGTTCAAGGGTAATGGCGGGGTGGGTGTTGCTTTTTTCGGTGACGGCGCCTCCAATCAGGGGACCATCCTGGAGAGTATGAACCTGGCCTCGGTATGGAAGCTGCCGGTGATCTTCCTGAACGAGAACAACGGCTACGCCGAGTCAACCGGCGTCTCCTACAACGTTCCGACCCCCAACATAGCCGACCGCGCCGCCGGTTTCGGCATGCCGGGCGTCACCGTGGACGGCAACGACTTCTTCGCCGTGTACGAGGCTGCCGGCGAGGCGATCCGCCGGGCCCGGGCGGGCGAGGGGCCGACGCTTCTGGAGTGCAAGACCCAGCGTTACTTCGGCCACTTCGAAGGTGACGCCATGACCTACCGTCCCAACGGAGAGAGCCAGAACCTGCGCAAGACGAAAGACTGCCTGAAGATCTTTGCCGAGAAGGCCATTGCCGCCGGCCTGGTTACTGCCGCGGAACTGGAAGCCATTGACAAGGAAGTTCTGGCCCTGATCGAAGACTCCGTGGTCAAGGCTCTGGCTGCGCCCAAACCAACGGCGGCGGATCTTCTGACCGGCGTCTACGTATCGTACTAGAGAGCGGAAAGGAACCGATATATGTCGAGAAAACTCAATTATAAAGATGCGATCAACGAGGCTCTGTCCCAGGAAATGGCGCGTGACGAGAAGGTCATCGTCATTGGTCTGGACGTTGCCGGCGGCCGGGGAACCCAGGGAGTCATGGATGCCTGGGGTGGTGTTCTGGGGGTAACCAAGGGACTGTACGCGAAATACGGGGATCGTGTCATGGACACCCCCATCTCCGAATCCGCCTACATCGGCTCCGCCGTGGGCGCCGCCGCCTGCGGCATGCGTCCGGTGGTGGAGATGATGTTCGCCGACTTCCTGGGGGTCTGTTTCGACCAGCTGATGAACCAGGCGGCCAAATTCCGCTACATGTTCGGCGGCACGGCCGAGACGCCGGTTGTCTGTCGCATGATGTACGGCGGCGGTTTCCGTGGCGCTGCCCAGCACTCCCAGTGCCTGTACTCCATCTTCGCCCACATCCCGGGACTGAAGGTCGTGCTTCCCTCCACGCCTGCCGAGGCCAAGGGTCTCCTGATTCAGTCCATCCGTGACAACGACCCGGTCATCTTCATGGAGCACAAGGCGCTGTACGCCATGAAGGGCGAGGTCCCCGAGGAGAGCTACACCATCCCCTTCGGCCAGGCCAACATCGTCCGGGAGGGCAAAGACGTGACCATCGTGGCGCTGGGCCGCATGGTGCACATGGCCACCCAGGCTGCGGCCTCCCTGGCCAAGGCCGGTATCGAGTGTGAGGTGATCGACCCGCGCACCATCTCTCCGCTGGACACGGCCACGATCATCAAGAGTGTGGAGAAGACCGGCCGGCTGGTGGTGGTGGACGAATCCCACCCGCGCGCCAGCATGGCCGGCGACATCTCCTCGGTGGTTGCCCAGGAAGCCTTCGGCTCCCTGAAGGGAGCGATCAAGTTGGTGACCGCTCCGCACACTCCGGTACCGTTCAGCGATGTGCTGG
This sequence comes from Pelobacter propionicus DSM 2379, assembly GCF_000015045.1. Taxonomy (GTDB): domain Bacteria; phylum Desulfobacterota; class Desulfuromonadia; order Geobacterales; family Pseudopelobacteraceae; genus Pseudopelobacter; species Pseudopelobacter propionicus. The sequence goes on from NC_008609.1 coordinate 1,079,113, forward strand.
AAGACCTCTACCTGCCCAATGCCGCAAAAATCGAGGCAGCGGTAAAGGCGATCATGTAGACGAAGGATCCTCCGCGGCGGCATCCAGGGATGTGGGGGGGACGCCGCGGAGGTGTCATGGGTAAGCGTATGGATAACCGTTCTCCCACAGGGAGCCGCAACGCCCTGGCAGCTGCTTTGTTGCTTTGTGTGAGTCAATGGTTTCCATGTCAGCATGGGGGAAATTCGGGGAGATGATCTCTATGGACGTACAACCAACAACGATGCGGGGAGCGGTGAAAACCGCCCATCTGGGAACGGATGTATCCCTTGCCACCAAGCCGTTGCCCAAGCCGGAGTGGCTGCGGGGAAAATCGGCCAGCACGCCGGATGTGGAGAGGTTGGTGAGGATCCTTCGGGACAACCGGCTGCACACGGTCTGCGAAGAGGCATCCTGCCCCAACCTGGGCGAATGCTTCCGCAAGGGGACCGCGACCTTCATGATCATGGGGGATGTGTGCACACGGCACTGCCCGTTCTGCAACGTGGCCCATGGCTCACCCCATGAGCTGGCGGCCGATGAGCCGGTCAATCTGGCCCGGGCCGTTGAACTCTTGAAATTGAGCTACGTGGTCATCACCTCGGTGACCAGGGATGATCTCCCTGACGGTGGCGCCGGCCATTACGGAGCCTGTGTCCGGGCCCTGCGGGACCTGAAGCGGAGCCTGAAGGTTGAAATACTGACTCCCGATTTTCGCGGTGCTGTGGCCGTGGCATTCGAAGAGCTGCGCATGAATCTCCCCGATGTGTTCAACCATAACCTGGAAACGGTGCCGCGCCTGTACCCCAGGGTGCGCCCCCAGGCCGATTATCATGGCTCTTTGGATCTGTTGCTCCGCTTCAGGGAACAGTTCGATCATGTCCCCACCAAATCCGGGCTGATGCTTGGCCTGGGTGAAACGGAGCAGGAAGTGCGGGATGTCATGGAAGAACTGCGCCGCCACCGCTGCGACATGCTGACCCTGGGGCAGTACATGCGACCCAGTCCGCATCATCTGCCGGTGGAGCGCTACGTCACCCCCGACGAATTCGAGCGTTACCGGCAGTTCGGGCTCTCCATCGGCTTTTCCCATGTGGAATCAGGCCCCATGGTGCGCTCGTCCTACCATGCGGACATGCAGGCACGGGAACTTATGCTGGTAAACTGATAGACACGAGGCTCGCGTGACGTTCACGTCATCCCCTCAGGGGGGGCAACAGGGCCGGGACGTTTGCGCGTGGCTTAAACCACGAAAAACAAGAGGTGCAAGGAATGAGTGAAGAGGTATTTGATCTTGTGGTGCTCGGAGCGGGACCGGGGGGCTATGTGGCCGCCATCCGCGCTTCCCAGCTGGGGATGAAGGTTGCCGTGGTGGAACCGCGGCCGACCATGGGGGGCGCCTGCCTGAACGAGGGGTGTATCCCCAGCAAGGCGCTGCTGGATTCCAGCGAGCATTTCTCCATGGCCCGCGACAAGTTCGCCAGCCACGGCGTTATCGTCAACCCGCCGAAACTGGACGTCGCCGTCATGCAGGCCCGCAAGGCCGATGTGGTCAAGAAACTCACCGACGGCGTCGCCTACCTGTTCAAGAAGAACAAGGTCCAGGTGATCTGCGGCACGGGCAGGATCGTTCGTCCCGTAGCAGGAGAGCCCCACTGCGTGGAGGTGACGGCCACGGGTGCCACCCAGACCGTCAAGGCCAGGAAAGTGCTGCTGGCAACGGGAGGGGTGCCGGTGGAGGTGCCCACGCTCCCCTTTGACGGCACGCTGATCGTCAGTTCCAAGGATGCCCTGGAGTTCTGTAGCGTACCGGAACACCTGATCGTGGTGGGCGCCGGTTATATCGGCCTGGAGTTGGGGTCGGTTTGGAGGCGCCTGGGGGCCAGGGTCACGGTTGTGGAGATGATGCCCAAGATGCTCCCCTTCACCGACAGCGAGGTCACGGACGCCCTGATGAAGATCCTGAAAAAACAGGGAGTGGAATTCCGCATGGCTACCAGCGTCACCAAGGTGGAGAAGGTCGGCGACAAGGCGCGGGTAAGCCTGACCGCCGGCGGCAAGACCGAGCTGGTGGAGTGCGACAAGATCCTGGTGGCCATCGGCAGGAAACCGGTCACGGCCGGGCTGGGTCTGGAAGACGCCGGCGTTGCGGTCAACGACAAGGGGCGCGTCGAGGTGGACGAAAACTACGAAACATCCGTGGCCGGTATCTACGCCATCGGTGACCTGATCCCGGGACCGCTGCTTGCCCACAAGGCATCGGAAGAGGCGGTGGCCTTTGCCGAACGCCTGACCGGTATGAAATCCCAGGTCCACTACGAAACCATTCCGGGCATCGCCTATACCTGGCCTGAGGCTGCCTCGGTGGGCAAGACCGAGCAGGCCCTGAAAGAGGAGCAGATCCCCTACGCCGTGGGCAAATTCAACTTCATGGGCAATGGCCGGGCTCGGGCCATGGATGAAACCGAGGGTTTCGTCAAGATCCTGGCCCACAAGGAGAACGATAAGGTTCTCGGCATCCACATCGTCGGGCCCCGGGCCTCGGACATGATCGCGGAAGGGGTGGCTGTCATGGTCTACGGCGGCACCTCCCACGACATCGCGGCCATGTTCCACGCCCATCCCACCCTGGCCGAAGCAATCAAGGAAGCTGCGCTTGACGTGCATAAATCAGCCATTCATGCCTGATGATGTGCATTGTTGCCCCCACCGGAGTCACCTTCCTCCGATTCCGGTGGGGGCTTTTTTGACCGTCCAGGTATGGCGGGAATTCGGGAAGCGAACAATGATTCTGAATGATCTCGGTGTCGTCGACTATGCCGCCGCCTTCAGCCTACAGGAACGCATCGCTGATGGGGTGTACCGCAACGCCACGCCGGAGACGCTACTGCTTCTGGAGCACCATCCGGTCTACACCATCGGACGGGCCGGCTGCGAAGAAAACATCTTGGACCACTCCATCCAGGCCATCCGCATCAGCCGGGGCGGGGATGTCACCTTTCACGGGCCGGGGCAGCTGGTGGGCTATCCGCTGATCAACCTCAGGCCGCGGGGCTGCGATCTGCGGCATTACCTGAGGTTCCTGGAGGAACTGCTGATTTCGGTGGTGGCTGATTTTGGTGTCAGCGCTTTCCGGGTGCCGGGAAAAACCGGTGTCTGGACCGACCAGGGCAAGTTGGCCGCCATCGGTGTAGGCGTGCGTCACTGGGTTACCATGCACGGTTTTGCCATGAACGTGAACAACGACCTCTCCTCCTTTGAGCGCATCAATCCCTGCGGCATTGCCACCTGTCCCATCGCTTCCCTGGAGCGCCTCTGTGGCTGCCCGATTGCCATGGATGAGGTGAAGTCGCGCGTCGCCGGGCGCTTCCAGGGGCTGCTGGATGAGTGGCTCCCCGCAGCCGGAGCGCTGTAGGCAGGGCGCTTCACCGCTGTCCTTACGTCTTCTCGTGCGAATTTCCGGACTCTTGAAATCACTCTCTCCCATGTGTCGCTCGCCCTGCGCCGCTTCCCCTTCGTCTCCCCCTTTTTCCCTTCCCATGCATCGCCCCTGCGCTCCCTTGTGCCGACTGTTCTTCAGTCCTCTCCCGTGCTTTTTCCGTTTTCCGACGCCGTACATCCCTTTTTCATGAACTGGATCCCTTTCGGGTTGCTGCCCCCCCCCCCCGGTGAGGCCGGGATGGTGCGCCGGCTCTCCTGGGGGGGGGATTGATACGGACGGATGGCGCGGCCATGGCTGAAACAGGTGTAACGGTCGCGGCTGAAACAGGTGTAACGCGTCCCCGCGCCAGCGGAGAAAGAGGTCGGCTCTATCCGGAAAAGCCACGGGTACTGAAAAGAGGCTGCTCTGCAAAATTGATCAATATCAGGTGGTTGCAAGACTTTTTGCGTGCAATGGCGTTGATTTCTCAATTCTGGTGCTGTTTTTGCTTTGTCTGCAGTGACGCCGCCGATGCTGGAGCAGGCCGCTTGCGGCTGCTTCAGCCGACGAGGAAATCCGTAAAGCCGGAAAGGAATCATGCATGCCGGGACATTCAACGCGACTGCACGAGTCGGCGAACTGGCCGGGAGAACAGCGCACGCGCATGCAGCGGGCCGACAGCCTGCTGGATGCGATCTCTGTCTGTCTCAATGCCCATATCCATGGCGCCAGCGCCTTTAGCCTGGATGACATCGCGCGCTCCATTGTCCGGGAGATCGGTTGTTACCGAGGCCAGGAGTTCCTGCCGGCTGAAGTGCGGCGCGATGCCGGCCGCCGCCCCGAGGCGTGCTGAGGGAGGGCGCTCCGAAAGGCGGCAGGGTCCGGTCGAACACTATTAAAGGAGAGTATCCATGGGGACGGGACGACGGCGGGGATGTCGATTCGGTCACGGGAGGAGATAGCACGCATGAACGAGAACAGGAACTGCCCCAGGGGCACGAACAGCGCGGAGAGCGCGGTAACGGGGGAGTTTCCCCATTCCCGGAGGGCCTATCTGACCGGTTCGCGGCCTGACCTGCGGGTGCCGATGAGGGAAATCCTCCTCACCGACTCTCCAGGGGGGGATGGAGCGGCTAAGCCCGCTTCGATCCATGTCTACGACACAGCCGGCCCCTATGGCGATGCCACGCTTTGCTGCGATATCCGCTCAGGCTTGGCCGGCCTGCGCGAGAACTGGATTGCCGAACGCTACGACACTGAAACGTATTCGGATCCGGCACTTCTGTCGGAAAAGAGCAACTGTGCCGGCCGCGGGTCTGGCGCTGGCGCCTTTCCCGTCAGCCGCGCCCCCCGCCGCTCCCGCTCTGGCGGCAACGTGACCCAGATGCACTATGCCCGCCAGGGCATTGTCACCCCCGAGATGGAGTTTGTCGCCATTCGGGAAAACCAGCGCCGGGAGGGAGCGGATACGCAACAGCAGACTCCTCATCCCGTTCGTGAGGGGGGCATGTCACGCCCCGCAGTAATCACCCCGGAATACGTCAGGTCCGAAGTTGCCCGCGGCAGGGCCATTATTCCGCTCAATATCAACCACCCGGAGGCTGAGCCGATGATCATCGGCCGTAACTTCCTGGTTAAGGTCAACGCCAATATCGGCAATTCCGCCCTGGCCTCCTCTGTCATGGACGAGGTGGAAAAGATGATCTGGGCCATCCGCTGGGGTGCGGATACGGTGATGGACCTCTCCACCGGCGCCCACATCCACGAGACGCGCGAGTGGATACTGCGCAACAGCCCGGTTCCCATTGGCACGGTGCCCATCTACCAGGCCCTGGAGAAGGTAGCCGGCGTGGCCGAGGATCTCAGCTGGGACGTCTTCCGCGATACCCTGGTGGAGCAGGCGGAGCAGGGGGTGGACTACTTCACCATCCATGCCGGGGTGAGGCTGGAGCATCTGCCGCTGACCTCGCGACGCCTGACCGGCATCGTGTCCCGCGGCGGCTCGATCATGGCCAAATGGTGTCATGCCCACAGATGCGAAAGTTTCCTGTACACCCGCTTCGAGGAGATCTGCGAGATCATGAAGGCCTACGACGTCAGCTTCTCCCTGGGGGATGGCATGCGTCCCGGCTCGCTGCACGATGCCAATGACGAGGCCCAGTTCGCCGAACTGAAGACCCTGGGCGAGCTGACCCGGCTGGCCTGGAAGCATGACGTGCAGACCATGATAGAGGGGCCGGGGCATGTGCCCCTGCACCTGATCAGGGAAAACATGGAGCTGCAGCTGGAGCAGTGCCACGAAGCGCCGTTCTATACCCTGGGGCCGCTGGTCACCGATGTGGCGCCGGGATACGACCACATCACCTCGGCCATCGGCGGGGCCATGATCGGCTGGCTGGGCACCTCCATGCTCTGCTACGTCACCCGCAAGGAGCACCTGGGCCTGCCGGACAAAGATGATGTCAAGGAGGGGATTGTCACCTTCAAGATCGCCGCCCATGCCGCCGACCTGGCAAAGGGGCATCCCGGCGCCCGACTGCGGGACGATGCCCTCTCCAAGGCGCGCTTTGAATTCCGCTGGAAGGACCAGTTCAACCTGGCCCTCGACCCGGAAATGCCGCAACGCCTGCACGACCTGACCCTGCCCGCCGAGGCTGACAAGGCATCCCATTTCTGCTCCATGTGCGGCCCGGATTTCTGCGCCATGAGAATCACGCGCAATATCCGTGAACAGGCGGGAGCGTAACAACGCACAACGGAGTCGTGATGTCCCACGCTCATATTCACAAGCATCTGCTGATCAACTCCTACGGCTCCTGGCTGCGCCGCCACTTCGGCTGCCGGGTCAGCAAAGTCAACGTGGATGGCGGTTTCACCTGCCCCAACCGCGACGGCAGCAAGGGGACCGGCGGCTGTATTTTCTGCGACAACGCCGCATTCTCCCCGGACGGGGCACGGCCGGACATATCCCCGGAGCAGCAGATCGACCATGGCATGGCCTACCACCGCACCAGGCTGGGGAGCGAGAAGTTCATCATCTACTTCCAGAAGTTCACCAACACCTATGCACCGGTGGAGAAGCTGCGCGACCTGTACGGCCGTGCCCTTGCCGCCCCGGACGTGCTGGGTATCTCCGTCGGCACCCGGCCCGATGCGCTGGGAGATGACGCCCTCGATCTACTGGCGGAGATCGGCCGCAGCCGCTACGTCTGCGTGGAATTGGGGTTGCAGTCCATGGACGCCTCCCTCCTCAGGTGGATGAACCGGGGACATACCCTGGCCGAATACCTGGAGGCAGTGAAGCGGGTTGCCGAGCGGGGGCTCCATGTCTGTACGCACCTGATCTACGGCTTTCCCGGGGAAACGCGCGCCTCGTTCCTGAAGACGGCCGACCTTCTGGCAGGGCTTCCCGTGGATTCCGTGAAGATTCACCAGCTCCATGCCGTGCGGGGCACCAGGCTGGCCGGGATGTGTGAACGCGGAGAGCTGCGGCTGATCTCCCATGGAGAGTATGTGGCTGGCGTCTGCGATTTTCTGGAACGCCTTCCCGGCCGTGTCGCCATCCAGAGGCTGTACGGCTCGGCCCCCTTGGACCTGCTGGTGGCCCCGTGCTGGGGGCTGAAGAACAACCAGATGTGGTATTCCATCGTTAATGAGTTGAAACGGCGCGGGAGCTGGCAGGGGTGCCGGCTGGCCGACGACAGGCTGCTGGTCGCTGACCGTACCGCCGGATTCGAGGATTGTTTCCTGACCGCTCTCCCCGGGAAAGCCTCTGATCGGCTGTTTCCGGATATGGCGTCGGCCGGAGCGACGTTTGCTCCGCAAGGAAGAGGGAATGGGTATGACACGCAAACGCTTCATCGTTGAGTTGGGATATGGCTCTGACCTCCATGGGGGGGACATGACCAAGGCGGCCCGCCGGGCGGTACGGGATGCCCTGTCGCGCAGCTGCCTGTGCGGCCTGTTTGAGATTATGGGCATGACCGATCCCGGGGGGATGCATGTGGCGGTCAAGGTTGGCTGCAGCAGGCCGGAACAGGTTGACGCTGCGGCGGTGCTGGAGATGATCCCCTTCGGCACCAGGGAGCTGGAGGTCGTCTCCGGCGGCCTGTCGGTGAGGGGACTGGATCTCCCGGAACTGGGGGAGGGGGACAGCATCATTGTCGCCGTGGCGGCGCTCACCGTGTCGCTGGATCGGGCGTGAAGCCGTGCAACTGCACCATGAGATCCATGGATCAGGTCCGCCCCTGATCATCCTCCACGGCCTGCTCGGTTCGGGGGACAACTGGCGCACCATGGCCAGGTGGCTTGCCGGTCGCTACCGCGTGTTTAGCCTGGACCTGCGCAACCATGGCCGATCTCCCCACTGTGACCGCATGGACTATCCGGCCATGGCTGAGGATCTGCGACAGTTCATGGAACAGCATTCCCTTGGACGGACGATCCTGCTGGGGCATTCCATGGGGGGCAAGGTCGCCATGCGCTTTGCCCTTGCCTGGCCGGAGATGGTGGAGAAACTGGTGGTGGTGGACATCGCCCCCAAGCCGTACGGGGCCCGCCACGACGACATACTCCGTGGGCTGGTGGCCCTGGAGCCGGAGCGCTTCAGGGAGCGGGAGGATATTGATCTGGTTCTTCAGGCCTCCATTCCCGATCCGGACATGCGCCTGTTTCTGTTGAAGAATCTGGTTCGCACCCCCCGAGGTAGCTTTGCCTGGAGAATCAACCTGGAGAGTATTGTACGGAATTATGACGTTATCAGCGGCTGGCCGGTCGATGTCGCAAGCTGTGGCGTATCAGCCCTGTTCATGAAGGGGGAATGCTCCGACTACCTGCGGGTTGCGGACGCTGGGCTGGTCAGGGATTCATTTCCCCGCGCGCGGTTGGTGACCATCTCACACGCCGGGCATTGGCCGCATGTGGAAGCGCCCGGAGTGTTCCGGGCTGCCCTGGATGGTTTCCTGGCAGCGGCCTGAGCCTGTTTCGGTGTATGAAATCAGAAAGGAGAGACAAAGCATGGGTGGAAAGATCTTGACACTTGCCGACAGTCCGGTCGTTGGCATTCTGGCCAACCCCGCCTCAGGGCGTGACGTGAGGCGACTGGTTGCGCGGGCCTCGGTATTTCCCACCGTAGAGAAGAGCAACATGATTCTGCGCATGCTCTCCGCCATGGGGAGCCTCGGCGTGCGCGATGTGCTGATGATGCCGGATACGGGCGGTATCGCTGCCAGGGTCCTGCACGAGCAGGAGACCGCCATTGCCCGCCATGGCCGGAACTGGCCGCGGGTGCGGTTCCTGGAGATGCCGATCGAGTACGGCGAAATCGATACCATCCGTGCCGTTGAGCAGATGGTCAGCCAGGGGGTTGAGCTGATCATCGTCATGGGGGGGGACGGAACCCACCGGGTGGTGTCCAAGGCCTGCGGATCCACGCCGCTGGTGGCGCTCTCCACCGGAACCAACAACACCTTTCCGGAGATCCGGGAGGCCACGGTTGCCGGCCTTGCCGCCGGACTGGTGGCCACCGGCAAGGTTCGGGTGGAGGAGGTGAGTTCCCAGAACAAGCTGCTGCACCTGGAACTGGGGGGCAGGGGAGAGGAAATAGCGCTGGTGGACCTGTGCGTCTCAACGGAATGCTGGGTCGGGACCCGGGCGCTCTGGCAGCCCGCCTGCCTGCGTGAATTGTTCGTGACCTTCGCCTCCCCCTCGTCCATCGGCCTCTCTTCCATCGTGGGCTATCTGCGGCCGGTGGAGCGCTGGGATCCCTTTGGGGTGCGACTGCTCCTTGCGCCTCCCGGTGAGGGGCGTTTCACGCTTTCCGTGCCCATTGCGCCCGGTCTTATGCAGCAGGTCGGGGTCGTGGAGATGGACGAACTCCACCCCCGGCAGGTCTGCGCTATCGGCACGGGCAGGGGGACCATCGCCTTTGACGGTGAGCGGAGTGTCGCCTTCACCGAGCAGGATCGGCCATTGGTCCGGCTGGAGATGGAGGGCCCCATCACCATAGACATCGACCGTGTCATGAGGGTGGCGGCCGAGGGGCATCTCTTTATATGCGACTGAAGCGTCGCAGAGTGACGAATGGTGGGGTGGTGGACAAGAGGTGCGGTTCGTTCCGATGGGTTGTCGTCCGAAGTCCTTTGGTAAGGGCGCTTCGGACGACAACAGAGGAGTGCGGAAGGTCAGAGCTCGTTGGGCGGAATGAGGTGGTATTTGCTCATCTTGCGGTACAGGGTGGAACGACTGACGCACAGCTCCCGCGAGGCATCGGTGATGTTCCACTTGTTCTTCTTCAGCGTTCGCAGCAGTTTCTCCCGTTCCTGGGCGTCCTGGGGAGGCAGGTCCGGCAGCAGTGAAGCCGGATCCTGTGCCGGAAGGGGCTCCGGGCTGGGGGCGGGCGCAGGCAGGGCTATGCCGGATGTCGGGGCTTTGAGCAGGTCAGGGGGCAGGTCCCTGGCATGAATGGTTTCACCCTCGCTGATGGCGATGGAGAAGCGCAGCGCATTGCGCAGTTGTCTGATGTTGCCCGGCCAGTCATAGGCGGCCAGGATTTCCAGCGCCTCGGGGGCGAGGCCTGTTTCGACGCCCGGCTCGGCCTCGGCCGCCAGGGCGTTCTCGATCACCAGAGCCCTGTCCGTGCGCTCCCGCAGGGGGGGCAGTTTGATGGTGATGCCGTTCAGGCGGTAGTACAGGTCCTCCCGGAACTGTTTCTCGCGCACCAGCTCTTCCAGGTTCCTCAGGGTGGCGCAGATGATGTTGAGATCGACCTTGATGACCGATTCACTTCCCAGCGGCTGCACCTCCCGCTCCGCCAGCACCCGCAGCAGGCGCGTCTGCAGGTTGAAGGGCATGTCGCCGATTTCGTCCAGAAACAGGGTGCCGCCGCTGGACTGCAGGATCTTGCCCCGCATCCCCTTGCTGTTGGCGCCGGTGAACGCGCCCTGCTTGTAGCCGAACAGCTCGCTCTCGATCAGCGACTCCGGAATGGAGGCGCAGTTCAGGGCCACGAACGGTTTGGAGGCCCTGTCACTGGCCTCGTGTATCGCCCGGGCAAAGACCTCCTTGCCGGTTCCGGTTTCTCCGATCAGGAGTATGGATATGTTCCTGTTCATCAGCCGTTTGGCGCAGTTCACGTTGTAGGCCATGCGCGGGTCGGTCCCGGCCAGGTAGTCCAGGGTGAAGTGGGGGGAAGGCTTGCTCCTGGTCTCTTTTTTGGGGGGCGAAAGGGGGCTCTTCTTCTCGGGCGCGCGGAAGGTGGCAAAGTACTGATATCCGGTATCCAGGAAGCGGATGGGAAGGATCGTTGTTGTCTTGTGGGTGGCATGCTCCACGAGCTCTTCCATGCGAAGATCGAACACGGCACTGACGTGGCGGCCGATGGGGCTGGGGAGCTGCGGCCCCTGCAGCTGGGTCAGTGCGCTCTGGTTGGCGGCGATCACGTACCCCTCGTTGCTCACCGCCAGAAAACTCTCGGCCACTACCTCCACGAACGCCTTCATGCAGCTGAAGCGCACGATCCAGCAGTCCTTGTAGAGGCGCATGAAATAGGCGTTCTCGATCAGGCGGGCGGAATAGCTGAGCATCTGCAGGGCGAGTAGTTGCGAGTCCCGTGATTGCGGCGGATGGAGCTGGGATATGTCCAGTACGCCCAGCAGGGTTCCGTCGGGGAAGAAGAGCGGGGTGGTGGAACAGCTCAAGCCGATGTGGCGGGCGCGGAAATGCTCGTCGCGGTGGATGGTGATGGGCCGCTTTTCCTCGATGCAGGTTCCCACGCCGCAGGTGCCTTCCACGGATTCAGCCCAGAGCGAGCCCAGGTACAGACCAGCGTCACGATGCTCCTTCTCGGTGTCGGGGTTGCCCATGTAGTCGATGGTGACGCCGTTGGCGTCTCCCAGCAGGATCACGTAGCCGGCCGTGGCGATCTTCTCGTAGAGGCTCTTCATGCCGGACTTGGCGATGAACAGGAACTCCTCCAGCGGTTCCTGGCACTCCTTCAGGGCGCTGCCGGTGATGATGCGGGGTTTGCTTTTTGATGAAGGGTCGATGCTGTAATCGTTGAAGCAGCGTTTCCACGAGCTGTGGATGACGGGGGCGGTAGTGTTGCTCCTGATTGAGGGCAGGTTGTTGGAATTGACCGAGCGGATGACATCGCTGATATGGTTTTTCGTGTACGAGTTTGACACCGTTCCTCTCCTGACATGACAACCGAATTGAGAGTGACACTTTGTATCGGTGAATCACTTTCATCGTCTTCACTACGGGCGGTTAGTCCCGGTACTTCTCAGCATGATCGCAAGAAAACATAGCACTTTCCCTGTGGAATGAACAGCGCTGATTGTGCGTTGCCGGACATGCTTTCTGGTCTGTCTCCGGCAGGCGTGGGCGGCTGCCGACAGACTGGTGATATGGGTGGCCCAGATGCCGCATTCAACGCTCCAGCCGGCAGTTGGAGCCGCACAAAGCCCAGCTCCAACTGCCGCGTCCAGGTTAGAACAACTCGTCTCCGCTCTTGAATTCCAGGCCGGGGTGGTTATCGAAGCGAACCACGCCCACCGCTGCCTTGCCGTTGACGGCACGCTTGACCAGGGCGGTGCCCTCGATGCCGAACCCCCCGCACAATTCGATGGCCACGAAACCATCCCGCACCAGTTCCTGGGCGACCTGTGCGGCTGCCTGATAGTCCTTGACGCCGACTGTCGCCAGGGTGACCTGCGCTGTTTCGATAAGGGTCCGGTGCTGTGCCGGGTCTGCTTCCGGTGCCACGAATATGAATGCTGCCTTCAGTGCCATCTGTATGACCTCCCTGTTACGTGGTTGAACAAAGTGCGGGTAGGGATGCATTGCCATGCGTCTCTACCCGGTTGTCAGGGGTTGGGGTATACCGCAACCGGTTCGGGCCACTTGAAATCGGGTGTCAGCTTGTAGATCTCGGCGATGACTCCCAGGTCCTTGCGCGAATCAAGATAGGTGTAGGTCATGCCCTCCCAGGTGCCTCCCTGCAGAATCGGAAGCCCCCTGTCCTGGTAAAACTGGACGGTCTTCTCGTAGTTTTCCGTGTCGAAGGCCACGTGATGCAGCCCCTCACCATTTTCCTTCAGGAATTGGGCATAGATGCTGATGTCATCCTTGGGTTCGATGAGTTCCCACTGCACTCCGCCGATGTCGGCCAAAGCAAGGCGCATTGAGTACTGGACCGGCTTTCCCTCTATGATCATATTGCTGACCGTGCTCGGGTTGAACTCATAGATCGACCAGGGGCCGATACCGTACTGGTCGGCATACTTCCTTACGGTGGCGTCGCAGTCCTTCACCACCAGGCCTATCTGCATGATCTTGGTAAAAATAGGTTTCTCAGGCATTGCATGCCTCCTCATTAGTTGTGAAACCAGATTGTTGCGCCAGTAGTCACTGTTTTTTATTTAGACCGTAACAGCCGAAATAGCAGACGAATATCAGCAGGACCGTGTTCAGAAGGTCGACCCAGGTCAGGGGGTCGCCACCGAATCCGGGAACGATCTCGGCCTCATGCAGCACATTGACGGCGAAACCTCTCATGTAGATAACGAATGCGCCAATTCCCAGGCCCCAGGTGATGATGAACCTGATGATGCGGTTCATGGCCGGGCTCAGGGAGGTCGGGGCGTTTCCGCAGCAGAGCGCCCAGAAGAGCAGGATGTTGACGATCCAGACTCCCAGTTGGGCCGGCCAGAGGTTGATGGCCGGGCCGATTTTCTCCAGGGCGTCGGCCGGTATCAGGACGTTCTTCAGCAGGGCCAACAGAATGAAGTAGAGAACGGTACCCAACGCGAAGTTGCCGAAGAAGGCGGCCAGTGCCCTTCCGGCGCGAGTCTTGAAGGAGCTGTACGGCCAGAGATCGAGCACCAGGACTGTCGTCAGCCAGACGGTAATGACCGAATAGAACCAGCCGACCGCGGTGGGAAGTGGCATGACCACCCTGTCCGGCGCGGTCCAGCTTGCCATGCAGGGGTAGACCAGGACGATGTAGCCGACAAAGGTCAGGAAAAAACCGGTGAAGAGTTGTGCTACACCAACCATGGGTTGCTTCAGGCCGGCATCGGTCCACGGCCAGCCGTCCATGCTGTTTGCCACTATGCCGAACCCGTAGAAGCCGATCAGGACGATCATGCCGGATGCGCCGTGCCCGGCGAAGTTTGTTGCGCTGAAGGCGGGATCCATCTGGCCGTAGCCGAAGATCAGCAGCATGGGGATGGCGAAGCCCAGCACCAGCGTCACCACCGTTGCCAGGATGCCTCCACCGGGTTGACTCATGCTGCTGAAGCCGTGCATGCCGAAGTTGAAGCCGATGAAGACGAGGACCATGATGGCCCAGAACAGATAGGCGCCGAAGGGTTGCGGATAGAATTTCCAGACCCCCACCTGCGGATCGGCGAACAGTATCCATACGCCGTAGCTGATGACCTGATAAATGATGAAACAGGCGATTGCAAACCCGACCGCGCCCACCTGCAAGCCGAAGGGCTTTGCACTCACTACGCTGCTGTCGCCGGTTGCGTCAATTGAATGTGCCATAAACATCTCCTCTTTTAGCTCTCAAAGCCGTTTTTATACTGCTTGGCTAGTGCTCCCCGTTTATCTGGCACCGAAGTGCGGAACGAAAAAGGGGAGGGGAGAGAACTCCCCTCCCCTTTGGGTGTCGAATCTGTTAGGGGCCTATGTCGGGCTGACGATGATCTTGATGTGGGCATCCTTGTTGTTAACCAATTCTTCGAACCCTTTGTCCACGATGTCGTCCAGCGAGATTTTGCCGGTGATCATCGGTTCGGCCTTGATCTTGCCGCTTGCCAGCAGCTTGGCTACGCCGGCGAAGTCATCGATGGTGTAGGCCAGGGTGCCGATGACGACCTTGTCGGTGGCGCTCAGGCTGAAGAAGTTGAAAGAGCTGGGCTCTTCGAAGATGCCGACGATAACCGCCTTGCCGCAGTTGTGCAGTACGTCGATGGCCTGGGGGCCGGTGAATTTGTTGCCGATGCATTCGAAGGAGACGTCGGCGCCGGTGCCTTCGGGGCTCAGCCGCTTGACCTCCGCGACCACATCGCATTCCTTGGGGTCGAGGATGATGTCTGCGCCGCATTCCTTGGCCAGTTTCTTGCGTGCGGCGGACATTTCCACCACGATTATCTGGGCTGCGCCCGAGGCCTTGACGCACATCAGGGTGCCCAGACCGATGGTGCCGGCTCCGAAGACGACGACGGTGGCGCCCATCAGGGAACCGGCCAGGCGTACGGCCTTGAAGCCGGTGGCCAGCGGTTCGATGACCGCGCCCGCCTGGGGGTCGAAGTTGGGGGGCAGGACGTAGCAGAGTTCGGCCGGCACATTGACGTACTCGGCAAAGGCGCCATCGGCCATCAGGCCGGTGAAGGCCAGTTTTTCGCAGACATTGTAGTTGCCCATGCGGCAGGGGAGGCATTCGCCGCAGTGCTGGCAGGCATCGGGCGCCACCAGGTCGCCGACCTTGACGTTGTTTACGCCGGCGCCCACTGCCACGACCGTGCCGGTGAATTCATGGCCGAGGATCAGCGGGGCCTTGGCTCCGGTCAGCGGGTGGTTCTCGGTGGGTATGAAGATCGGACCGGCCAGGTACTCATGCAGGTCGGAACCGCAGATGCCGAACCAGGCGACTTTGATCTTGACTTCACCCGCCTTGGGGGCGGCCGGTTCGGGAACGTTTTCAACTCGAATGTCTTTCTTTGCATACCATTTTGCAGCTTTCATTCGTACTCTCCTTGGTAGTGAATAGGTCATCGCATAAGCGCGCTGCCTGTGAAACCTGACTGCTCGGTTTGTCCGGCCATCGTGGCGATGGTCGGACCATGGGCGTTAGAATGACCAGATGGCCCTGAACATGCCTGCCTTGGTCTTGGTGGTGTTTTTTCCGGTGATACCCTGCTCGTACCAGGCGGCAAAGGAGAGCCGCTTGGTGATCTGGAACTGGTTGCCGACGCCGTAGGCCAGTTCGTTGTTGCTATGGACGACGATGTCCCCGGTATCCTTGTCCGTGCTGTTGCCCGTGGACTGGTAGTCCAGCTTGACGAACGGTTCCACCTGATTCATGAACTTGTAGGCGAATACCAGGTTGGCGAAGACCGTATCCTTCTGTTTCCTGTGCTCGCCGCCATGTTTGTAGTCGCCGCGGACTTTGTATCCGACGTCGCCGTCGAAGGTGAAGTTGCCCAGGACGTAGTTGGTCATGAAGGTGAAGTCATGATCCCAGGAGTGGGCGGAAAGCTCGTTATCGCCGAAGGGGATGTGCATCCAGTATTCCAGGCAGGTGACCCAGTTCTTGGTCGGCTTGGTCCAGACCACCAGACCGGTCTGGGGGTCGAGCATGCCGCTCACGCTGTTGTCGTCTTTCATCGTGGCGTTTGCGTAACCCGCCACAGCCTCCCAGAGGAAGCCGACGTTGTCAATGCCGTCGATCTTGAAGATGTGGGCCAGCTTGTTGACCGTCGCCACGGTGTTGCGGACGGAACTGTGGCCGTTGGTGTCCTTGCCCTTGAAGCCCTGGCTGTCGTCCCGGAAGAAGTTGTAGGAGAGCAGAAGGGTCTGCCCATTTTCCGGAATGTCGTCACCCACCGGCAACTGGTATTCGTGGGGGGCGATGACGACGTAGGGGATGCCGCCCGCCTCGGCCATCTTCGTGGCGGCGGACAGACAGATGGCTGAAAGCGATACAACAGCGATACCAAGGGAAAACTTTTTGAGGATAAAACGCATAGAAGAACCTCCATGGTGTGTAGTGTGTCGTCTGGACGGGATGCTGATGCTGACTGGTTGCCCTGCTGTGATGCTCACTGGCCGGTCGGACAGCCTCCTGATCACCGGTGACGGTCGTTCCCGCGACAGGGGAAAGAGTCCCTTGCGCTTCATCATGTACGCTCCTTTGGGTCTGATTGTTCCATCG
Organism: Pelobacter propionicus DSM 2379; assembly: GCF_000015045.1. Classification (GTDB taxonomy): domain Bacteria; phylum Desulfobacterota; class Desulfuromonadia; order Geobacterales; family Pseudopelobacteraceae; genus Pseudopelobacter; species Pseudopelobacter propionicus. Next base: position 1,095,495 of record NC_008609.1, read on the forward strand.
CCTGATGGATCGGGGCACGGTTCCGTTCATGCGCCCAGGGGGGGAGGTGAGGGAAGTCGCGCCGCCCGTTATCAGGAGATTGGTGACAGACTGTTGATTGCTGTGTGTCCTGTTCTTTTGTAAAACGACTTTTTGGATTTGGGTAAGAGCAACACGTGTACCAAGGGAGGTCGCTGTTTTTGTTGTGGTTCTGCAAGATGTTGTAATACTGTCCGATTTTTTTTTACTGCCGGGGGATTGATGGTGGGGCTGGCGCCCGGGGATCGATGTAACGCTGTGCCCGGGCCGGGATCGTGGGTGCGGCCTGCAACACCTGTCTCAGGGGGGCGTGGTTTACTAGAATGTGGTTTTGCTTTTTGTCGGTTCCAGGGATGCGGTTTTCGTGGGTCGATGCCGTTGGCCGGGAGGCGGTATCGCGGCTCAGGCGGTTCCGGGGGCGGAAAAAAGCGGTTTTCCGTCGGCTCTGTTGCGGAATGGAACAGTGTCTGGCCGGATTGATGCACCTGTATCGCAACAGGTGTTGCAGGGTGGGTGTGCGATGTCACGCATGACGGGACAGGGAGCCGTGCGCAGGAGAAGAACGGCCTGGCTGAAGAATGTTGTGGAACAGATGAGGGAACAGGTGCCGATGGTGGTGCCGGGAGGGAGACAGGGCTGCGGGATAGCGGCGTCCGGGGCGGCGAACGACGCGCGCCGCCCCGGACGAACAGACACGTTTTACTGCGCTTTCAGCCCGGCCTCCTGTGCCAGCCCGGCCCATGCCGGCAGGCTCCGCTCGATGACCGCCCGGTCCACGCAGTAGGCGATCCTGAAGAATCCGGGCGCGCCGAAACCGGCCCCCGGAACCAGCAGGATATGGTGCTTCTGGGCCAGCTTGACGAAGGCCACGTCGTCGGCCAGGGGGGATTGGGGGAAGAGGTAGAAGGCGCCGTCCGGTATGACCATCTTGAACCCCAGGGCGGTCAGCTCCCGTACCAGCAGGTCCCGTTTGTCCTGGTAGGCGGCGATGTCCACCGACTCGTCCTGCAGATTGGTCACCAGCCGCTGCATCAGCGCCGGCGCGTTGACGAAGCCGAGCACGCGGTTGCTGAACACCGCCCCGGCCATGAACTGCATGACCGTGTCCATACGCGGGTTGGCCGCCAGGTAGCCGATGCGCTCTCCCGGCAGGGCCAGGTCCTTGCTGTGGGAGGTGACGATGACGGAACTCTCGATCAGCGGGAAGATGTTGGGTACCTGCTTGCCGTCATAGGCGATGCGCGCGTAGGGCTCGTCGGAGATGACGTAGATCAGGTGGCCGTTGCGCTTGTGCACCTTCTTCACCACCTCTCCCAGCCTGGCCAGGCTCTCGGCGGGGTAGATCACGCCGGTGGGGTTGTTGGGGGAGCAGATCAGGATGGCGCGGGTCTTGAGGGTTATGGCCTGTTCTATGGCTTCGATGTCCAGCTGGAACGTCTGGTGATCGGTCCAGACCGGCACCGGTACGCCGCCGTGGTTGTCGATGTAGAATTTGTACTCCACGAAATAGGGGGCCAGGATGATCACCTCCTCGCCCGGGTTGAGGATGGTCTTGAGCACCACGTTCAGCGCCCCGCCAGCGCCGCAGGTCATGATCACGTGCTCGGCGGTCAGGTCGATGCCCGAGTCCCTGGCTAGTTTGGCGGCAACGGCGGCCCGGGTCTCGGGGTAGCCGGCGTTGTTCATGTAACGGTGCATGCCGGGCAGCGGATTCCGAGCCAGTGCCAGCAGTTCCTCCTGGAATGCCTGGGGAGGCTCCACATCCGGATTGCCCAGGGTGAAGTCGTAGACGCTCTCGTCGCCGAACTCCCGACGCAGGCGCTCTCCCTCCTCGAACATCCTGCGGATCCAGGAAGATTTTGAGATGTGGCTGGCGATCTTGGTGGCAATGGCCATGGCTGTTCCCTCCGAGGCATGTATTCTGGTATGATGCCCGACACTATACACACCGAAACCGGGAGAACTCAATGGAAAATCCCCTCCATCCCCCTGGCCTGCAGCCTGCTGCGGGGTGCAAGGCACGGTGGCAGCAGACCTTTCAGGTGCCAGGCTTCTCTCCGGCCGCAATGAATCCTGGCCTTGCGGACCCCTGCCGCGGCGCGCAGAGGGAGCCGGCCGTGGAGTGCTCTGCGCACCAGTCCCCGGAGTATGCGCCGTGAACCTGGTGTCTGCACTGCAGGCCATTGCGGGGCGCATCGGTTCCCGCTCATCGGGGGGGCAGGTCGACCTGCTGCGCTACCTCCCGCTGAGCGAACGGAGGGGGCACCTGTATCTGGTTGGGGACCTGCACGGTGAATACGGCTCTCTGATGCTGGCGCTCAAGGCTTTGTCGTTCAATCCTGCGCTGGATCGGGTCCTGTTCACGGGTGACATGCATGACCGTGGCAGGAATTCGGCCGCCTGTCTGGAACTTTTACGCCAGCCCTGGGTCGATTCGGTGCTGGGGAACCATGAACTGATGCTGCTGAACAGTGTCGACGATGACGGTTCCCTGTCCAAAACCAGGAACAGCATGTATGCGGGCTGGATGGCCAATGGAGGGGAGTGGATCGAGGAGACGTCGCGGGAAGAGAGGAGCGCATGGCGCCGGCGCATCTTGGAGCGCGTTCCGCTCTACTGGATCGTTGAGCGCAGGGACGGCAGGCGGGTGATGGTCTGCCATGCCGAGACCGACCCGCTGCTGCTCCCCGATGTGGTGGGACTCAGGAACATGCCGGTTTCCCTGGGGGCACTGCACTCAAGCCCCACCCTGTGGGGACGCCACACCCTGGCAGTTAGCGTTGATGAAACCATCTCTTCCCAGCGGAAAAAACAACTGTTGCCGCCCCTGGAGGGTGCCCTCTTTGCGGTGCATGGGCACAGCCAGCTAAAATTGGCCTCCTGGGTCGCCAACCGGCTCTTCATCGACACCGGTGCCGTGTACGGGAACCTGTTGACGTTGGTTGATGTGGATCACGCATTGCCCGGGCGTCCCGGTGGGGTGCAGGCTTGGGATATTGCATCGGAAAAGCTGATCGGCTATGCTGCCACGAATTTGCTGTTCTGATTCCGTGGCATGGTCAGGGACGTTGCGTGTCCCCGTCCGTTCGCCACTTCCCGCGATGAAGTTTTGTTGATGCTGCTCTGGAACATTTCAAGGACAGCCTGATGATCCAGTCCATGCTCAAGGCTGTCCGGCCGGTGGTTGTGGGGCTGCTGCTCTGGACCGCCTACGACATGGCCTACACCGTCTTCGGCGTGAATAAGTTCGGCCTGACCGGGGCATTGACCATGGGGTGGGACAAGCTGCTCTTTGTGCTGGTGTCGTTTCTGGTGCTGACCATGACCGAGATCAATCCGGCGTTTGTCATCTTCGGGGCCGTGGTGCTGGGCGGGGTGCTGTATCGCTAGTCCGGGCATGCCATGCAACAAGGAAGAGAGGTGGGGATGAACGATATGGAACATATGACACTCAGCGACAAGTACCAGCGCCTGAGGGACATTATTGCCGGGATGGGGGGGGGCGTGATCGCTTTCTCGGGTGGCGTCGATTCCACCTTCCTGTTCGCCGTTGCGGTTGACGTGCTGGGGGGCAATGCCCTGGCAATCACGGCCAGCTCGGCAACCTATCCCCAGCGGGAGCTGCTGGAGGCGCGGGAGTTAGCCTCCCTGATCGGTGGTCGTCACCGCGAGATCGCCTCCGAGGAGCTGGATATCCCGGAGTTTCAGGACAACCCCCGTGACCGCTGCTACTACTGCAAGCGGGAACTGTTCGGCAAGCTGCGGGAGATTGCCGAACAGGAGGGGCTGCCCCACCTGCTGGACGGCTCCAATCTGGACGACCTGAATGACCACCGTCCCGGCCGCCGGGCCGCCCAGGAACTGGGGGTGCGCAGCCCGCTGGAGGAGGCGGGGCTGACCAAGGACGACATCAGAAGGCTCTCCCAGGCCCTGAAGCTGCCCACCTGGAACAAGCCGGCCTTTGCCTGTCTCTCCAGCCGCTTCCCCTATGGCACCGCCATCACCCCTGAACGGGTCGGCAAGGTCGGGCAGGCCGAGGACGCATTGTATGAACTGGGCTTCCGCACCCTGCGCGTCCGCTATCACGGCGACGTGGCCCGCCTGGAACTGGGGGAGGCCGAGTACGCCGCCGCCACCGGGCCTTTGCGGGAGAAGGTGATCCGTTGCGTGAAAGAGGCGGGCTTTAGCTATGTGGCGGTGGACCTGCTGGGGTACCGCAGCGGCTCCATGAACGAGACGGCGCCGTCCGGATAACGAAACCGGTGCGTGCCGGAATGGGCAGCTTGCCCGACGGACGCGAAATTGAACGAATGTGAGCATGAGGAGTACATGAAATCATGAACTGTGCGAATTGCAGGGACTACGCCTGTTACACCGAGGGGCGCAACTGTGCGGGGCTTTCGGATGATCAGTCGCTTGGTCTTTATGACGATGGTGATCGGCGGATCATGGAAGTTGCCGGCTCGGTGGAGGCCAGGCACTACATGAAAATGTGCCGTCTGGAGGAGAGCGCAGAATGTGCCAGGCAGTTGGGGGCACAAACCATCGGCCTGGCGTTCTGCATCGGGCTGGCAGAGGAGGCCAGGCTGATCTCGGCGTACTTTGAGAAGTCCTTCACGGTGCATTCCGTCTGCTGCAAGGTGTGCGGCACTGGAAAGGACAAGCTCGGTCTGGAGCAGATCAAGCCGGGAACGCGGGAAGCCATGTGCAATCCCAAGGCCCAGGCCGCCATGCTGGCCGATGCGGGTACGGAGCTTAACTTCACCATCGGCCTCTGCGTGGGGCACGACATGCTGTTCAACGCCGCCTCCACTGTCCCGGTGTCCTGCCTGGTGGTGAAGGACCGCCTGCTCTCCCACAACCCGCTGGGCGCGGTCTACTCGCGCTACTGGCGCAGACGGCTGGGGATCAACCCGACGGGGCAGGTGTAGCGCCAAGGCCTGAATAGCGGTGGCACAGTTCAGTTCTCTTTTTGGTGTGCCGAGCTCGCACGGGGGCATGTTGAAACATTCAATGCCGTTGGTTCCCTAACGCTGAAAACAGCGTCGGCTTGCCAGCAGCAAAGCCACTCCCCTGCTGTTGGAGCATCTGGTCACATGAACCGGGGTTTCCTGATGGGCAGTGGTTAATCGCGTCTTCCCTTGCGTACCTCTTCCTTGATGCGCTGGATATGCCCGCGGCCCAGGGCCTTAACCTCGCAGCCCAGCTCGAAATAACGGCGGATAGTCTTGTCGGAGAGTATTCCGAAACAGTCGATCACCGCCAGCGGCTTGCCGGTCCAGTCGATTATCTCTTCCGGCTCCAGCTTCAGGTACGGGGAATGGGGAACGGCGAAGACAACCGCTTCGACACCCTTGAGCGCTTCGGCAAGGTCGCTTTGGACCCGTATGTTCTGCAAACCGTCCTGGTTGCGGAAGAAGCGCTTCCAGGATTGCCCGGGTGCGGGATAGTCGTCCTGGTTCTCCAGTTCATGCCAGTGGTCCACGTAGGGGTCGTGCACGCGCATCTCCGCGCCCATCTCGGTCAGTTTGCGGACAACCATTTCGCTGCCGCTGTACCGGGTGTCGCCCACGTCCTGGCGGTAACTTGCCCCGCATATCAGGACGTCCGCGCCGGCAATGTACCGTCCCATGTTGCGCAGCGCATCCCGGGTGAGTTGCGCCACATGCAGCGCCCGTGTGTCGTTGATATCGATTGCCAGGGGAGTGATCTTGAAAATGCTCTCCCCATCCTCGAAGCCCAAGATGTGACGGTAGGACCAGTAGCCGAGGCCTCCGTCCTTGGGCAGGCAATAGCCGCCGATCCCGGGGCCGGGGAATATCATGTTGCTGTGGGTGGGGCGCATCTTGATGGCGTCGATCACTTTTGTCAGATCCACCCCGTTTCTTTCGGCGAACAGGCTCCATTCGTTCAAGTAGGCCAGGATCGTCGCCCGGTAGGAGTTTTCGACAATCTTGGTCGTTTCCGACTCGATGGGCCGGTCCATGACCGTCAGCGGATACTCCTTGGTATTCAGCACCTCCTTGAGAAACTTCACCACCCTCTTTTTCGCTTCGGCGTTGCAGCCGGAGCAGACCCGCCAGAAGTCACGGATACTTGAGACATAGTGCCTGCCGGGCATGACCCTTTCGAAACTGTGGGCGAGGAGTGGTACGGAATCGATGCCGCGCGCGGCAAACGCCTTCTTGAGGATCGGCCAGGCAACGAACTCGGTAGTGCCCGGCGCAACCGTCGTCTCGATCAGCACCAGGCAGGAGGGTTGGATGCGCATGCCGATGGTGCGCATGGTCGTTTCCAGGGCAGCCATGTCCGCTTCTCCGGCACGCATGTTGCCGAGGCTTTTCTTGCTGTAATCGCACTGGACGTCTACCACGACGCAATCCGCCAGCTTGATGCAGTCGCAGGAGTAGGTGGCGACAAGGGTCTTCTTCTCCAGTACGCAGCGCTTGATGATCTCCTCGACTTCGGGGTCTTCCGCCTTGACGGGAGGTTCGCCCCGGTTGATCAGCGGGATTTTCCAGAAGCTTCGGGTACTGGGCCTCTGGCACCCGATGACGAATTTGGACGGGTGCCCCCCCTTGCTTTTGGTGTCGGCAATAATGGCGGCCATGACCGCGCCCACGAATCCCACCCCCATTACCACCACGATTTCCTTGCCTTCCGCCCGCGCCTTGACAACGAGTTTTTCGACGCGTTGGAACTCCTCTGCATATTCCTCCTTGCGTGGTATGGCGAATTTTTCTCCTGCCGGGCTGACTGAATACTCTACTGTTGTTTTTGGTGCGTCGGAAGTCGCATTTTTTGTCATCCTGGATACCTCCCTGGAAAAAGTTGGCACATACGAAAACATGAAAAATCCGCAGCCACATTTCCAAAAATGAACGGACCCGATTCGGGGCGCGGGGATTTTATACAAGACTACCACTTCCTCGCCTTTGGGCCACGCCTTGGGGGAAAAGTGTCCCTGTCTGTGGCTCCTCCATTCGTTCGACATGCGTGTATCGCCCACCTGCCTGCCGCTCCGCTCGTGTTTCCGCAAGACGGTCAGCCCGTTTTTTGTGGAGAGCGTCAGGACGTTTTTCCCGGTGCCGGGCAGGACGAACAGGGGGCGACTTTTATAAACCGGTCGTCATGACCGGCACGGTGCGCCCGTACGTGTTTACTTTTACGACCCGCTGCGTGGTGTGGTAGTGGGATTTCTGTCGCAATGACTCATGCGATTCGCGCCATGAAGGAAGGATACTAGGAGAGGGGTTGCCTGGGGGTGATGCGGGGGATTCACCTATGCTGCGTCCCTTATCTCTCGGAAAAAGCCAGGTGGAGTCCCAGGCCGGCGAAGGCGGCGGCAAAGCTCCGGCGCAGCCAGGCCTGGACCCGTGCCGACTCGATCACCACCCCGCGGAACTGATGGGCGAGGAGCCCATAGACCACGAACACCGCGAAGGTCATGGCCATGAACACGCCGCTCAGGAGCAGCAGCTGGGGCAGGGGGCTGGCGACGGGGGTGACGAACTGGGGGAGGAAGGCGAGGAAGAAGATCGTCAGCTTGGGGTTGAGGATGTTCAGCAGCACTCCCCTGAACACCAGGGATAGGGCGGAGTTTTGTCGCGGGGCGTCGTCCAGGGCGAATGCCGACCGGTCCTTCCAGGTGGCCCAGGCGATGTACAAGAGATAGGCGACCCCGGCGTACCTGAGGGTCTGGAAGGCCAGGGCGCTGGTATGCATGAGGGCTGTCAGGCCGAGGATGGTTGCCAGCAGGTGGGGGACGATCCCGGCGGTGCAGCCGAGGGAGGCGTACAGAGCGGCTCTTCGTCCCCGGGTGATGCCGGTGGAAACGGTGTAGATGACGCCGGTACCCGGGATGAGTACCACGACGAGGGAGGTGAGCAGAAACTGCACGCTGATCATGGGCGGCCTCCGGTTGATGAGGGGGATAGTACCTTGTAACGCTTATTTTTTCGCACCAAACCCCTCCAAACCTCCCCTTATCAGGGGAGACTTAAAGGCTTCCCCCCTGACAAGGGGGGACTGAGGGGGGGTGGTTTTAGATGTTACGCGGTAGTAGGACGATTCCCCGTGAATGATGGTTACCCCAGCAGGGGGATGTCGGGCAGGTTATGGAAGACGAGAGCTACGTCCCGGTATCTTTCCAGCACGCCTATGACCTCGGGCAGCGGCTCCGGCCAGATCTCCGGCAGGTCCCGTTCCTCTCGCTCCCGTATGGAAAACGCCAGCGCTTCCCGGGGTGGGTGAAATTCGGCGCATATCCCCGGTCTGTTCCCCCGTGCATCGATGCGGTACCAGCCGTGGTTATGCAGGAACACCGCGTTCAGCCCATGCAGGCAGTAGGGCGGGCCGCCATCGTTCACGGAGAGTCGCTGGTAGCAGAGCCCGGTGGGAATGCCGTTTGCCCTCAGCAATGCTGCCAGCAGGTGGCTCTTGGCGTAGCAGTACCCGGTGGCGTGGCGCAGCACGTGCGAGGCCTTGCAGGTCACCGGATTCAGCTGGAAGTCCCAGCTGTGCCGGATCTCGTCCCGGACGAACAGGAAGCAGCTCCGGACCAGTTCTTCCTCGTTCCCGGCGCTGCGTGCCAGTTCAGCTGCCTTCCCGGCCACCCCGGGGTCGTCGAAGTCGATGTAGGTGCTTGTTTCCAGGTATCTGTTCATTCAGCCGCGCCCTTCCCGGTCCCCTCGGGCCCGTCATGGTCGATATGGATGCTTTTTTTGTGGTTGTTGTTTGTTCAACTTCAATTCTTCAATGCCAGGCACCGCTGGTTGCCACTCCTATGAAAAAGCAAATTCCTATCCGACCGAATCCGAGGGATCGATGTGTTCCAACTTTTCGAGCATACATGGCCTAATGTAGTCAAAGATCTCTTTTGACCATACCGCAGACCATTTTCCTAACGGCAAAATGATGGCGCGCAGTTCCTTGCCTCGCGGAGTCAGCACGTAGCCATCAAGGGATTTTTCCACCAGATCGGCTTCACGCAAATCCTTGATGCGGCTATTGAGGATGGAGGGGGAAATGTCGCCGCAACGTTCCTGTAAAGTGCGGAAAGTGCATGGACCTTCTTCCAGGTTCCACAGAACGCCGAGTGCCCAGCGGCGGCCCAAAAGGTCGAACAGGGCGTTGATCGGCGAACCGGAAAGAGAACCGCGTACTTTTTTTCCGGGACTTGGAATGGACATCGGAAACGATCATCTCCTTTTCGTTGCGAATAATCAGGCACTGATTCTGTTGCCGCGGACAAGTGGAATCAGTGCCTGGAGTGAGTTAACGAGCTTGCGCGGCCTTGATTTCGGCGAGAGTCAGACCTCCAACCCCGATGTTGACGCTGTCGAGTTCATTAATTAAAATAGTGAACTTTTCAGCGGGAATATTCGTGGTCTCCGCGGCGGTCTTTGTCACGTTTTTGATTAACGCCTTTTTGGTTTCCGTATCCGTGCTGTGCATATCAATGGTGATAACTGGCATGAAAATCTCCTTGCTGGTTTTTTATAGCGCGCTATCGATTTTGTAGCATGCTGTTAAAAGCGTAGCAAGGGCTTTTTGTGTTTACCTTGGGGGGATTCCGGGGACAGTTTACAAAATGGGAGCTGTTTCGGCGGCACCACCCGCCCCATTGCTGTAAAACTTTGCCAATCTATACGGGATGGGAAGCCTGGTCAATTTTTCTAATGATTGAGAGGGGCTTTATGCCATGGGCGTTTTGGCGTCATGGCGGAACCGGACGTCAGTTTGGAAACGTGTGAGGGGTAAATGTGCATATGTGGGATGCGACTACCGCCTCATCCGGCCCGCGACCACCTACTCCCTTGGGGGGAAGTGATAAGCCGAATATAGATACCGCTCGGCTTCCGAAATCTCGGTTCGCCTGATCTCAAGGCGTATTTTTAGAAGTCTCTTCGGCATGTCGCTGCCCGACAGGTCTCGATTCCCCGGCCTTTGAATCCAGATATGCCGTATAGGGCAGGAGAAGCGTGTCGGCAACCAGGCTCAAGGGAAGATCCATAATCGCGAGTGGCCAGAAGGCACGGAGTACACCGGCGGATTTGTCCGTGGCCATGGAGATCATTACCGCATCCACGCGTGTACCGCAATACACGCGGGTGCTGCCGCAGTGGAATCTTTCCTCAAAGGTTTCGGTGAGTGTGGCGCAGCCAGAGGTCAGTAACATCGCTGCAATAACGGTGAATACCCAGCGCATATGTTGTGGTTCCTTTTCCGGTGTTCCGGGGGCACCGTAGAATTCCCCTGTCCCATACGGGATGGGGAGGGGTAAAACATCAGCGCCCCGGCTCCTGTGGGAACCGGGGCGCTCTGCTTAGGGCATGTCCGGAGCCGTCAGGCCCTGGTCAACTGGCGGTACTTGATGCGGTGCGGCTGGTCGGCTGCCGCGCCAAGCCTTCTCTTCCTGTCCTCCTCGTACTCCGAGTAGTTGCCGTCGAAGAAGACCACGCTGGAATCCCCCTCAAAGGCCAGGATGTGGGTGGCGATGCGGTCCAGGAACCAGCGGTCGTGGCTGATGACCACGGCGCAGCCGGCGAAGTTCTCCAGCGCCTCCTCCAGGGCGCGCATGGTGTTCACGTCCAGGTCGTTGGTCGGCTCGTCCAGGAGGAGAAGGTTGGCCCCCTCTTTCAGCATGCGGGCCATGTGCACCCGGTTCCGCTCGCCTCCGGAGAGCATGCCCAGTTTCTTCTGCTGATCCGACCCGGAGAAGTTGAAGCGCGAAACGTAGCCACGGGAGTTAACCGAAATCTTGCCCAGCTGGATCTGCTCGTCGCCGCCGGAGATGGCTTCCCAGATGGTCTGGTCCGGCTTGAGCGCGTCCCTGGACTGGTCCATGTAGCCCAGCTTGACCGTCTCGCCGATGCGGATGCTGCCGGAATCGCACTGTTCCTGGCTGGTGATCAGGCGGAAGAGGGTGGTCTTGCCGGCGCCGTTGGCGCCGATGACGCCGACGATGCCGCCCGGCGGCAGGTTGAAGGTCAGGTTCTCGTACAGCAGGCGATCGCCATACCCCTTGGAAACGCCGTTGAACTCCACGACCACTCCACCCAGGCGCGGTCCGGGCGGGATGTAGATCTCCAGATCCTTGGCCTGCTTCTCGCTCTCCTGGGTGAGCAGCTGCTCGTAGGAGCTGATACGCGCCTTGCCCTTGGCGTGGCGCCCCTTGGGAGACATCCTGATCCACTCCAGCTCCCGCTGCAGGGTCTTCTGGCGCTCGCTGGCATTTTTTTCCTCCTGGGCCAGTCGGTTCTGCTTCTGCTCCAGCCAGGATGAGTAATTTCCTTTCCAGGGAATCCCCTCGCCCCGGTCCAGTTCCAGAATCCAGCCGGCAACGTTGTCCAGGAAGTAGCGGTCATGGGTGACGGCGATGACCGTGCCGGGGTAGCTGTGCAGGTGGTGCTCCAGCCAGGCCACGGTTTCGGCGTCCAGGTGGTTGGTCGGTTCGTCCAAAAGCAGGATGTCCGGTTTCTTCAGCAGCAGGCGGCAGAGTGCCACGCGGCGCTTTTCCCCGCCGGAGAGCACCTTGACCTGCGTGTCGCCCGGCGGGCAGCGCAGGGCGTCCATGGCCATCTCCAGGCGGCTGTCCAGGTCCCAGGCGTCCAGGTGGTCCAGCTTCTCCTGTAGCTCGGCCTGGCGCTCGCACAGCTTTTCAAAGTCGGCGTCAGGTTCGGAAAACTTGTCGGTGATAGCGTTGAATTCCGCCAGCAGATCCACCGTTTCCTGTACACCTTCCTCGACCACCTGGCGCACGCTTTTGTCCTCGTCCAGAAGCGGTTCCTGCTCCAGATAGCCCACCGTGTAGCCGGGGGAGAGAACGGCCTGGCCGTTGAACTCCTTGTCCACGCCGGCCATGATCTTAAGCAGAGAACTCTTGCCCGACCCGTTCAGCCCCAGGACGCCGATCTTCGCGCCGTAAAAGTAGGAGAGCGATATATCCTTGATGACCGGTTTCTTGTCATAGAACTTGCTGACCCGCATCATGGAATAGATAACTTTATTTGGTTCGATTGCCACGCTGGCGCCTCCTCGTATGAATGATGCCATTCTTGTACACGTCCGGAGCAAAGCCTGTCAACCGCTTTGGCGCGGCCTGGCAGCAGCATCTCCTTGACACTGCTGGTAAAAAAGGTACTATTTGTTCGTATCCGGACGCGAAGCGCCCATGACTTTTGTCACCCCGAATACGGTGTTTTATGTGTGGGTGGCGTATCCTTCGCCGGCTTCGATCATCGCCCTTGAGTTTACCCCGGCCCAGGAGGTCAGCCCTCGCCGGGGCGTTGGCGTTGTCCGGGACAACCGGGCGAAAGCATTCCAGGCGGGAGCTGTCCTGGGCGTATCGCGGATGCTGGTTTACCTTTCATGAGCACAAGGAGAATACCCGATGGGGATTGATGTTCAGGAGGCTATCAGACGCTCCATCTATACGGAACGAAATGCCATGTACTTTTATCTGCTGGGGGCGGAGAAGATACAGGACGAGGCAGCCCGTGCCCTGTTTCTGCTCCTGGCCAGCGAAGAGCGCGAGCATGCGGCGCACTTTTACAGCATCTACCGGGGAGATGACATTCCCTCTCTGGACCAGTTTCTGGATACCGTCCCCGAGAACGCTTCCCTCTGGCTCTCGTCTCTCACCGAACTGATCGAGAGCGATTTCTGCGAGCAGCGGGCCATGGAACTGGCCCTGGAGCGGGAGAGGAGCCTGGAGGAGTCGCTGCTGCAGATCGCTTCCACGATCGACGACCCCGAGGCGCGGGATGTCTACGAGAGCAACGCCCAGGAGACCAACAACCACTACCTGCTGATCGAGTCGGAGTATGCCCGCATCATGGGAATGGTTCACGAGTGCGACATGGACACCTACGTGAGGGAGTAGGTGTCTTCCGGCCAGCCCGAGCCGATTCACCCATGTGACTGCCCATTCCGTGTGCCACCGAATGGGCAGAGCTGTTTGTGGTTACGCTGTTTTACAGCATATGGCGGAGGCAGCCATGCATCCCGTCGCGGCTGAAAAGCCTGAAGTAACCTCCTGAAACTGCCGATGCGTTAAGTCAGACGGTCCGCCTGGACAGATCCAACGACAGAGATATGGGGACGGGAAATGGCTAACGCAGCGGTGGAGATAAAGGTTCCGGCTGATATCGAATACAGGGTGATCGGGAATGCCCTTGGCCTTATGATCGCCTGCGGCGGCCTTCTGGGCGGCATGATGATATCCCAGGGGAGCACAGACTACTGGCGGGAGGATATCGTCCCGCTGGGGCTGGCTTTCCTGCTGGCGTTCCGTTTGATGAGGAGCCTCGTCATGACCATGGCCGCTGCCCAGGCACTGCCCGCGCGTTCAGTCCCTTCCGTTTCCCGTGGGGACATCCATCAGGAGCATGCCAGCATTGGGCAGCTTCCCGAAACCACGAACTACACCCCCGAACAGGTGATCGAAGAGGTCGCCAAGCGCATCGAGTCGCAGAAGGCCAATGCCGCCAAGCGTGCCGTGAAGTAGCGCCGGTCCTGCCGAAGGAACCATGTCCGAAACCAGAGAACTCACCGTAGAAAACATCGCCCACCTCTTGAAGCAGCGCGGCCTCCTCTCGGCCGCGCAGGTGAAGGACCTCCTGGCGCGGGAAAAAGCCCAGCAAACGCGACTGGTTTCCTTGCACCACCCTGGCGCCCTGCGCCGCGGCCATCCCGTGGCGGAGCTGGTTTCTCCCGCCGAGCTGATCGCCTCGTTCAATCTGGAAATCTGCGACGCCCCTGGCTCCTGGCTGACCGAGGATGTCATCACCGAGGTGGTGGCCGACAAGCTGGGCATCCCCTACCTGAAGATCGACCCGCTCAAACTCAACCTGGACGTCGTAACCGCCCACATCCCGCGTCCCTTCGCCCTCAAACACCTGATCGTTACCGTTGCCGAGGAACCGGGGGCCATCACGGTCGCCGTGGCCAACCCTTTCAACCTGCATCTGGTGGATGAACTGGCTGCCGCGCGGAGATTGGCGATCCGGCGGGTGCTCAGTTCCAAGAGCGATATCCTCAAGATCCTGCGGGAGTTTTACGGTTTTCGCGCCTCGGTGGTGGCTGCCGAGGCCGAGGCGGCAAACGGTGTTGACCTGGGCAACCTGGAGCAGTTTGTCAGGCTTAAGGGGCAGGGGGAGATCGAGAGTAACGACAAACATGTGGTGGCAGCGGTGGAATTCCTGCTGCAGTACGCCTTTGACCAGCGTGCCAGCGATATCCATATCGAGCCCAAGCGCGAGAAGTCGTTGGTGCGCTTCCGGCTGGACGGGGTCATGCATAACATCCACAGCATTCCCAAGCAGCTGCACGCCCCGATGGTGTCGCGCATCAAGCTTCTCTCCCGCATGGACCTGGCCGAGAAGCGCCGTCCCCAGGATGGCCGCATCAAGACCAGCGTCAACGCCAAGGAGATGGAACTGCGCGTCTCCACCGTACCGGTGGCCTTTGGGGAAAAGGTGGTCATAAGGATCTTCGATCCGGATATCCTGCTGCAGGACCTGGACAGCATGGGCTTTAATCCCCGTGAGCTGACGCTGTACAACTCCTTCATCAACCGCCCCAACGGCATTATTCTGGTAACCGGCCCCACCGGCAGCGGCAAGACCACCACGCTCTACTCCACCCTGAGGAAGCTCTCCTCGCCCGAGGTCAATATCGTTACGGTAGAGGACCCGATCGAGATGGTAATGGAGGAGTTCAACCAGATCGGCGTTCAGCATGCCATCGGCGTGGGGTTCGATACCATCCTGCGCAACATCCTGCGCCAGGACCCGGACGTGATCATGATCGGCGAAATCCGCGACCGGGAGACCGCTGAAAACGCCGTGCAGGCCGCTTTGACCGGGCACCTGGTGCTCTCGACCCTGCACACCAACGATTCGGTCTCGTCCATCATCCGCCTGCTGGACTTGGGGGTGCCGTCGTTTCTGATCTCGGCCACGGTAATCGGCATCATCGCCCAGCGCCTGGTGCGCAGGATCTGCCCTCGTTGCAGGAGCGAGCGGGAACTGACTTCTGCCGAACAGGAGTACCTGCGGCTGGGCAAGAAGGGGCTTACGGTCTGGGAGGGCAAGGGGTGTAAGGAGTGCCGCGGTACCGGGTACAAGGGGCGCACCGGACTGTTCGAGGTGCTGGATATGAGCGACCGTATCAAGGGACTGATCAGCGCCGACGTGGAACTGGCCGACCTGCTGGCTGCGGCTGGCGAGGATGGCCTGATAACCCTGCGCCAGGTGGCGGTGCGCAAGATGCTGGAAGGGATCACGACCTATGAGGAAGTCATCGCCATGACAGGTTAAGCGCTCACCGACCTGCGTGACGCACAAAAAAACCGCCCGGGAATCAGGCGGTTTTTTTGTGTGGAGAATCTTCGCGATGTCAGCAGGCGGAGAGCCGGCGACCCTAGTCCAGCCTCTGGCGGTAGGCGCTGAGAAGTCTCGCATCCTCCGCATAGGTGACCGGATAGATGAACGGCACCGGCTGCGGCTGCATATCGCTGTCCACGTTGCGGAAGGTGAACAGGCAGGAGTTGGAGAGCGACTTGTCGCCGGCGTTGCGGTTGAAACGCTCGATATCGGACTGTACCGTAACGGTCGTTCTGCCGGTGTAAACCACCCTGGCGGTGAATTTCAGCTGGTCCCCAAGCAGTACCGGCTGGTTGAAGTTGATGCGGTTTACCTGGCACGGCACCGCCCTGTTGGGGGCGACCATCTCGGCCGCCAGGGCTGCCAGTTCGTAGGCCTTCCTGATCAGATAGCCACCGAAGATGGTCTTGGGGACGTTCTCCTGTTCGGGATAGGCCCGGCAGGTGGACTCCAGCACCAGCTGGCCGGCGCGTATGCCGCTGAACCCCTCCTCCTCCTGCTCCTTGTGCAGTTTCTTGAGAAACAAGTACTCGTCCAAGGAGGGCATCTCCTCGGCCTGGGCCAGCCCGTCGCGATACGCCTGACGACGCAGTTCCGCCTTCTGGTAGCGCTTCTTGTCAAGCTCCTGCGGGTACTGGAGCGGAGGGAGGGAGAGGCTTCTGGCCTCGCCGCTGTCTGCGGAGCGGGCCACCATGGTGAAATAGCAGCTGGCCAGGTGGCTCGACCCCTCTCCCAAGCGCTCGACCCGTATGCCCACCTCCATGGATGACCTGCCCACGTGGTTTATCTGGGACGAGAAGACCAGGTCGCGCTTGGTGTCGGCGGGGTTTCTGAGGACGATGTTGTCCACCGCCGCGGTAACCACCCGCGCCTCGGGGTAGAATCTCTGCACATAGGCCATGGCCGTATTCTCTGCCACCTTGTCCAGTGTCTCCAGGATTTTGCCGAAGCGTATGTTGCCGACTATGCTGCTGTCCCGTGCCAGGAAGCGCCTGGCGACAACCGGGTCCGTGGAAAACGGCAGGATGAACAGGTACCGGGTGTCATGGGGGCTGAGCGCGGTGTCGCCATTCAGCTTGTTGTCATCGGTCATATTCATGCTCCTCGTGGAGGTCTCATCACGCCGGATCGCGGCGGGTTACTTCAGGCTGGAGATGTAGGCGCGCACACCCTCCAGGATCCCCTCGGCGGTAGCTTCCTGGTAGGCGGGGTCCTTCAGGCGGGCTTCCTCCTCGACGTTGCTGACAAAGGCGGTCTCCACCAGGATGCTGGGCATGGTGGCGCCCACCAGGACATAGAAGGGGCCCTGCTTGACCCCCAGGTTCCTGACGTCGGCATGCAGTCCGTGGATCTTTTTGTGCAGCGCCTTCTGCACGTCGTTGGCCAGGTGTGCCGAGTCGTTCAGCTTGTAGTTGGCCATCAGGTCGAACAGGATGGCCTGCAGCACGCTGACCTTCTCCAGGGTTGTGCCGTTTTCCTTGGCCGCCAGGCGGGCCGCCTTCTCCGTCTTGGCGAGGCTCAGGTAGTAGGTTTCGATGCCCGATGCGGCGTGGTTGGGGGCGGCATTGGCGTGGATCGAGAGGAACAGGTCGGCGTTGACCTTGTTGGCGATGGCGGTGCGCTCCTCCAGGGGGATGAAGACGTCGCTGGTGCGGGTCATGACCACATTCAGCCCCAGTTCCTCCCGAAGTAGCTCGCGCAGCTTGAGTCCGATGGCCAGCACCACATCCTTCTCCTGGGTGCCGCCCGCTCCCACGGCTCCCGGGTCGTGGCCCCCATGGCCGGGATCCAGCACGATGCGGCGAATCTTGGAGTGGCTGACCTTGCGCGGCGACTTTGTTCGCTTCGTTACCGCCGCCACTTCGCTGCGTCCGGGCTCCGCTGTCGGGGCGGGGGGCGTGCTGAGTGTCTGCTCCATGCGGGAAATCTCGGTGGGGCGTTCGCCGCGCACATCGATCACCAGGCGCGCCGGGGTGGAGAGGGGAAATACCTTGTAGCTCTTGATATTCTGCGTGTCCAGCACCACCCGCACCACCTCTGGCCGGTACTGGGCCACGCGCACTCCCTTCAGCAGGCCGTCGCCGATGGTGATGTTTTTGATCCCCATGGCCAGCCTGCTGCGTTTGATGTCGATGAAGATCCTGCCCTGTTTGCCGTTGCCCCCCTTGCCCAGTTCATGGGCTTCCCAGACCACGTCCTGGTCCAGTTCTATTGAAACGCGGGTGTAGTCGGGGGTAGACCAGTGCTTGATGTCGTTCAGGACGGCCAGGGGGCGCCGGGTGGCGGAACTCTGTGACGTGAAGGCGGTCTGGCTCTTCCTGGCGGCCTGGCTATGCAGTGGCAGCAGGCAGGTCAGCAGCAGGCAGACGAGTATGTGCAGGATTCTGTTCATATGGCTGGCTTCTTCCCGGAGCGGCATTCCGCCGGAGCGATTCATGATTGTTGCCCTCTCCCGAAATGGGCATTCGGGAAGGATGTTTCCAACGGGCCCAGGGAGTGTCATAGCAGAAATATTCAGTTTGTTCAATCTTTTGCAAAAACCGGAGTTGATCCGATGTGTCAGTTGGCCTGGTGCTTCTCCTGCCCCCCTGACTGGCCGGAGCATGCCCGCGGGCATTTCCGTGGATCAGGGATTAAAGGGAGTTGGAAAAAAATGCTGATATGCGTATAGTCCAAGCCGGAACGCATGCAACACGTATCAGACAGGAAGGAGAACGAGATGTTCATCGAGAGGGAAGTCAAGCCCATACTGCACCGGCAGAAGTGCTCCGCCTGCGGCTACTACACCATCCACCGGGCCATTCCCCAGGGGGAGCGGGCCTGCGACAGTTGCACCCACTGCGGCCACACGGTGGAGCTGCTCTGGTTCGCCGACCTGAAGGCGGCCATCAAGAACTTCGAGAGGCTGCTGAACGATCTGAGCGAGATCTATCCGGAGCTGAATGATCTGAAGGAGCCGGGGGATCATATCATGCTGGACTGATCCCGGAGCGGGTCGGCGGCAGATTCGACTCAGGCCATGCGCTTCAGTTCGTCCAGCAGGTTGAGCGCCTCCAACGGGGTCAGGGTGGCGATGTTCAGCTTCTTCAGCCGCGTGCGCAGCAGGTCCTCGTCGCTCTCGAACAGGGAGAACTGGGGCGAGGGGTCCGGGGTGCGTTGCCTTCGGCTTTTGGCGATGCGCGGCGCACCCTCCT
This sequence comes from Pelobacter propionicus DSM 2379, assembly GCF_000015045.1. Lineage (GTDB taxonomy): Bacteria > Desulfobacterota > Desulfuromonadia > Geobacterales > Pseudopelobacteraceae > Pseudopelobacter > Pseudopelobacter propionicus. The sequence goes on from NC_008609.1 coordinate 1,114,096, forward strand.
CAAATTCACCGTTCTCCAGGTTGCGCAGGATCTCTTTGGCGCGCTCGATGACGTCGGCCGGCATGCCGGCCAGACGGGCCACCTGGATGCCGTAGGAGTGGGAGGCGCCGCCGGGGACGATGGTGCGCAGGAAGATGACCTGGTCGTTCCACTCCCTGACCGCCACGGTGAAGTTCCTGATCCGCTCCCGGGTGGCCGCCAGTTCGGTCAGTTCGTGGTAGTGGGTGGCGAACAGGGTCCGCGAGCGGCAGGTGGGGGTGTCGTGGATGTATTCGGCCACGGCCCAGGCGATGGAGACGCCGTCGAAGGTGGAGGTGCCCCGGCCGATCTCGTCCATGACGATCAGGCTCTTGGGGGTGGCATTGCGCAGGATGCCGGCCGCCTCCATCATCTCCAGCATGAAGGTGGACTGACCCCGGGACAGGTTGTCGCCGGCCCCCACGCGGGTGAAGATGCGGTCGGCGATGCCGATGCGCGCCGACGCCGCCGGAACGAAGCTGCCGGCCTGGGCCATCAGGGTGATCAGGGCCACCTGGCGCATGTAGGTTGACTTGCCGGCCATGTTGGGGCCGGTGATCATCAGAATCTGGCTCTCGCCTCCGTCCAGCAGGGTGTCGTTGGGGACGAAGCGCTCCCCCAGCTTCATGGCCTCGATCACCGGGTGGCGGCCATCATGAATGTCGATCACCTGGGAATCATCAACTAAAGGCTTGCAGTAGCCGCGCTCGTCGGCCACGCCGGCCAGGGATATGAGCACGTCCAGGGTGGCCAGGCCAGAGGCCGAGCAGGCGATGCGGCTCCCTTCGCCGGCCACCCGTTCGCGGATCTCCTGGAACAGGCTGTACTCCAGTTCATGGATGCGGTCCTCGGCTCCCAGCACCTTCTCCTCGTAGTTCTTCAATTCCTCCGTGATATAACGCTCGGCATTGGCCAGGGTCTGGCGACGGATGTAGTCGGCCGGCACGCTGGCCAGGTTGCTCTTGGTGATTTCGATGGAGTAGCCGAAGACCTTGTTGAAGCGGATCTTCAGCGAGGAAATGCCGGTGCGCGCCCGCTCCTGGGCCTCCAGCCGGGCGATGAACCCCTTCCCCTCGTGGCTGATGCTGCGCAGTTCATCCAGCTCCGGGTTGTAGCCGGGGGCGATGATCCCCCCCTCGCGCAGGGAAAAGGGGGGATTCTCCACGATGCCCCGTCCCACCAGGTCTAGAATGTCCTCCAGCGGGTCGATCTCTTTGGTCAGCTGGCACAGCAGTGCTGTCTGCATGGTTGCCATGAGCTCCCTCAGGGGGGGGATGCGCTGCAGGGAGTCGTGCAGGGCGCGCAGGTCGCGTCCAGAGGCCGAGGCCATGCCGATGCGGCCATTGAGCCGCTCCAGGTCGGCGATGCCCTTCATCTGGGCGGCCAGCTCGTCGCGGGTGGTTGCCCCCTCCAGCAGCTCCTCCACCGCATCCAGGCGGCTGCGGATCGGCTCCAGCCCCACCAGGGGATAGCCGAGCCACTGCTTCAGGCGGCGGGCACCCATGGCGGTGACGGTGCGGTCCAGGCAGCCCAGCAGGGAGCCGCTCTTCTTCCCCTCGGCCATGCTGGCGGTGATCTCCAGGTTGCGCCTGGTGGCCGGGTCCAGGGCAAGATGCTCGCTGCGCTGGTAGACGCGGATGTCGCGGATGTGGGGGATGGCTGACTTGCGGTTTTCACGCAGGTAGTACAGGGCCGCGCCGGCGGCCAAAAGCCCCGAGGGGAGCCCCTCCAGCCCCAGCACGTCGGGGGAGGCGGCGCCGAACTGATCGCAGATCAGCGACGAGGTGTAGTCGCGCTCATAGACCCAGGCCGGGGCGCGGGAAACGATCTTCTGAGCCAGGTATTCCTTCAGGTCGGCGGGGAATTCCTCCAGTCGCACACCATCGGCCAGCAGCACCTCGGCCGGATTGATGCAGACCGCCTCGGCCAGGGCCGACCCCGGACCGGCAAGTTCGGTTACCCGGAACTCTCCGGTGGAGAGGTCCAGCCAGGCCACCCCCCACTGCTCCTCAGCTCCCTGATGCAGCGCCAGCAGGTAGTTGTTGTCGTCCGGGGAGAGGTTCTCGGTCTCGATCAGCAGGCCGGGGGTGATCACCCTGACCACCTCGCGACGCACGATCCCCTTGGTCTGCTTGGGGTCTTCCACCTGTTCGCAGATGGCGACCTTGTGGCCGTTCTCGATCAGCTTGGTGATGTAGGGGGTGACGGAGTGGTAGGGGACGCCACAGAACGGGATCTCGTCGCCGCTCCCCTTGTTGCGCGAGGTCAGGGTGATGTCCAGGATGCGCGACGCCAGCAGGGCGTCGTCCAGGAACATCTCGTAGAAATCCCCCATGCGGAAGAAGAGGACTGCATCGGGGTACCCGGACTTGATCTCCAGGTACTGCCGCATCATGGGGGTATGGTCTGCCATTGGTCGTTACAATCCTTCCTGGTGCTGTTTCTGATATGGAGCGGGTTTTTCAGCCGCGGTACTGTAGCAGAAAAAGCGCTTTTGTGTAAACATCCGCGGCCCGACGCTCTTCGGGGGAGAGTGACTCCCGGCTGACCGGGGTGAGGAAGCGACGCAGGAAGGCCCGCTCGCCCCTTCCCAGGGGGGGATTGGGGTGGCCGAGGCGGCCCGGTATCTGAACCGTTCCCAGGCGCAGCGGGGAGACCGCCCCGGCCAGGCAGGGGTTGAGCAGCAGGGAGCAGCCCCTGTCGGTGCAGGGAGAGGCTGTCCTCCGTCCCGCGTAGAGGACGAAATTGCCGGGCGAGTCGCGGTGTGTCTCCAGGCGGTGGAGTCGTTCAACCTCCTGGGCCACGGATTCCAGCGCGCCCTGATGGGCGAAGAGCAGCGGCTTGAGATCGCTCTGCTCCAGGAGTTCCATCAGGTGGTGGATGCGGAAGGTATGCACGCAGGGGTGCAGCAGGGCGTCGGCCAGACCTGCTTCGAAGCTGGCCTCGACGGATGTCCGGGCGAAGCTGCGCAGGCGCGAACCGGGGCGGGCGCGTGCGAGCAGGCGTTTCAGCGTGGCGGTGTCGCGCACCCCCAGCAGGCGCAATGCGCGCCGGATGGACTCCTCCTCGCGGCGCGCGTAACGGCTGTAGACCATCAGTCTCAGGATGCCCCCTTGTGCCAGGCGCGCCGACAGTGCCCTGAATCCCTGTAGCGGATCGTCCAGGTGGTGCAGCACTCCGTAGGCATCGATCAGCTGGAAGGGGCCGGGCGCGATGGTCGGGTCCAGCAGGTCGCCGCCCAGGAAGGAGACGTTTCTTCGGCCGTGCAGCAGGCAGTGCAGGCGGGCGCGGTTCAGGCTCCGCCGGGAGAGGTCCAGGGCGGTGATCTCGGCATGGGGATTGGCGACGGAGAAGGGGTAGGGGGCGAAGCTGCCGCATCCCGCGATCAGCATGCGCCGTCCGTCGCCCGCAGGGAGCTCTCCGTTGAATCTGGCCCAGAGGGCGTCCAGGTTGAGGGCATAGCTGTCCTCCCGGCGCAGGGATGCAAGCAGGGGGTACTGGGGGTAGGGGTAGGTCTCGTAATGGCGGTGCACGGCATCTGGCATGCCTCACTGTAGCAGTAGCTGGGGGCGGCTTTCAACACCTGTTGCCGTTGGTAGTGATCGGGGAGCGGACTTTCGGCAGGATTTTTTTGGCGGATACCCCATATGCGGTATTGCTGGTTTGATATGGGGTGCCCTGTGCAGGCGCTCTGTCGGGTGTGGAATAGAATACTCTTGTGATATCGGCTTGTTGTGGATTTTGTCTTTGTTGGCACCCGATATGCTTTACCTGTAACCTCGTAACACCCAATTTTCCAAAGGAGATGTACCCATGAAAAAAGTTCTGTCCTCCGTTGTTGCCGCTCTCGTAGCCCTGTCCTTCTCAGCCGTTGTTTTCGCCGCCGAAGCTCCTGCTGCTCCTGCCGCTGAAGCCGCTGCTCCTGCCGTTGCTAAAAAAGAAGTGAAGGCACCGGCTAAGAAGAAAACCACCAAGAAGAAAGCCGCCAAGAAACCGGCCGCAAAGAAAGAAGCAGCTCCCGCCGCAACTCCGGCAACCCCGGCAGCTCCGGCTGCGAAGTAATTCCGTTCGCACCAGCTGTAGACGAGAGGGCCGCACCCATCCGGGTGCGGCTCTCTTTTTTTTCACTCTGGGTGGCTTCGACAGGTGCGCTCACCCCTGCCCACAGAGCCGGGAGAGCTGCCGCTCCAGTGAACTTTCGTCCGGAAAGGGGCCATGGCAACTCCCCTGGGCGCAGACCAGCGCCTCTCCCTCGTGGTCGGTTTCCGTGAAGCGGATGACCAGGTTGGGGAGGGGGAAACTCCTGGTGCTGGCCAAGAGCGAGGCGATCCTGCGTGAGTCCCGTTGTCCCCTGAAGTGGATGATGGTTGGTTCCTGCTCCAGCATGGCCAGCGCCTGCAGAGCCCCCAGGTGGGAGAGGGGATTTTCCGCGGCGTCATCCAGGGGGGCGCCGAGCAGGAGATGGGCGTGGTCCAGCAAGTCGTCGCGGTCGCAGGCATAGCCCAGGCGGATGAAGCAGTGCGCCGCGCGGGAGAACGGCGAGGGAAGGACGCCGTCGCTGTCCCGTGGGCTCTGGCCCGCCATCTGCTCGGCATCCAGGCCGACCGTGACAAAAACGCAGCGTACGGGGTCGCGGAAGAGGCGCAGCATCTCGTCGGCCAAGAGGAGCGCCTGCTCCTGCCAGAAGCTGTCCAGGGTGGCCTCGAATAGCTCGATCAGACCACAGCAGAGGAATGCGTAATCCTCCAGAAAGGCCGGTGTGGACGACGGGCCGGCCAGGTAGCTGCGCAGCAGCCGGCCATCCTGTCGCCGCAGGTTTTTCAGGATGAAGCGCGCGGCGCGGGATGCGCTCTCTATGTACTCCTGCTCTCCGCCGAGTGCGCCGCCCCTGGCCAGGGCCGCGATCATCAGACCGTTCCAGGAGGTGATGATCTTCTCGTCCCGCAAGGGATAGCTGCGCTCTTCCCGGTATTCCAGCAGCCGTTCCCGGCAGTCGTCCAGTATCTCTCCGGTCCGTTCCGGGTCCTCTCCCGTGCAGAAGGTTTCCAGGTCAACCGGCATGTGCAGGATGTTCTGCCCCTGGAAGTTCCCCTTCTCGCCCACGTCGAAGAAGCGGCAGAACAACTCCCCGTCCCTGCCCAGGATTTCTTCGATGTCGTCCCGCGTCCAGAGGTAGTAGGCTCCCTCCTCTCCCCCGGAATCCGCATCCAGGGCCGAGAAGAAGGCGCCCTCGGTCGAGGTCAGCTCACGTCCCACGAATCTGAAGATGTCCTCGGCCATGGTCAGGAAGGCCGGGTCATTGCCGGCCAGGCAGACGTCCAGGCAGGCCATGGCAAGCAATGCCTGATCGTAGAGCATCTTCTCGAAATGGGGCACCAGCCAGCGCTCGTCCACGGAATAGCGGTGCACTCCGCCCCCCAGTTGATCCCATATTCCCCCCTGCCGTATCATGCCCAGGGTCTTCTGAGCCATCTCCAACGCCTCCTGGTTGCCGTTCATTCCCTGGCCGGCCAGCCAGCCCAGGGAGAGCGGCAGTGGGAATTTGGGCGCCGGACCGAAGCCGCCCCAGGTACGGTCGTGGATTGCGGAAAGCTGCTCAAAGGCCAGGGAGTCCAGTTCCGCCAGCACCGGGCATTCATGGTCGTTGCCCCGGGAGAGACGCTCGATCCCCTCCATGATGGCGCTGCAGTTCTTTTCCACCTCGCCGGGATGCTGTTGCCAGAGCGTGACGATGCCTGCCAGCAGTTCCATGAACCGTTGCCTGGGGAGATAGGTCATGGCGAAGAAGGGGCGCCTGTCCGGGGTCATGAAGATGTTCAGCGGCCAGCCGCCGCTGCCGGTCAGTACTTGGGAGGCGGTCATGTAGAAGTCGTCGATGTCGGGGCGCTCCTCCCGGTCCACCTTGATGCAGACGAAGTGGCGGTTGAGCAGGTCGGCCACCTGGTCGTCCTCGAAGCCGTCATGGGCCATGACGTGGCACCAGTGGCAGGTGGCGTAGCCGATGGAGAGCAGGATTGGCAGATTACCGCTTCTGGCAGTCGCGAATGCCTCGTCGCCCCACTCGTACCAGGCTACGGGGTTTTCGGCGTGCTGGAGCAGGTAGGGGCTGCGGGCGAAGATCAGGCGGTTGAAGCGGTCGCCGCCATCGGCGGGGAGCGCGCTCTTGTCCATATTCATCAGCTTAGCCACATGGGCGCCGCTGTCGTGGCTGGTCATGGGGTTTCCTTTCCGTCTCCGCGGAAATGCCGTAATGGCAGATCTCGCGGGATTCGTGCGTCTGTGGTATGGGTCTTGTGGCGCTTACAGGGCTGGCGCTGCCGCCGATTCTTGCAGAAACGGGTCTGCCTGTCAGTAAAAAACAGCCCTTGCAGCGGTTCTGATCCGGTGAACGTGCGTGACGCGTTTGACAAAACAATCCCCGGCAGGTATATATCGCGACACATAAATCCAGTTTCACCGGGAGGTTTACATGAAGAGACTCGTTTCCGTGGTACTGCTTGTCATGGGCTGGACGGTGCTGGCATGGGCCGGGGAGGGCGTGCTGCCCAAACCGGATGTCCTGGGAGAAGAGACGGTCTTGCTGACGGAAAAGCTGTCGGCACGCTACGATGGTATCATCGTCAGGGATTTTTCGGTCGAAGGGGCCGAAGTCGTCAACATGGACAAGGATGAACAGGCACGGCTCAAAGAGGTCAAGCCGGAGATCGTCAGGATCCTTACCGAGAGTATCGTGAAAACCCTGAAGAGCGAGACCCGCTTTGCCAGGGTTTCCGCCAAGGGGGGCACTTCCGCGAAAACCGTTATCCTGGAGGGGAAATTCACTCGCTTCAATGCCGGCCATGGCGCAGCCAAGGTCTTTCTCGGCTGGTTTGCGCCAGAAGGGGCCAAGACCAACATCTCTGTTTCCGGCAGGTTGATCGATGCCAGGAGCGGCAAGGAGCTGGCCACCTTCAGCGATACCCGCTCGGGGCATGAGGGAACGGCCATCGGGTTCGTGGGAGAGGTTTTCAAGATCCAGGCCAAGGACCAGGGCGAGGAAATCGCCAAATTCATCGGCAAGCTGTACTGATCCAACTCACCGTTTCCCTGCCCGTCCGTTTTTCAAACCTGTCAAAACCCCGCGATAGTGACACGGCGCGGGGTTTTTTTACGAGGAGCACGAACCTGTGAAGGAAATACGTGGCGACATCTGGGAGTATCGCGACAGCGCCATCGTTGCCATCACCACCAACGGCCAGGTGAGCAGGAGCGGCAAGGCGGTGATGGGACGCGGCGTGGCGGCCCAGGCTGCCTCGCTGTTCCCTGACATGGCCCAGCTGCTGGGCCGACGGCTTGTGGAGGGGGGCAACCATGTGCAGTACCTGGGCGAGAACATCGTCAGTTTCCCGGTGGAGCATTCCCCCTACCAGGTTCCCGACCTGCGCCTGATCGAGCGGTCGGCACGGGAACTGGTCGCCCTGGCCGATGAGCAGGGGTGGCGCTCCGTTGTCGTGCCACGTCCCGGCTGCGGGGGAGGGGGGCTCTCCTGGAATGAGGTGCGGCCGATACTGGATCGCTGCTTTGACGACCGCTTTACGGTCATTTCGGTCGATAGTACCGATGCCATCTGAGAAAAGGGGATCTGCGTGAAAGAAAAGAACGCTCCGTCACAACAGTACGACTTTTTCGCCTTCCTCTCGCGCATGCGCTACATCAGCCGCTGGGGGCTGATGCGCAACACCGTGCCGGAAAACATCCAGGAGCACAGCCTGGACGTGGCGGTGATCGCCCACGCCCTTGTCATGATCCGCAACACCTACTTCGGCGGCACGCTCAACCCTGACCGGGTGGCGCTGTTCGGCATCTTCCACGATGCCAGCGAGATCTTCACCGGAGACATGCCCACCCCGGTCAAGCATTTCAACCCCAACTTCAAGCGCTCCTTCCATCAGCTGGAGGACCGCGCCCGGCGCAAGCTGCTGGCCATGCTGCCGCCGGAGCTGGCCGCGGAGTACGAGCCGCTCTTCTTCTTCGAGGCCGATGGGGAGTATGTCCAGCTGGTCAAGGCGGCCGACAAGATCGCCGCCCTGGTGAAGTGCGTCGAGGAGGAGAAGTCCGGAAACATGGAGTTCCGTCGCGCCGGGGCCGAACACCAGGCCCTGCTGGCCGCCAGCCCCCTGCCCGAGGTGCGCTATTTCATGGAGAAGTTCCTGCCCGGATTCCGGCTCTCCCTGGACGAGCTGCACCTGGGGTAACAGAGCGACTCCTCTGTGACGCCTCCCTGGCCGTGGCGTTTCGCTTTGCCCCGCCAGGCCAGAATCGCCGTATCCACGCAACGTCAGGTTTTTGTTACGCTCTTTTGCGAACATCGAAGCCCCATTCATGAGCCTGGTCATGGATGGGGCTTCGTGGTGCAGGCGGAACGTTGGCGAGGGACTAGTCGATGCGGTAGTGCCCCAGCTCTTCCTCGCTCATGGTGTGGGCAACTTCCCGGAGGGACTCGCGGCCATCCACCGTGACCCGCACCCGGCAGGTGCTGCCCGCCTCGGCCCGCGTGTAGCGCAGGAGCAGGCGGCTGGCCAGATCCAGGTGCCGTTCCTCCGGATTCCCTGTCAACACTCCCAGGGGGGTGTTGCCGTCCATCCAGCGCAGGCAGGTCTCGCCCGGCAGAAGGGCCTCTTCCAGTCGTTTGTTGTCCCTCTCGTCGCGGCCGATGATCAGCTTGCAGCGCTCACCCAGGCGGAAGTGTCGGCCGATCCTGAGCAGCCGGAAGTCGCGCGGGTCGAGTTGGTCGCAATGCTCAAACAGGTCACGCACCTTGGGGGCGAAGGAGACCTCGGTGAGCAGGCAGCCGCCGCCCGGATTGGGGTACTCCGTCACCCCCAGTTCGTCTGCCAGCCGCATCTGCTCCTTGCGGGAACGCCCCTTGATGGCCGCCAGCCTCTCCCGATCCACCCATCCTTCCCGTTCCGGGATGGTCGGCTCGAAATGCAGGGCCGACAGCGGCCGCAGCAGCAACCCCTCCAGTCCGCTCTCCCGCTCCACCACGCTCATGGTATCGCGGCGCTGGCTCATGGGGCGCTGTCCCAGTACCTCGCCGGTGATGATGAAGTCGGCGCCGCACTTCACCATCTGCTCCCTGGCCTTGACCAGCATGTGGATGCGGCAGTCGATGCAGGGGTTGACCGCCTTGCCGTAGCCGTGCAGCGGGTTGCGGATCAGCTCCAGGAATTCGGGGCCGAAGTTGATGACCCAGATGGGGATGCCCAGGTGTCGGGCCACCCGCGCCGCTGCCAGGTCGCGCTCCGTGCCGTCGCTGGAACAGCTGAAGAAGGGGAGCACAAAGCTGACCGCCTCCACCTCGATGCCCTGCTCCTGCATCAGTCTGACCGCCAGGATGGAGTCCAGTCCGCCGGAGAAGAGGGCCAGTGCCTTACGTTTCATGGGGTACTCCTGGGTGTTCGTGGCGCGGTCTGTCGGGGAGGTCAGACTCCGTGCCGCGGAACGGAAAAATGTGCGCAAAGCTAGCACAGGGGAACGTGCTTGTAAAGGGCGGCGCCTGTGGTGGTGGGGCCTGGCCCAAGCCGCCGCGCAAGGGGGACTATCGGATTGCTTGACAGTGTTCGGGGGGGAACAATGTTGCGCGGGGATGTGCTGCCGCCCTGACTTTCAACTGATGTGTGGATAGCCGGTGGGAGAGGGGGAACCGTCGCTTGCGGGGAGTGAGTGCGTTGCGATGGGTTGCAACAGTACTCTGTTCATGTGGGCAAAAGAAAAGGCAGGACCAGATTGATCCCGCCTTTTCTTTTTTTGATCGAATTTTTCAGGTTACCTGTTGAACTTCCTGCGCAGGCCGACGACACCCAGCAGGCCGGCGCCGAGCAGAAACATGGTGGAAGGTTCGGGAACGGGGGTGGAGTCGGAAACAAGTGTAAGTGTTGCGGTCAGGTCATAATTACAATTGTCTTCGATACCATTGAGATCATTAAAGGCGACAGTATACTTGCCACCATTTCCAAAGGTGATTTCAATCGGGGTGTTGTCAAAATCAACGGAAGCAGTACTGGTGTCGTTGTACCAAATTGGCCAAATTATCCAATAGCCCGATTTAACGGCATCAGGTTCACCTGTCCCGGACGCTGTAGCGTTTGGTGTTGGAGGGGTGATAAACAGATTTGAGACAAAAGAATCATTATTATCATTGCCATCCAGATTGTCGATGGGAAAGTCGTTAGTCGAGAACTTGCCATAGGAAAAAGTGTTAGACTGTCCAACGTTGAGGTTGAAATCGGAAATAGTTTTGCTTGCAACTGACCACTTGAAATTTTCGTCGTTTCCGCTGAGATCCGAAAAACTGGATGAAGCAGTAAAAGTGACGGCGTGAGCCGCTCCTGCAAGGGCCAGTACCGCAACCAACGTCATGAGAGTTTGCACTGTTTTTTTCATCTTGACTCCTCCTTTTGTTTTGAATAGAAAGTGCTTGTTTCCTGCATGAAATGCGCCAGATTGTAAGTATTTGAAATTCAAGCTATTTTTTGTGGTGCTGCCTGTTTTGGATCATGTCTGTAAAAAATACCGACTTGACGCGTTCTCTTGTGAAGCGTTCATGCAAAGCAGGCAGCTATGATCTATTTGAGTACAATAGGCGATTGAGCATTGTGCTATCGATGCTTTTCTGGTGATGATAGTGATGGTAATGCATTGAAATGAGGTGAATTTTCATTGAGATGTTGTTTGATAGCCTTGGCTTGTCTTGGGAACAAACGCATTTATGGGGCGATGGACATCAGCTGTTCAATGTAGTTTGAGTGATAAAAAAATCGACAATATGCGGATGCACGAGTGGGGAATCCGTTGTGTTCCGCAGCGGAAGGTTACGACTCCTCACCCCGCACCTGGTGGGCTGGGGTGAAGTAGTGGCGGTATCCCAGGAGCAGGATCAGGTAGGAGCTGATGCCCACCGCGCCGGTTATGGCGCACATGATGGCGATCTGGTAGCGCACGGCAACGATCGGATCGGTGCCGGAGAGGATCTGGCCGGTCATCATGCCGGGGAGCGAGACGATCCCCATGGCGGCCATGGTGTTGATGGTCGGCATCAGCGCCGCCCGGAATGCCTGGCGCACGATCGGCTCCGCTGCCTGGCGGGAGGTGGCGCCCAGGCAGATGGCCGCCTCCAGCTCCTCGCGCCGCTCGTGGATGCCCGATGCTAGCCGCTCCGCGGCTAGGGTGGCGCCGTTCATGGAGTTTCCGATGATCATGCCGGCCAGCGGTATCAGGTAGCGGGGATCGTACCAGGGGGTATAGTCCAGCGCCAGGCCGCAGAGCACGAAGGTTGCTCCCCCACACCCCGTCAGCAGCGCGGTAGCCATCACCCGGTAGAAGCGGGGCATCTTCCGTTCCATGCGCCCCCCCACCACCTGCAGGGTGCAGAGCCCCATCACCAGCAGGATGGCCAGGGTGGCCAGGGGGCTCCTGACGCTGAATACCAGGTGCAGCAGGGCGCCGACGGCGAAGAGTTGGATCACCATGCGCAGGGAGGCCCAGAACATCTGCCACTCCTGGCCGATGTTGCGCAGCCGCGCCAGGGCAATGGCCAGCAGCACCAGCCCGTAGACCAAAACCAGGTCCATCAATCCCAGGTTGACCATGCCTGTGCTTTCCATGTCAGTGGCTTCCTTCCCTTTCAGGCTTGCCCAGGAACCGGCGCAACTCTTCGCTGCGCGGGGTGGAGAACAGCTCGGCCGGTTCCCCCTCCTCCCTGATGCGCCCCTCCTCCAGATAGTAGAGATAATCGGAGACCTGTTCCGCCAGGCGCAGGTCGTGGGTCACCAGCATGATCGCCAGCCGTTCCCTGTGGCAGATCTCCCGGAAGGTGGTGGCCAGGTGGTCTGCCGTGGGCCGGTCCAGGGCGCTGGTCGGTTCATCCAGCAACAGCAGCACCGGTTTGGTGAGCAGGGCGCGGCAGAGCGCCACCCGCTGCTGTTCCCCCAGGGAGAGGGTGCGGGCGTCGCGCTTGAGCAGGGTGACCGGTATGCGGGCAAGTTCCAGAGAGTGGAGCAGGTCGGGGGTGTCGGCTTGGGGAGGCGTTTGTTTGCGGTAGTTAAAGGGGCGTTGCAGGTTGTCCAGCACGGTTCCCTCGAACATGAACGGCTTCTGCTGCGCCATGGCCACCTGGCCGCGCAGTTCCAGTGGGTCGAGCTGGGAAATGTCGGTTCCATTCAGCCGGATCGTTCCTGAGGTCGGGTCGTCCAGGCGGTTGATCAGCCGGATCAGGCTGCTTTTCCCCCCGCCGGACGGTCCCACGATGGTGGTGATCTGGGCGCTGTGGGCGTAGCAGTGTACGTCGTCCAGAATGCGTCGCTCCGTGCCGTCCGTTTCCCTTCGTACGATGCCGATCCCTTCCAGGCGCAGCATGACGTTCGCTCGCCTGTCGGTCCGCTTCAGGGGAATAGCCGTGGCCATCAGCCGCGCCTCAGCAGGGCATCCAGCTCCGCCGGTATCCGTGGCCGCCCCGTGGCGCTCAGCGCCGTTCCAATAATCAGGGCCTGGACGGCTATCGTGCGGTCGGGAAGGCGGAGGATGCGCTGGCGGAAGCCGATGCGCAGCGGCGAGAGCCGTTCGGGAGAGACCTCCACCGCGAAACGGTCGCCGCTTTTCAGTGACATCCTGTAGTCGATCTCTGCCCTGGTCACCACCAGGTTGATGCCACGGGCCGTGAGGTCGGCGAAGTCGATGCCGATGCTCTTCAGGTACTCATGGCGGGCATGCTCCAGGTAGTTCTGGTACACGGCGTTGTTCACCACCCCCTGCATGTCGCACTCGTAATCCCTCACCGCCATTTCGATCGAAAAACAGTTCTGCTCCATTGGTTGTGGGTTCCTTTCGAAAATGTTGTTTCGCCCCGCCGCAGTATCCCTCTGTCAGAAGTTGCTGGTATTCTGCCGCAGATCTCACCGATATGCTTGTCTGTGACGACAACTGACAGGGAGTGGCGGCCAGGGGTCGGTGCGATGGAGAAAACGGTGCTTGGGCGCGGGGGGGGCGGTTTGTTTCTCCTCATTCTGTTGGGGGGTGCGGGACTCAGGCAGGGGGATGCGCGCTCTCATCGTGGGGCAGGTTTACTTCCCGTGACCGCATCAGTTGCGGAGGAATTTCCCGTGCATCGAGAATCCGGATCAACTCCTCGATCCCCTCCGAAATCTTCAGCAGCCTCTCTTCGGGCAGTTTCTCCAACCCCTGAACCAGGATGCCCTGGGCAACCTCGGGGGCGTTGCGTACCAGTTCATTTCCCTGTTCCGTTAGATTGACTTCCACAACCCTCCGATCGACCTTTGAGCGGGTGCGCACCACCAAACCGCGTGTTTCCAGGCGGTCCAGTATGCCGACGATGGTGGTGGGGTGCAGGTACATGCGCCGCGCCAGTTCGGCGCCCTTGATGGGCGCATTTTCGGCGATTCTCTTGATCGCCCAGAGCTGCGGGCCGGTAATGCCGGTTACTTTTTCCACTCGTTTGGAATGTTCGTTAATTACCTGAAATACACGCCGAATGTTGTCGACAATATTCGCAACCCTGGTGCTGGTGTCCATCCTTGTCCTCGCGATGTATGTCGGGTATGCGTGGCCTCTACTCGTGGTGGGTCGGGGCGGCATATTCGGCACATATGAATTGGTTGCTTGCGGTTCGTTGTCGGTCATGGCCCGCCCTGTATCCGGCACGATGGGGTGTCTGGTGCTGGAGGGGATCCGGTGACGGCAACGATGTTCGAAGCGGTGCTGATTTTAATCCCATTGGCCCTGCTTTGTGAATAGCAAAATACGCTGCAAAGTCGATGTCCCATGTCCGCCTGGTGGGTGGAAACGGCGTTATGTCTTTTTGTGGCTGTGCTACATGGCGCAGGGGGTCCCGACACGCATTGTGAAGGCAATGTTCTGCTGTCGGGTGGTTGTGTGAAAGTGCATGTAATTCAAGGTGATATGGGCATAGCGGGCAGGTTTTTGTTGACTCAACTCATTTGTATGCCTATGATGTGTGATCAAACGTTGCGTGCTGAGCAGGTTGGTGCTTCAAACGGAGTTGTGCGGATATCGGAGCAGGCTGCCGTGACACTGACGTTGCAACAGGCAGGGAAGCTGGCCGCCCGGATCCGATGGACACAGGTCTTTCTCTCCGGAAAACAACAGAAAATTCCCGTTTCAGTCGTCCCGCCCCCCCCAAATAAAACTCCCGTACACACATCCGCGGCAGATTCCGTTCTCCTGGCGGCCCAGCCGGTGAGCAACGCGTGGCGGCGGAGATGCCTCGGCTTGACACTGGTACCTGCCGTGGTGGGGGCGAGCCTGTTCGTTGTGTACTGAAAAGGAAGGTTATGATTAATATTTTACGTTTTTTTGTTCTAATGCTGGTCGTCTCGCTGCTCTGCGGTTTTCTCTCGGGCGCTGGTGGCGACGAACGGTTGCGTCGTGGGGATGAATATCTGCAGGCGCGTCAGTGGGAGGAGGCAATCGACGAGTATCGAGCGGCACTCTCGGAGCGCCCGGAGTGGCCGGCGGCCCTGGAGCGGCTTGCCGATGCCCTGATGGCCGCCGGAAAGGACGGGGAGGCAATCAGCACCTATGAACGCCTCCTGCGTCTGGATGAGTCGCGGGGATCGGTGCGCTACACGCTGGGGGTCCTCCATGAACGTGGTGGTCGCTTGAAGGAGGCCGAGAGTCAGTATCGCGAGTGCCTGCGGCAGGAACCGGACAACGATGATGCGCGGCGCCACCTGGCAGATATCTATGTTCTGCGCGGCAATCTCACCCTGGCAACGAAAGAGTACCGACAGCTCATCACGCGGCAGCCGGCTAACCCGCTATTTTACTTCAGGCTGGCCAGGGTTCTGAAGAAGAATCGCAGGTACGGTGAGGCCATCAAGGAGTACCGCCGGGCCATCGAACTGGCCCCCCACAACGCCGAACTGCGTCGAGAGTTGGCGGAGCTTTACTGCAAAAGGGGGATGGGGGACGGCGCGATCGGCCAGTACCGCGAACTGCTGCGGCTGGACAACAGGGATACGGAAGCGCGCAACTCTCTGATCTCTCTCTACGTCAAGCTGCACCGGTACGGAGCCCTGCGCCAACTGTTGCAGGAGGGGGTGGAACGGTTTCCTGACGACCCCGACAGCCACTTCAGGATGGGGCTGATGCACGACTTCGCCCGGGAGTATCAGGCGGCCATTTCCGAGTACCGCAAGGCCCTGGCGCTTAAGAACGACCATGCCAGGGCTTTGAAGGGGCTGGGGAAAATCTACCTGAAGCTCGGCAAAACGACCAAGGCCAAGGAGTGTCTGGTGGCTGCGCGCAAGGCGGATCCGGACCTGCAGGAGGCACAGGAACTCCTGAACAGCCTGCGGGAACGCCCTGTGGTGAAGAAGAGCCGGAAAAATTCCAGGAAGAGCACGCTCCAGCGGAGTACGAAAAAGAAGTACCGTTCGTCGCGAACGAGCAGGCGTTCCAAAGTCTCCTCCGTGAAGTCCAAGAAGTCCAAAAAGTCAAGGAAGTCTACAGAGGTCAAGAAGTCCAAGAAGTCAAGGAAGTCTACAGAGGTCAAGAAGATCGGGAAGAAGCGGAACAGCGGTTCATCCGGGGCGAAACGCTGACTTCTTCCGTGTGAACCGGGCAGGCCCGTTTGCCCGAAAGACACCCACAGGAGACCTATGAGCATATACACCAAAATTCAGCAGGCAATCGCACGGAAAATAGGCAAGAGCACCGAGCTGTCCCACTGGAAGGACTGGCGCTGGCAGCTGCGCCATGCCATACGGGATATCGCCACCTTTGAACGGCTGCTTGGCATCAAATTCGATGCTGAACGAAAGCGGGAACTGGAAGAAACCATCGATAAGTTTCCCCTCTCCATAACCCCCTACTACCTCTCCCTGATCGACCGCACGAACTATGCCGTCGATCCCGTCTTCCGCCAAGCCTTTCCCTCGCCGGATGAGCTGCAGGTCACCTCCTGCGAACACGAGGACCCGCTTCACGAGGATGCCGACAGTCCGGTGCCGGGAATAACCCACCGCTATCCCGACCGGGTGCTGTTCCAGGTCAGCAACATCTGCTCCATGTACTGCCGCCACTGTACGCGCAAGCGCAAGGTGGGGGACGTGGATTCGATTCCGGGGAAGGACGAGATCATGCTGGGGCTGGAGTACATTCGCCGCACCCCGGTGGTCCGCGACGTGCTCCTCTCGGGGGGGGACCCGCTGATGCTTCCCGACAGCCATCTGGACTGGATCCTGAGAGAACTGCGCGCCATCCCCCATGTGCAGGTGATCCGTATCGGCAGCCGCATGCCGGTCGTGCTTCCCTACCGCATCACTCCCGGCCTGATCCGCGTTTTGTCCCGGTATCATCCGCTCTGGCTGAACACCCATTTCAATCACCCCCGGGAGATCACCACGTCGGCCAGGGAGGCGCTGTCCCGCCTGGCCAATGCCGGCATCCCCCTGGGCAACCAGACCGTACTTTTGGCGGGAGTGAACGATTGTCCCATGATCATCAAGACTCTGATGCAGCGACTGGTGGAGAACCGGGTGCGACCCTACTACCTCTACCAGTGCGATCTTTCCGAGGGACTTTCCCACTTCCGCACGCCGGTGGGCAAGGGGATGGAGATCATGGAGAGCCTGGTCGGCCATACCAGCGGTTTCGCCGTGCCGACCTACGTCATCGACGCGCCGGGAGGAGGGGGCAAGATCCCGGTCATGCCCAACTACCTGATAACCCTGGCAACCAACAAGGTGGTGCTGCGCAACTACGAAGGGGTGATCACCACCTACCAGGAGCCGGAGAAGTACGAGGCGGTGTTCTGCGACCGCAACTGCGCCGATTGTCGCCTGGAGCTGAATATGGAAGGAACCGGAGAGTATTCGGCCGTCGGCATCGAACGCCTGCTCTCCGATTTTCACGAAACCATCTCTCTGACTCCGGAGGACAATATCCGCATGAAACGGAGGAGCAATGGCAGACCGGATTGAACTGATCGGGCGCTCGGTGATCCAGCACGGCCCTGGCAATGACCGGGTCTATCTGATGAAGCAGCACCCGGACGATGCTCCCGCTCTCCCCGAAAAACTGGATAGGCTGGCAAGCGAGGAAGGCTACTCAAAGATCTTCGCCAAGGTCCCCTCCGGATCGGCGGGCCATTTTCTCGCCGCCGGCTTCGGGGTGGAGGCGGAGATCCCCGGTTTCTATCCCACCGGAGAACCGGTCTGCTTTCTGGGGAAGTACCTGACGCCGGAGCGTCGCCGGGAGAAGCGTCCCGCCCTTGTCCGGGAAGTGCTCTCCGCCGCCTCGACCGCGGCAGGGCGTCCGGGGGAGGGAAAGCCCCCTCTTCCCGATGGGTACTCCTGGGCTGTGGCGGGGGAAGGGGATGCGGATGAGTTGGCTGTGCTCTTCGGCCAGGTCTTCGATAGCTACCCCTTTCCCATCCATAAGGCCTCGTTCATCGTCAGTTCTATGAAGGGGGCGACGCTCTATTTCGGTGTGCGTCAGGGAGAAGGTGTGGTCGCCGCTTCATCTGCCGAGATGGATCCGGACTCCAAGAGCGTGGAGATGACCGATTTCGCCATCCTGCCCGCATATCGCGGACAGGGGATCGCCCTGTTTCTGCTGCAACGGATGGAGGAGGCCATGGAACAGCGGGGCATCCGCTCCTTTTTCACCATTGCCCGGGCCTATTCCTTCGGCATGAACATCACCTTTGCCCGAAACGGTTATCACTTTGCAGGCACCCTGACAAATAATACGAATATTGCCGGCAGCCTGGAGAGCATGAATGTCTGGTACAAGACGCGTCACTACTATGCCGCTGATATGGATTCGCGCTCATGGCGTTGTCGAACATACTGACGCCGGGTTGAGGCAGGGATAGTCAACGGGGGGCCAGCGTCGCTATCGTCAAATCTCTGGCCAACTGTTCGGCGTTTTGTGGACCTGAAAGCAGGAGCCTTTTCAGCACAGGGGGATGTTGCATCGAAAACACCGGAAATTCACCTCAGCCCTTATGAGCCGGTTGCAGGGTCAGTTGTCTCGTTTTACTTGCGGGGGGGATGCAGGCCTCGCAGGGTACCCCTGTCTGGCAGAGACCGCAACCGCTTTCCGTGGTGCCGTACTCCCGGCCGGTGGCGTTGCGCAGGGTCTCGTAGACGTACTCCCGGCATCTCTCCTTGTCGTGACCCTGGCGGGAGATGGCCCCCACCGGACAGCGCTGTATGCACAGGCCGCAGCTTCCCCGGCTGAAGTAGAGGCAGTTGCTCTGGTGGTCCCGGGCGGTTCGCGGCGTGGGCGTGATGCGCGCATTGGTGATGACGCTGCCGCAGCGGTGGGCTATTCCCCGCTCCGTGATCAGGCCGTCGCTGAGGCTGAAGGTGCCCAATCCCGCCACATAGGCGGCGTGACGCTCGGACCAGGTGGAGGCCAGTCCCACCGGCTCCTGCCTGATGGGGCTCCACATGCCGGAGAGGAGCGGCGCCACCGCCAGTACTCCCCTCTGCCTGAGCAGGTCGACCACGAACATTCGCAGCAGGGTGTTGAACTGCTCGCCGCTGCCGCGGGTCAGTGCCCACTCCCGTGAAGGAACCCGCTCCTGGTGGCGGTTGCTCTCCCTGGTGGTGCGGGTGATGGGGAGAATCCAACAGATCACGGTCTCTGCCTCACCCATAGCCGGGCCATGGCAGTCCCTCATGATTTCAGCCGGGGTCAGGTGGAAGTCGCCTATGATCTGTTTGAACTGCTCGAACAGGGGATCCCTGGCCGAGGCGAAGCCGATCTGCGGTGCGTCGAAAAAGGGGACCCTGCTCTCCGGGAACCTGTTGTCGGGGCTCTTGCGCACAAAGCCGACGATCTCCTCGCGTATGATCCGTTCCATGGTTGCTCCTTCCCTTTCCCGCGTGTGACCTGGTGTTACCGTCACCACGTTTGACCTGCCGTGCAACACAGATGGTCGCTTGTAGTGTACCCGAATAGCCGTGCAGGACAAACGATTTGAACGCTGCGGTCTACGGGCAATTCCTGATGAGAGGCTTGTGAAAAAACGGGGGCGCCTGCATGCGGTGAGCGGGGACGCACTTCAGGCTTGACTTGAGGCCGGGAACGCTTTACTTGACACATACGCTACGGTCGCCGGCCGCATGAAGCCACGCCGGGGTGCGGCCCATTGATGACACCAAAAGGAGTTTGGATGAAAAACGAAAATAGCTCGGAAACATTACCCTGTCCGCTGTGCGGCGCCATGCCGGAACATGCGGACAGCGATTCTATTGCCTGGAGCGATTTCTGTCAGCGCCACATCTGCACCCAATGCGCCATGCACCTTTCCATGGAAGTGTACGACCGGGAGAGCGACCTGTTCGCCACGGCGGCACGCCTGCTGGGTGTTGATATCTGGGAGTGCCGGAAACGCTATCTGGAGGAGAGCATCGCCAGGACCCGGGAACAGCTGGACCATGAGGTGGAACGGGCGATTATCGGTTTCCTGAAAACCGGCATGATCAGGTGCAGCGCCCAGATCGAGGCTATCGAGCAATACCTTGAACTGCGGAAAAAGGGCGTTGATCCCGATGAACTGGCGGAGGAGGAGCGGAAGCTGGAGGAGATCATGTTCGGCGGGAAGCCGGTGGGGTAGGGGGATTCCCCCTCTTGGGCACTACCCTGGATCACCGGTGTCTGCACTCTGGGCTGAGGAGAACAAACCGGTCCTCGAACCGCTATCAGCCACCTGCTTTGCTGAACTCCGCCAGTAGCCTCTCGGCGCATGCCGCCAGTTCCGGGTAGTTGTGCCGGCCGAGGCGCATGCAGTCCACTGCCGGGTGATGGCAGACCAGGCAGGGGCGGGGGGGGAGTCCCAGGGAGCCGCGGCCGATCTGGACGCCGCTTCTGTCGTAGACGTCCAGGTCGATCAGTCGCGCCACAGGGCTGCTCTCCTCCTGGGAGACGCAGAGCCGCTTCACCTGGGCGGCTTCCTGACCGGCAGCCAGCAGGGCAAAGGGGCCCAGCCGGTCCGAGCCCCGCTCCACCAGGTGCAGATGGGGGAGGCTGGTCTCCAGCCGTTCCAGTGCCCAGGAAAAGAGCTCTTCCGTACCGGGTGGGGTCTTGCACTCACCGGGGATGTTGAGGGAGAGGAATATGAAAGCGGGGAATGTGCCGCTATGGCGGTCCAAGAGCTCCTGTCTGGCCTCCCGGGCCGCCAGGATGCTACTCCTTGACTCTGCGGATGACATCGATGATCGACCCGTCGCGGTACTCCACCAGCCCGACCACATCGTCCTCGAACTCCAGCGGCCGCGGTACGCCGGTCAGCTCGTAGATCTCGTCGCGCAGCTCGCGGATCTCCTTGACCGGCGCCCGGCGCCGGAGCAGTTCTGCCTTCAGCTCCGGGTGGCGGGGATTGACGGCGATACCCCGCTCGGTGACCACCACGTCCACCGTCTCCCCCGGCGTGGTGATGGTGGTGACCTCGTCCCTGATGATGGGCAGGCGCCCCCGGATGGAGGGGGCGACAATGATGGAGAGCTTGGCCCCGGCGGCGGTGTCGCTGTGGCCGCCGGTGTTGTGCAGCAGATAGCCGTTGGATTCGGTGTTGACGTTGACATTGAAGTCCACGTCCACCTCGGTGGCGCTCAGGATCACGCAGTCCAGACGGTTGACCACCGCCCCGCTGTTGAAGGGATTGGCGTACATGGTGGCGCTGATCTCCTGGTGGTTGCGGTTCCTGGCGATGGATTCCACCGCTTTCAGGTCGAAGCACTGCACGTCGAACAGCGCCTGGAACAGCCCCTCCTCCAGCATGTCCACGAAGTGCCCGGTGATGCCGCCGCAGCCGAAACTGCCCCTGATGTTCCCCCGGCGCATCAGGCCCCGCACCTGTTCGGCAACGGCCAGGGATATGCCGCCGGTGCCGGTCTGGAAGGAGAAGCCGTCTTTCAGCAGGCCGGAGGACTCGATTACTTGCGCTGCGTGCTTGGCTATCTGCAGGCCGATGGGGTCGGTGGTGATACGGGTGGTGGTGGAGACGATCTTGGCCGGGTCGCCGATGGATTCCACCGCAACCACATAGTCCACCACGCTCTGGGAGATGCCCACCGGTACGGCTGGGTAGGGAACTAGGTTGTCGGTCAGCGCCACCACCGTGCGGGCGTGCTGGGCATCCACCATGGCGTACCCCAGACTGCCGCAGGCCGAGGGGCCGGAGAAGCCATTGAAGTTGCCGTAGTCGTCGCAGCAGGGGGCGGCCAGGAAAGCCACGTCCACCCCTACCTCCCCGGTGATCAGGGCGCGAGCCCGCCCGCCGTGGGAGCGGACAATGACCGGACAGCTGAGCTCGCCCTTGGAGATCAGCTCGCCGATCAGGCCGTTGACCCCGCACTCCAGGGAGGTGATCACCCCCTTGCGGATGGCGGGGATGATCTCGGCATGCACCGGATGGATGGAGCTGGAGGCGATCCTGATGTCACGGATACCCAGTGCGTCGATCTCCCTGATCACCTGGTTGAGGACGTAGTCGCCGTTGCGCAGGCTGTGGTGGGTGGAGATGGTCATGCCGTCCTTAAGTCCCGAGGCGATGATCGCCTCCCGGATGCCGGAGAGCACCTTCCTGTCGTTATGGGGGATGCGCTTGGTCGGCCGGGTGGCCCGCAGGGTGTGGGGCATGAGCGACCAGGGATCCTGGTAGGGGATCAGCTTACTGCCGGCAAAGCTGTCGGGGATGGTGCGCCCCAGGCTATTCAGCGCCATGGATATCCTCCTCGTGAATGATCTCGTCCACCAGGCCGTGGGCAAAGGCGGTGCGCAGCACCCGCGCCGCGCGCTTGACCACCGGCGCGTCGATCATCTTGCCCTTCAGGGAGATGACGCCGGTGCCCATGGTGCGGGCGCGCTTGATGGCGTCGATGACCTGCAGGGCATAGTCCACCTCTTCCTGCTTGGGGGCGAAGACGTCGTGGATCACGTCGATCTGGCGCGGGTTGACCATGCACTTACCGGTGTAGCCCAGTTTCTTGGCCAGCTCGGTCTCCCGGCGCAGTCCCTCCATGTCGTTGAGATCGGCGAAGATGGTGTCGATGGCCTGGATGCCGGCGGCCTTTGCTGCCCAGAGTATGGTCATGCGGGCGTTGAACAGCTCCTCCCCCCCCTTGGTGCGCTCGATCTCCATGCTGGCGGTGTAATCCTCCGCGCCGAAGCCGAGTCCGAAGACCCGTTTGGAGGTGCGGGCGATGTCGTTGGCGTTGATCACCCCCTGGGCGCTCTCGATGGAGGGGAGGATGCGGAAGCGGCCGATCTCCAGCCCCAGCTCTTCCTCGAATTCGGTCAGCATGGTGTCCAGGTGCTCGACGATCTCGGGCGTGTCGGCCTTGGGCAGGCGGATGCCGTCGGGAAGAAAGGGGAGCACCGCCTTC
The DNA here is from genome assembly GCF_000015045.1 of Pelobacter propionicus DSM 2379. Classification (GTDB taxonomy): domain Bacteria; phylum Desulfobacterota; class Desulfuromonadia; order Geobacterales; family Pseudopelobacteraceae; genus Pseudopelobacter; species Pseudopelobacter propionicus. The sequence goes on from NC_008609.1 coordinate 1,136,532, forward strand.
AGGTCGTGATAGGCCCACTTGCTGTCCAGGGGGTTGATGCGTACCAGGATCTCCTTGTTGCGCCTGGTGTGGCTCTCCAGGAAGCGTTTCACCAGGATGCGGGCGGCGTCCTTTTCGTTCAGCGGGACGGCGTCTTCAAGATCGATGATCACGGCGTCGCAGGTGAACAGCGGCACGTTCTGCAGCATGGACGGCATGTTGCCCGGCACGTAGAGCAGCGACCGGCGCAGCTGGAATTCCGGCATGGTTTACTCCTCGTTGAAATAGATGGTGGGAATGCCGCCGGATGTGGAGTGGTGACGCTCGACCCCCTCCACCACCAGCTCGGTCAGCACGATCTCGCAGGTGGCGAACACCCGGGCATCGAAGAGGTGGCCGCCGATGACATCGCAGGATGATTTTCCGGCCATGATGTGCAGGTGGCAGTCGGGGGTGTTGGTCTCGTCGGGAACGATGTTGCCGGTCAGGCTGAGCAGCTCCAGCGGCCCCTCCAGCAGGTGGGTGTTGACCCGGGCCGGGGTGATGGGGAGCTTGGCCCCCGATTTGATGCCGCGCAGGCAGACGTCCCGCACCGAGCCGACGGCGGAGAGGATCACTGCATAGTGGATGTTTTCCGTGAGCGCGAACTGGGTGATGCACTCCACCAGGCTCTCGCCCGGAATGATCTTGAGGATGAAGCGCCGCCCCTGTTTGTATTCCTTGTATCTGAAGCCACTCATCCCTTCACACCTCCCTGGCCCGTTGCAGCGCCGCTTCCAGGCGCGCCTCGATGGCGTAGTCCAGTGCGCCCCGGTCGCTGATGCGGATTCTGCCCCTGGTGACCCCCTGCTTGGCCAGCACCTGTCCCAGCTTGGCGCGGATCAGGTGCTCGAACTGCTTCTTGACCGTGGATTCGATCTCCACGGTCAGCTCGTCCGCCGGTTCAACGAACACCATCAGGTCGCTGGATTGCATGGTGCCGGCCTGTCCCTTTTTCGTGATTGTCATCTGAAGACTCCCCTGTCATGGCGTAGTTTGTCTCGAATGGGATCGGCTTCGCTGCTCATCAGAAAAGCTGACGTGCTGTCCGGCACCAGCAGTTCCAGCGTCGCACGGTCATTGTTTGCCAGCGCCTGCCGCACCCGCGAGGCGCTGATGACCTCTCCGCCCGCGCAGATGCGCTCCACCTCGGTGAGGGTTATGCCATGGGGGGGGAGCAGGCTCTTCATGCATTCATTGTAGCGGAAGGTCAGGCCGCAGCAGGGCTCGTTGCCCACGAATCTACGGGTGATGCGAAAAAAGGGGGCGATGCGGGAGGCGAACAGGGTCAGGTCCAGTTCCATCTGGATGCGGGCCACCGGGTCGTCTCTCTTCAGGAAGTAGGTGGGAAAGGTGGCGCCGCTGATGGCGTAGTGGGAGGTGCCCAGAACCAGGACGTTGGCCAGGTCCCCCACCCCCTGGCGCACCAGCTGGAGGCGGACCTGAAAGGGGAATGCCGAGCGATCCTCGGCCACCACGAACAGGTAGAGGGTGTCCACCTGCCGGGCCGCGCTTTCCACCAGGTGCCGGTGGCCGCGGGTGAAGGGGTTGCAGTTCATTACCACCGCGCCGTTGGTTCCGTTCCTGATCAGAGAGCGCTGGGATGCGAGCCAGCGCTCAAGCCCCCTGCCGTATTCCAGGAGCGCCACTTGCTCCTGGCTGGCCAGAAGCGAGAAGTTGAGCGACTGGAAGGTGGTAACGTGCTCCGGCTTGGTGAAGACGAACAGGGATTCGAAGCCGGCGGCGAATCCGCGCCTGACCAGCTCGGTGACCATCCTGGCCAGGAGTTCCTGCCCCTGGTGGGACGGCTCAACGGCGAACATTTTAAGGATGTTGTCGACCCGCGCGCCTACTGCCACGAGTTTGCCTTGTTCGTGGATGCCCAGCAGCTCGTCGAATCCCTCTTCGAAGGAGAGTCCGCTTTGCTCCACGAGCCCGTGCGCCGCCCGTATGTCAGGGGGAGAGTGCAGTTCCGTAATCATGTGCCCGATTCATCCTCTGAAATTGACATGATCCGCTGGTGCATTTGACGGCTTTGCAAGCCGTCTGTCAACAGTTCTTTATCCCGGCGGACGATCAGGCTCGACCGGGATGATCAGGGGATAAGCCCCCTGGTCAGCTCCAGGACGACATCGGCGCGGTTCAGGGTGTAAATGTGTATGCCCGGCGCACCGCCGGCCAGAAGCTCCTCAGCCTGGCGGCGGGCATGGGCCACACCCGCTTCACGCACGGCAGCGGCACCGCCGTCGCGGTCCGCCTGCTCCAGTTCAGCCAGAAAGCGGGCAGGGATGGTCGCCCCGCACAGCGATACGATGCGCTGAATGACCTTCAGGCTGACCACCGGGATGATGCCGGGGATGATCGGCTTCTCGATTCCCTGGTCGCGCGCCCTGCGGACGAAATCGAAGTAGCTCGTGTTGTCGAAGAAGAGCTGGGTGATGACGAAATCGCCGCCATTGTCCAGCTTGAGCCTGAGAAAGTCAAGGTCGCTTTGGGGGCTCTTGGCCTGGGGGTGGGTCTCGGGGTAGCCGGCCACGCCCAGGCCAAGTTCCGGGTGCACCGAGCGGATGTAGGCGACCAGGTCGGAGGCGTACTGCAGGCTGTGGCAGGAGAGGAAGTTATCGGGAGCGTCCTTGGGGGGGTCTCCCCGCAGGGCCAGCACGTTGCGCACGCCGGCTGCCGACAGCTGGTTCAGGAATTCCAGGATCGCCTCCGGGGTCGCGCCGACACAGGTCAGATGCGCCATGGCCTCCAGGCCCAGATTGCGGGTGAGGCGGCTGACGATCTCAAGGGTGTCGCTCTGGGTGCTTCCTCCCGCTCCATAGGTGACCGAGACGAACAGCGGGTCCACCTGGGCCAGCTGCTCCACGGCCTGAAAGAACGCTGGCCACTCGGACCTTTCTTTGGGGGGAAAGAATTCCAGCGAAACGAACGGACTTCTGGTTGCTATCAGATCGGCTATACGCACGGTTCCTCCGTTGCTTGTTGCATGATTCGGTGCGGCGTCGTGTGGTGCGAAGCCGGATGGCGGATCGACTCATCCTGCCGGGGCATCGGGCTTCCCGGGCGTACGCGCGGACTCCACGGAATGTCGTTGGATCCGTTTCCGGGAAAAATGTGTAGCAATATTGCGGCACGATGTCAAGAAGCGCACAGGCGCTTGACGCCATGGGAAAAGATTCCCATAATGCCGGCCATGATTGCACCCGGCCGCCGTACCACACGTTTGATTGCCTCGCTCATTGGCTGCTGCCTGCTCTTTCTGCTGGCCTGGTACCTGGTCTGCCTGCTGATACCCGTCGGCAGGGGCAGAGTGGTGCGGGTGGTGTCGTTGCCGGCGGGCAGCGGTGTCGCTAAACTGGCCCAGGATCTGAAGCAGGGCGGTATCATCCGCAGTTCCTGGCATTTCATCCTGGTCAGCCGTCTGCGGGGGCAGGTCCAGCGCCTGAAGGCAGGGGAGTACCGCTTCAACGATGCCATGACCACAACGGAGATACTGCTCAAGGTGGTGGAAGGTCGCGTCGATTTCCGGCGCTTCACCCTTCCCGAAGGGTATTCCATCTATCAGGCTGCCGAACTGCTGGAACGGAAGGGGCTTCTGGGGCGGGATGATTTTCTGGATGCCTGCCGTGATCCACTGTTACTGGCCAGGTTGGGCATCGGGACTGAGAGTGTGGAGGGGTACCTCTTTCCCGCCACCTACAACCTCTCCCGGGGGGAAAGCGCCAGCCAGCTGGTTTCCCGCATGACGGCCCAGTTCGAGAAAAACTACGCCGCCATGGCCGGCAGAGCCGCCGGAGCCAGATCCCGACACGCGGTGGTGACCATGGCCTCCATGATCGAGAAGGAGGCCGTATCCCCCATCGAGAAGCCGCTGATCTCCTCGGTCTTCCACAACCGTCTGGCCATGGGAATGCGCCTGCAGAGCGATCCAACGGCGGTGTACGGCGTGCGGGCCTTCGGCGGCACGGTGAGCAGTGCCGACATCCGTCGCCCCTCCCCCTACAATACCTACCTGAACCGGGGGCTGCCGCCCGGCCCCATCGGTAATCCGGGCGCCGATGCCTTGGCTGCCGCCCTCCATCCCGCGGCAACCCCGTACCTCTACTTTGTGGCACGCCAGGACGGCACCCACCATTTCTCCCGCACCCTGGACGAGCACAACCGCGCGGTCCGGCGGTATCTTAAATAGCGAGCACTCTGTCCTGGCTGGTTGCTGGTCAGGGCAAAGTGGTAGCGCCCCGTCTGGCCGGAACGATGTCGATGACGGTTATCTCCGGCGGCGCCAGGAAGCGGATCGGTGGCCCCCAAGTGCCGCTGCCGCGGCTGACGTGGATCATGGAGCCGTTGTTGAGCTGTGTCGTACCGCTGGGGATCGGGAAGCTGAGCTTGGTCAGCAGGTAGAAGGGGAAGATCTGCCCCTTGTGGGTGTGGCCGGAGAGTTGCAGGTCGAACAACCCCTCGTTTCGCGGATCGACCCGCGGCCGGTGCTTGAGGTGCAGGCGGAAGCGGTCACGGGGGAGCGCCCTGAGCAGAGCCGTCTCGTCCAGGCGGGGCGGCGGCAGGGACATACGCTTCCAGGCCGCGTCGTCACAACCGCTGATGACCAGGCCGATAGGCAGTACAACCGCCTCGTTACGCAGCACGCGGAATCCGGACGCCTTTGTTACCTCCAGGGAGTGCTCCAGGCCGGCGTAGTACTCGTGGTTGCCGCTGACGGCGAACTTTCCCCATGGGGCAGGAACCTGACGCAGCATGGCTTCCAGGTCGCTAAAGCCTGCGCTCCCCTCCCGCCGCGACAGGCGTCCGTCTATCAGGTCGCCGGTGGAGACCAGGATGTCCGGTCGCAGTTCGCCCACGACGCGCAGCATGCGACTGAGCCGCGCTTCGCGGACGATCAGACCCAGGTGTACGTCGGAGAGCTGTACGATCCTGATCCGCTTGACAGAGGGGGGAATCTTTGAATTGGAGATGGTGATCCGCTCGGTCCTGATCTGCCGTGCCTCGTAGAAGCCGTAGCAGGAGACAGCCAGGGCACACAGCAGGGCGAGTTCGCATGAACGGCAAGGGCTCAGGAAACCGGAAACGGTCAGGGACAAACGGGAGAAGGCCAGACGCAGCAGGTCCAGGGGGATCAGCGTCGAGACCAGGATAAAGATGAACCCCATCCAGCAATAGCCGCTCCAGGCAAGGGCCTGGGTTGTCCTCTCCAGCCCGCACTGTTCGCAGATGCGTACCAGGAACGGCGCGCCGGTTCCCAGCATCATCAGGCAGCGCAGGGTGAACAGGACCCTGCGGCCGGGTCTGAAGGCGCGCTGGATGCGCACATACGCATACAGATGCATCCCTCCGTAGAGGGAGAGGAAGGTGATCAGGAAGAGGGACACGTCACGTGCTCCCGTACGCCCCGGAAGGTCAGACGGTGGACCGGGGACGGGCCCAGCCGGCGGATGGCCTCCATGTGCGAGGCGCAGCCGTACCCCTTGTGGCTGGCGAAGCCGTAGCCGGGATGCAGTAGGTCCAGTTCGGTCAGCATGCGGTCACGGCTGACCTTGGCGATGATGGATGCTGCCGCGATGGTGAGGGAGCGCGAATCCCCCTTGGTGATGGTCTTCTGGGGGAGCGGGACGTCGATGGTACTGATGCCGTCGATCAGCAGCATGTCCGGTCGCGGGGCAAGAATGTCTACGGCCTCCGCCATGGCATGGCGCGTGGCCTGGAGAATATTGATGCGATCGATCAATTGGGGCGTGCCGATACCGATGCCGACGGAAAGCGCCCGAGCCATTATCTCGTCGAAAAGCTGCTCGCGTGTGCGGGGCGAGAGCTTCTTGGAGTCATCCACGCCCGGAATGGCCATACCTGTGGGAAGAATCACGGCCGCTGCCACCACCGGACCGCAGAGCGCGCCCCTGCCGGCTTCGTCGATTCCCGCTATGACCCTGTGCCCCTGTTTAAGAGCCTGCTGCTCGAAGAACAGCAGGTCAATGGGGGGCGAGCTGAAGAGTTCGCGCTGTTGCATGGGTGACATGAAAAAAGCCCCGACGGTGCGGGGCTTTCCGTGCTACTTGGCGATGGGTACGTATTTCTTCTCGCGGATCCTGGCTGCCTTGCCGCGCAGTTTGCGCAGATAGTACAGTTTGGCGCGGCGTACGTGGCCGCGGGTCACGATTTCGACAGTCTCCAGAATGGGGGAGTGGAGCGGGAAAATCCTCTCGACGCCGATGCCGTTGGATATCTTGCGGACGGTGAACGATTCGCGGATGCCGCCGTTCTGGCGGGATATGACCACGCCCTGGTAGGCCTGGATGCGCTGCTTATCGCCTTCGACGATTTTGACCTGCACCTTGACGGTGTCGCCGACCTTGAACGGTGCGACGTTCTTCTTCATCTGTTCAAATTCCAGAAAATCAATGGTATTCATCAGTATCTTCCTCCATGTCTCTCTTTGTTGCAATTGTATGAATCTATCGTGATCCCATCAGCCGGTCCAGCAGAATTGCCGCTGCCGAACGGACGGAGAGATGATTGTAACTGCCTGCCCCAGAAATGGGCTCCAGTATGAAATCAGCAGCCTGGAAGCACTCCTCGGTCAGGCCCCATCCGGTTCCCAGAAGCAGCAGGTGCGGGTTTTGCTGTTCATCCAGCCTTTGGCGAAGGCTTGTCCAGTCGATGCTGTTTGAACGCTGCGCCGCGCCGGTGATCACGGTGCGCACCGGCGCGTTGAAGCCTGTCTGATACTCGGCAACCGCCTGTTGCAGCGTCGCACAGATCCTGACGATGGAGAGGGCCTCCCGGCGGTCGGGGTTGTATGTCGCCCCCCATCCCTCCTGCCAGTGCCCGGTTATGCGCTCCGCCAGGCGGCGCTGCTCCAGAGAGGGGGTCACGATGTAGAACCTGCTCAGGCCGAATGTCCTGCTGGATCGGGCGATGTCGTGCAGGTCCAGATTGGTCAGCGCCGTGGTGACCAGTTCGCGCCTCTTGTTGTACACCGGGTGGTGCAACAGGGCTATAGCCAGATTAGCGGACGGCTGAGCCATGTTCTTGTTCCAGTCCCTTAAGAAGCCTGCGGTCCTCGTCATTAAGCGCGACTTTGGCAAGCAGGTCTGGCCGCAATCTGGCAGTCTTCCCCAGGGATTGCGCGCGCCGCCACTTCCTGATCAGCTCGTGATTTCCCGACAGCAGTATCTCCGGCACCGACAACCCCATGAACTCAGGCGGCCGCGTATACTGTGGATATTCCAGGAGACCGTCGCAGAACGAGTCGGTCGCAGCCGATTCGTCGCACCCCAGCGCGCCCGGAATCAGGCGCGTGACCGCGTCCACGATGGCCATGGCGGCGATTTCTCCGCCGGAGAGGACAAAGTCTCCCAGGGAGATGTCGTCTTCCACGTACAGGTCACGGATGCGTTCGTCAACCCCCTCGTAGCGTCCGCAGATGATAATCATTCCCTGACGCCGGCTTAGTTCCTGGGCAACCCCATGACTGAGGGGGCGCCCCTGGGGGGAGGTCATCACCACGGTGGATGCGGGGCGAAGAGTCTTCACGGCCTGGATGCAGGCGGAGAGCGGTTCAACCTTCATCACCATGCCGGCGCCCCCTCCGTAGGGAGCATCGTCCGTTACCTGGTGCCGATCCAGGGCATAGTCACGGATGTTGTGCAGGCTGATGTCAATGAGCTGTTTTTCCCTGGCCCGCCTGATGATGCTCTCGTCGAAGGGGCCGCGGAACATGCCGGGAAAGAGGGTCAGTATGTCGAAAATCATAGATCCAGCAGGCCTTCCAGCGGGGTGATCAGCATCCGGCCCATCTCCAGATCGACACTGTGGATCACATCGGCTATGGCCGGGATCAAGTATTCGCGCCCAGCGCCCCTGACTACATAGATGTCGCTGCTGCCGGCTTTGAATATCTCCTCGAGAACGCCCAGCGCCATGCCTTCCACTGTCGCGACCTCGAGTCCTATCAGGTCACACCAGTAATACTCGTCTTCTTCCGGTTCGGGCAGCTGGTCCCGCCGCAGGCAGATCTCACTTCCCACCAGCGTCTGGGCCTGGTCAATATGGTCCACTCCCTTGAAGCCGATCAGGAACTTTCCCGGGCGGGGAAGGACAGGTTTTGGCTCGAACCGGTTCAGCGCTCCGTCACGGGATCTGAGGATGACGCTGTCACAGGTGCACAGGCTCTCCACGCTGCCCGAATAGGAGTGTAACTTCAGCATTCCCCTGATCCCGTGGGTAGCGACGAGCTTGCCCACGGGAATCAAGGATTCGGAATCAATCATCTATTCAACGATCTTGAGGATAGCCTTCTTGTTATCCTTGGTGGAAACCGCGTTCAGTATGGTGCGGATGGCCTTGGCCGTGCGCCCTTCCTTGCCGATAATTCGCCCCATATCCTCTTTTGCAACCGTCAGCTTGATGACCAGCGTATCCTCTTCCATCTCTTCAGCAGCCTGGACCTGATTGGGGTCATCGACGAGTGACTTGGCAATGGTTTCAACAAGTGCTTTCATGTCGGATTCCTCTGCTCATATAGAATATCCGGCGTACCGGAGGTGGATGCAAGGATATGCCGGATCTGCTTAAGCCGTTGCCTTGTCCAGGATGCCGGCCTTCTTGAGCAGTTGCCGTACGGTATCGGTGGGCTGTGCGCCCTTGCTGAGCCATGCCAGGATCTTTTCCTCGTTCAGCTTGAACACAGCAGGGTTTTTGGTCGGGTCATAGGTGCCCATGTTTTCGATGAAGCGTCCATCCCTGCGGCTGCGCTCGTCGGCGACTACTACCTGGTAAAACGGTCTCTTCTTTGCGCCTGCGCGTGCAAGCCTGATCTTTGTTGCCATGGTGAATCCTCCTATTTGATTCTCTGTTCGATTATTTAAAAAGTCTGCTCCGTTGTGTTAGCCAAAGGGAAGTCTTCCCTTTCCGAGTCCGCCCATCCCCTTGAGGAGCCCCTTGGGACCGAGCTTCTGCAACTGCTTGACCACCTTCTGCGCCTCGGTGAACCGTTTCAGCAGTTGGTTGACCTCCGGGACGCTGGTGCCGCTCCCCTTGGCGATGCGCAGACGGCGGCTGCCGTTGATTATGCTGTGGTTTGCCCGCTCACCCGGTGTCATGGAGCGAATGATGGCCTCGATGCGGTTGATCTCTTTGTCGCTGGGCTGGGCGCCCTGCATCTGCTTCATCATCTTGCCCATGCCCGGAATCATGCCCATGATAGACTCCAGGGAACCCATCTTGCGTATCTGCTGGAGCTGGGCGAGGAAGTCCTCCAGGTCGAACTGGTTTTTCTTCAGCTTCTGTTTGAGCCGTTCGGCATCCTTCTCGTCAAAGACCGACTGGGCCTTCTCCACCAGGGTCAGGACGTCGCCCATTCCCAGGATGCGCGACACGAGGCGGTCGGCGTGGAACACCTCCAGGGCGTCCAGCTTCTCGCCCATGCCCACGAATTTGACCGGTTTTCCCGTAACCGCCTTGATGGAGAGCGCCGCTCCCCCCTTGGCGTCGCCGTCCATCTTGGTCAGGATGACGCCGGTGATGCCGAGACGATCGTTGAAGCCGGCAGCCACATTGACCGCTTCCTGCCCGGTCATGGCGTCGGCCACGAAGAGGATCTCTGCGGGGCGTATGGTTTCGTTGATCTCCGCCAGTTCACCCATCAGGAAATCGTCGATCTGATGGCGTCCGGCGGTATCCAGGATGACGGTGTCGAAGCCGTTCAGTTCGGCGAACTTCATGGCAGCGCTGCAGATGTCCACCGGCTTCTGGTCGGCCGAAGAGTCGAATACCGCGACCCCCAGTTGCTTGCCGACGATCTTGAGCTGGTCAATTGCAGCGGGGCGGTAGACGTCGGCCGGAACCAGCAACGGCCTGCGCTTCCTGCCCCGCAGATGCAGGGCAAGTTTCCCGCAGGTGGTGGTCTTACCGGCCCCCTGCAGGCCGACCATCATCAGGGAAACCGGCGGCTTTGCCGCCAGGTTGATGCTGTTGTCCTCGTGTCCGCCCATGATCGCCACCAGTTCATCGTTGACGATCTTGACCACCTGTTGGCCAGGTGAGAGGCTCTGCAGCACCTCGGTGCCGACGGCCTTGGCGCGGACGCTCTCGACGAAATCCTTGACGACCTTGAAGTTGACGTCCGCCTCAAGCAGCGCCAAGCGCACTTCGCGCAGCGCTTCCTTGATATTGTCCTCGGTCATCACTCCCTGGCCGCGGAGCTTTTTGAATACCGATTCGAGTTTTTCTGAGAGGCTGTCGAACATGGCGTTTGTCGGATTCCTGATGCACGAAGGATAATAAAGGGGCTTACTATAGAGTACGTTTCCGGAAACTGTCAAGAAATAATTGGTTTCCGCGCTCCTGTCGCCCGCTGTGCCGGGATTTGTCGAGGGGTGCGACTGTGGCCCTTTCCGGCAGGGGCAGTGGGAATGACGTCACGGCGTCCCGTGGGACGCTGCGCCGTCCTCGGTAAGATTCCAGATGGTGACGAACCGCTCCTCCTCACGGCGGGAGATGAATTCAGGCAGTAAATTCTCCCGTTCCAGTGCGGCCATGATGTCGGCCCGCTCCTCCTCGGTGAAGCGGATTGCCAGTCCGCAATCAGTCTGTAATTGACGCGGTGCCGGAATGAGCAGGATCGCTAGCCCTAGCGCCTTCAGCCTGCTCTCGGCTTTCATCACCCGGTGGGCCGAGTTGAACACAGCCAGCAGGTGTCCTTCCTGAAGCATCAGTCGGTTGTTCATGGCGATTCATGACCCGTTGCATTGGATTGACAAAGCGTAGACGACTCCCTACTATGCACGAAAGGAGCGGCTACATGCAAGCATCAATCCCTGTCAGGAACGGTCTCGTCCTTCTGGCGTTTATTGCCAGTGTCCCCTGCGGCTACATCCGGCAGTATTACAGAAAGTATTCCTTCATGTGGTTCCTGCTGATCCACCTTCCGATCCCCTTCATCGTTTTGATGCGTTTTGCGGCCGGGGTTGATTGGCATCTGATCCCGTATACGTTGGGTGGGTCCCTGGTGGGTCAGGTGGTTGGGGGGGGCGTCAAGCCCTGGAGGAAACGGTGAAGAGGAAGCGGCCGCGCATGGCCTTTCCCCGGCCGATGGCGGATCTTCTCCAGGAGGGGGTTGCCATTGCCGGGCTGGCCGGGAGGTTGCGGGATGTGGAAATCTGGCGGCACTGGCCCGAGGTGGTCGGCCCCGTGGTGGCCAGCAGGTCCCAGCCGCTGCGCATCATCAATGGCACCCTCACCGTGGTGGTTTCCAGCGGGCCGTGGATGCAGGAATTGAGCTTCCTCAAGGGAGTGATGAAGGAAAAACTGAATGAACGCCTGGGGGCGGAGGTGGTCAGGGAGATCGTCCTCAGGTCCGGCAAGGTTGCTGTCGCCGAGCCCGCCCCGGTTGAGGAACCGCCCCGCAGGAAGCCGCTTACGCCTCAGGAGGAAGAGTTCATCGCCAAGCAGTCCACCGCGATAGAGGATCCCGAAACCAGGGAGGCGTTTGCCGCCCTGATGAGGGCCAGTTTTGAGAGCGGTACGGAAAAGCGGCAGTGATCTGCCCATACATCACAAAAAACAGGAGAACACATGAGCAGCAGTGAAATGATCTTTAACCTGTGGGCCATTCACGAACCGAACGACAAGGTCGTCTACGGCCTTGCCGGAAGGGCTTACTATGCATGCGGCACGGATGAGGAGAAGATGGCCCTGTTGAAGCAGCTTGCCGTCAGCGATTTCGTGCTGGCCATGCGTATGCCGGTGCCCGAGCGCTTCAGCATGGAGTCCGACGGAGAAACATTGACCGGGCTCTGCAGGGTGACCGAGCTCTATAACCCCGAGACGACCCTCTTTCAGGAGATGTTCCAGGAGCTTGCCGGCGAGATCGCCTACCGCTACCGGGAGGATTCCGGCCAGGAAACGGAAGTTCCCGATGTCCTTAAGGTCCCCCAGAACCCCCTGTTCCTCATTACCGCGCTGGTGGAGGACAAGAACGGTTTTATCAGGGCGGTTGCCGGGGATTAGGGCGCTGTTCGCCTTGTCACGATGCGCCTGCGTACAAAAAGGGGGTTACGGTGAGAATCGTAACCCCCTTGGATTTACTGGCGCGCTCAAAGTGAAGAAGTCGGGTGCAGGGATGCACACTTTTTTCCTGCAGTGGTTTTCTGCCAAAAACACGCGCCTTTTCGAATAACAATTTGATTAGAGTCCGCGCTGGGTTGTCGTGACCGATGAACAGAACCGGCATTCGCTGTACTAAAGTCATGATGATTCACCTCTGTCGATTATTCTATGAGCCCCCTGCTTCGTGCAGCGATAGAGGGAGAAACAGCGATAACCGCCATCACCAGCAACCAGAGGTTTCCTGTCAGGATGTTATATGCCTGGAATAGTTCACCCCATGATTTGTGGGCAACCAATCTTCCGAACAGGAACCCGAATAGAACTGTCATTACAAACCAGCCTAATCCGATCATCCGATACTGAACAACTTTGAGAGTCCCGAGCCACGGAAGCGCAAGGTAGGTAAGGAGGAAAAAGAGCGATGCGCAGGAAATCCCCGAGAGGGGTAGGGCGAAACGGTGGCCGATCATGGGAACAAGAATCCTTTCACGAATCAGTCCGTTCAGTATGGCTATGGGGATGAATGAAACCCAGATTGCAAAAGCCTTGAGAAAGATAGCATCACCTCTTCTTATGTTCATCGGAGAGTGTTGGTCATGAAACAAGGATTACGGCCTCGCTGAACGTGCCAATCTGGCCCCCAGCTCGGAAGCTTTTCGACAATCTTCCGGAAATACGTTGATGCGGCGCTGCCTGCGCTCTTCAGGATTGAAGTAATTGAACACGACCTTGTCGTAATCCTCGAACTGGAGCGTTTCAAAGGAACAGAGCGTTTCGCCCTGTCCGAATATCCTGGTCAGGTAGTTTTCGTTCATCCCCAAATGCACAGGATAGTTGTATTCCTTCATTATCTCTTCCGAGACATTCATGGTGTAGATGAAAGCCGTCGGAACCTTTCGCTCAAAAATTGTACTCGGTGGCCTGGTGTACGCCAGATACTGGAAAAGCAACCGCTCCATGAATGATCGCATCTCCCCTGTCACCGTGCCGAAGTAAATCGGTGAACCCAGGATAAACGCGTCTGCATGTGCCAGTTTCTCAAGCACAGGGGTAAGTCCGTCCTTCATCGCGCATTTGCCGTAACTTTTTCCTCCCTTCAGCTTGCAGGCAAAGCAGCTGATGCACCCCTTGTAGCTGAGATCGTAGAGATGGATGAGTTCCGTTTCCGCCCCCTGGGACGCGGCTCCTGACAGGGCATGTTCGAGCAACAGTGCCGTATTCCAGTTTTTTCTCGGGCTGCCGTTGATTGCATATACTTTCATGTGAAGCCTCCATAAGCAGTGAAAATCAAGACTGTGAAGTGCTGTCGGCAAACCTGAAGCATGAGGTTTCTATTTTGTGGCTACAGGGTACTGACCAATTCGAGCATGCTCTTATCCGGCCATAACCATTTACCTCTGGCTGTTAGGGGTCTCTTGTTCAACCGGCGTGCAGCTAAAATGGCATCAACTTCGAGGATACAATAGTGTGGGTCTCTGACAACACATCGCACACCACCGGCGCCTCCCTGATGAGGTGGTTTCAAATAGCATGAGGTAACGTCGTGTAATCAATGTAGCCCTTGGCACCGCCGACGTAAAACGTCTTGTCATCCCAGGCGTTCAAAGGGGCATTCGCGGCGAACCGGGCAACCAGGTCGGGATTGGCGATGAACGCCTTGCCGAAAGCAACGGCATCGGCAACTCCATCCGCCAGTGCCTGCTCGGCTGTTTCGCGGGTGAAGCTCTCGTTGGCGATATATGCACCTCCGAATGCTTCCCGTATGAGGGGACCAATGCTGTCTTCGAGGCGTGCCTCGCGGGCGCAGATGAAAGCAAGACCACGTTTACCGAGCTCGCGCGCCACATACGTGAAGGTGGCAAGACGGTCGGAATCACCCATGTCATGAAAGTCCGCTCGCGGAGCGAGATGCATGCCTACCCGCCCAGCTCCCCAGACCTCAACGACGGCATCGGTAACCTCAAGCATCAGGCGCGCCCGGTTCTCCCGTGAGCCACCGTATGCATCCGTTCGCCTATTCGTACTATCCTGCAGGAACTGGTCTAGCAGATAGCCGTTAGCTCCGTGGATCTCCACACCGTCAAAACAGGCGGTTTTTGCATTGATCGCACCATTGCGGTAGGCGGCAATGATTTGCGGTATTTTGTGCAGTTCCAGCGCATGCGGCACTGGATATGGTCGTTTTGGACGTAGAAGACTAACATGCCCCTTGGCCGCAATGGCACTGGCCGAGACTGGTGGCTTGCCGCCCAGGAAGCTGGGATCGGAAATCCGCCCCACATGCCAAAGCTGAAGGAAGATGCGTCCCCCAGCATCATGAACGGCCTTGGTAACAGACTTCCATCCCTCGACTTGTTCGTGCGACCAGATGCCCGGAGTTGCTTCATAACCCACACCCATGCGGTCAACCACAGTGGCCTCAGAAATAATTAAACCAGCGGTGGCACGCTGGGAGTAATACTCCGCCATCATTGGCAGGGGAACACGAGTGTCGGCAGAGGCACGTGCTCGCGTCATGGGCGCCATGATAATTCGGTTGGGCAGGCGCAGAGCGCCAACTGTAATGGGATCGAATAATGTTGGCATAAGGACCTCCTCTAGGAGTCTGTCGGGCTTAACGCATTCAGCCGTCATCTCCAGGGCGTTTTCAATTGGTTAACCTGCTGTATTTATTGAATAAGTCGTCAGCTTTAGCTTGCGTTTTCTTGGTGTATCCCGTATATTTGTCCGGTAATATCAACTGGTTAGGTATCGGGGTTGACTATGAAATCAAAGTTTATTGAAGTTGACCGGGAAACACCCTATCTGCTCCCGCCATCGCTGCAGGATTGGCTACCAGAAAAGCACTTGGCCCGGTTTGTGGTCGAAATTGTCGAA
The DNA here is from genome assembly GCF_000015045.1 of Pelobacter propionicus DSM 2379. Taxonomy (GTDB): domain Bacteria; phylum Desulfobacterota; class Desulfuromonadia; order Geobacterales; family Pseudopelobacteraceae; genus Pseudopelobacter; species Pseudopelobacter propionicus. Next base: position 1,151,550 of record NC_008609.1, read on the forward strand.
CAGCTCGACCTGCGCTCTTTGAAAGCTACCTATGCCGGCCGAGGCTCGCAGCCCTATAACCCTGAGATGCTGGTAGCATTGTTGTTTTACGGTTATGCGACAGGCGTATTCTCCAGCCGGAAGCTTGAGCGCAGCACCTACGACTCCGTGGCATTCCGGTTCATAGCGGCAAACAGTCATCCTGACCACGATACCATTGCCACCTTCCGCCGGCATTTTCTGCCGCAACTGAACAAGCTGTTTGCCCAGATTCTGCTGATCGCTCATCAGATGGAGGTGCTGAAACTGGGCAACGTTAGTTTGGATGGCAGCAAAATCAAGGCGAACGCCTCCAAGCACAAGGCGCTGAGCTATGAGCATGCCTGCAAGCTTGAAGAGCAGATCAAGGCTGAGGTTGGCGAACTGCTCAAAAAGGCCGAGGCAGCGGACCGTGCCGATATTCCGGACGGCATGAACATCCCCGAAGAACTGGAACGTCGGGAAAAGCGTCTTTCCGCCATTGCCGCAGCCAAGGTCGAGATCGAAAAACGAGCCGCTGAGCGCCATGCTCGTGAACAGGCCGCTTATGAGAAGAAAGTCGCCGAACGGGCCAAGAAGGAGCAGGCAACGGGCAAGAAGGCCAAGGGGAAAGAGCCGAAACCGCCCAAATCCGGCCCCACTGCCAAAGATCAGGTCAATCTGACCGATGAAGAGTCGCGGATCATGCCGACCTCCGGTGGCGGATTCGAGCAGACTTACAACGCCCAGGCCGGTGTGGATACAGCATCAAAGCTCATCGTTTCGGCCCATGTTACCCAGAATCCCAATGACAAACAGGAGCTGACACCGACCCTGGAGAACCTGGCGGCGCTGCCTGAGAAGCTTGGCAAGGCAACCGATCTGGTAGCTGACAGTGGCTACTTCAGCGAAACCAATGTAACTGCCTGTGAGGAGAACGGGATAACTCCCTACATTGCCGTAGACCGGCAGAGTCACAACGTGCCACTGATGGAGCGCTTTGCCGAACCGCCGCCGTTACCCGAAGATGCCGATTCCGTGGCCAGAATGAAGCATCGCCTGAAGACACCTTCCGGCAAGGCGATCTACGCCCAGCGAAAAGTCACCTCGGAACCGGTCTTCGGCATCATCAAGGCGGTCATGGGATTCAGAAGCTTTCTTCTTCGTGGCTTTGAAGCAGTAAAAGGCGAATGGAACCTCGTCTGCATGGCCTACAACATCAAACGGCTGCATGTCTTGGCCGGATAGAATGAGAAATAGCGAAAATCAGCCTGTAATAACCGCAGTCATCGCTGAAAGGGCTGAATTAACCAGGTTGCCGGTGGGAAGACGAACACATACGGAACTTTTTTAATCGGCTTGGCCACAAAAGAGGGCGCCCCTGAGGTCAAGCCCGACAGACTCCTAGCCATGATCTGACTGGGCGTACATTCTTACTTGATAGGCTCAGCGTAGCAAATCTTCTAGGAGTCTGTCGGGCTTAACGCATTCAGCCGTCATCTCCAGGGCGTTTTCAATTGGTTAACCTGCTGTATTTATTGAATAAGTCGTCAGCTTTAGCTTGCGTTTTCTTGGTGTATCCCGTATATTTGTCCGGTAATATCAACTGGTTAGGTATCGGGGTTGACTATGAAATCAAAGTTTATTGAAGTTGACCGGGAAACACCCTATCTGCTCCCGCCATCGCTGCAGGATTGGCTACCAGAAAAGCACTTGGCCCGGTTTGTGGTCGAAATTGTCGAACAGCTCGACCTGCGCTCTTTGAAAGCTACCTATGCCGGCCGAGGCTCGCAGCCCTATAACCCTGAGATGCTGGTAGCATTGTTGTTTTACGGTTATGCGACAGGCGTATTCTCCAGCCGGAAGCTTGAGCGCAGCACCTACGACTCCGTGGCATTCCGGTTCATAGCGGCAAACAGTCATCCTGACCACGATACCATTGCCACCTTCCGCCGGCGTTTTCTGCCGCAACTGAACAAGCTGTTTGCCCAGATTCTGCTGATCGCTCATCAGATGGAGGTGCTGAAACTGGGCAACGTTAGTTTGGATGGCAGCAAAATCAAGGCGAACGCCTCCAAGCACAAGGCGCTGAGCTATGAGCATGCCTGCAAGCTTGAAGAGCAGATCAAGGCTGAGGTTGGCGAACTGCTCAAAAAGGCCGAGGCAGCGGACCGTGCCGATATTCCGGACGGCATGAACATCCCCGAAGAACTGGAACGTCGGGAAAAGCGTCTTTCCGCCATTGCCGCAGCCAAGGTCGAGATCGAAAAACGAGCCGCTGAGCGCCATGCTCGTGAACAGGCCGCTTATGAGAAGAAAGTCGCCGAACGGGCCAAGAAGGAGCAGGCAACGGGCAAGAAGGCCAAGGGGAAAGAGCCGAAACCGCCCAAATCCGGCCCCACTGCCAAAGATCAGGTCAATCTGACCGATGAAGAGTCGCGGATCATGCCGACCTCCGGTGGCGGATTCGAGCAGACTTACAACGCCCAGGCCGGTGTGGATACAGCATCAAAGCTCATCGTTTCGGCCCATGTTACCCAGAATCCCAATGACAAACAGGAGCTGACACCGACCCTGGAGAACCTGGCGGCGCTGCCTGAGAAGCTTGGCAAGGCAACCGATCTGGTAGCTGACAGTGGCTACTTCAGCGAAACCAATGTAACTGCCTGTGAGGAGAACGGGATAACTCCCTACATTGCCGTAGACCGGCAGAGTCACAACGTGCCACTGATGGAGCGCTTTGCCGAACCGCCGCCGTTACCCGAAGATGCCGATTCCGTGGCCAGAATGAAGCATCGCCTGAAGACACCTTCCGGCAAGGCGATCTACGCCCAGCGAAAAGTCACCTCGGAACCGGTCTTCGGCATCATCAAGGCGGTCATGGGATTCAGAAGCTTTCTTCTTCGTGGCTTTGAAGCAGTAAAAGGCGAATGGAACCTCGTCTGCATGGCCTACAACATCAAACGGCTGCATGTCTTGGCCGGATAGAATGAGAAATAGCGAAAATCAGCCTGTAATAACCGCAGTCATCGCTGAAAGGGCTGAATTAACCAGGTTGCCGGTGGGAAGACGAACACATACGGAACTTTTTTAATCGGCTTGGCCACAAAAGAGGGCGCCCCTGAGGTCAAGCCCGACAGACTCCTAGTCTTCGCTGATTTTTTGATTTGAGTTTGGGGTGTAAATTTCGTGGCTTCAACCAATTGTGTTACAAAAAATCTCCATGAAAACGACCATTGTGTTCTTGTCTAAGTCTGGTCGATCATTGCCTGGAATTGGGAAACCTAATGTTGAAAGCTTGTAACGGGGTGCCCGGTTCACCCGCTTTGCCCGGTCGGTTTTCCGGGCGGGGCGGCGTGCAACCGACTGGTTGGGAATCGTGTTTTCAGGTCATTCCACTCTGTAAGTGCTGACCCTCCGGTCTGTTCACTGTTCATTAGTGCAACTTAGGGTGACACCCTCTGTCTTCTGTAGATAATCCTGACCCCACTGGCACATCAATTCCAGTATCGGAACAACTCTTCGTCCCTCATCGGTTAAGGAGTATTCGACGCGCGGCGGGACCTCGGCGTATATTTGCCGGTGGATAAGTCCGTTCGCTTCAAGTTCGCGCAGCTGCTGTGTCAGCATCTTCTGGGTAACTGTCCTCAGACGTCGCTGCAACTGAGCGAAGCGAAGGGTTTTGAGTCGCAGATGCCAGAGCACCAGCCCCTTCCATTTGCCTCCCATGACCGCCAGGGTAACTTCAACGCCACAACGAATGTCCGGATCTCTCACCATAAACCCCTTTGTAATCAGCATAGTATCTATTTGGTTACTACATTACTAATTTGTCTGTACTTGCGTATAATACCATATTCACCTAGTTTGTTAAAATCAGTTCAATAAATCACAAAGGGAGAAAATATGTCAAACACATTCAAGGCACTGTTGGTTATACAACCAGAGAAGAAGGTCTTTACTCGCACGATTGTCGAACGCCAAATTGATGACCTCCCCGCCGGTGAGTTGCTCGTCCTGGTCCACTATTCATCTCTCAATTTCAAGGATGCTCTTTCTGCCATGGGTAATCCCGGCGTAACCCGCAACTATCCGCACACACCGGGGATTGATGCTGCCGGTGAAGTGCTTAGCTGCAGCGATGGCAGTTTTGTTCCCGGTGATCAGGTAATTGTCACGAGTTATGATCTCGGCATGGATACCGATGGCGGCTTCGGGCAGATAATCCGGGTGCCGAGCCAATGGGCATTAAAGCTTCCGGTTGGCCTTAGCTTAAGAGAAAGCATGATGTTGGGAACTGCCGGATTGACCGCAGCACTTTCGATCTACGAAATTGAGCAGGGTGTGGTAAAACCGGAAGATGGCCCAATACTGGTCACCGGAGCAACGGGTGGTGTCGGTAGTCTTGCGGTTGCAATTCTTGCAAAAGCTGGATACCAGGTAGTCGCCGCCACTGGGAAAATGACGGAAGCAGATTATTTAAAGTCAATCGGTGCAGCTGATGTGATCGAGCGGAACGATGTCACACAGGGAAGTGAACGGCCTATGATGAAGCCCCTTTGGGCCGGGGTTGTCGATTGTGTCGGTGGTGAGATGCTTGCGGCTGCCATCAAATCGACCAAGCCCGGAGGAATTGTAACCTGCTGCGGACTTGTCGGTTCCAGCGATCTGTCGCTGAATGTTTTTCCATTTATTCTCAGAGGAGTACGACTGATCGGGATTGATTCCGCTGAATGTCCGATGACTCACCGCACTGAAGTTTGGCGCAATATGGCAACGAAATGGAAACTCACTGCTCTTGAGTCGATGGTCGAAGAGGTTGGTCTTGAAGGACTTGAGGATAAGATTCAGTCGATGCTGAAGGGCGGGCTCAAAAGACGTATACTTGTGCGGTTGTCCTGATTTATTTTCATTTATGCGACCAACGGTGTGGGCGGTGAGCGGGGTACACCGCTCCACCGGCCTGGTTAGGTGTGCTACTCTTTGTTATATGGGATCGATTGCGTAATCACATCCCCTCTGGTCTGGTTTGGGAACACCTGCATGGTTGGGATGCTTTCTCTGGTTCCGTGAAAAACATGCGATTGCTCATGAAAATTAGGAGCGTTTGTGGCTGTTTCCGGGAAAACTGCGCGAAAAGGGGCAGGGCGAGCGTCAGCGGCATCGGTCGGCTCGCGCGGTTTCGCTCTGCTTCATGAAAGATTCCAGTGTTGTCCGTGTGATCGTTGCACTGGCCTGGAATCCCCCCCTCATGGGGAGGGACTAAGGGGTGCTGAAGAAGATCGGTGTGGATGGCAGGCTGGTGGGGTTGGTGGGTGATTTGGCGAAGATGGCGTGTGGGGTGAACAGTGCTGCACAAACAAAGAATCCGAGTACCCCATCCCGGGTACTCGGATTCACTAGTGATTGGCGCGCCCGATAGGACTCGAACCTATGACCTACGGCTTAGAAGGCCATTTTTGTCTGAATTATTGGATGTTGTTATATTGACAACCTCGATAATATGGGAAGTTGCGGGGCGTTGCCTGTTTGTTGAGTTGATTGGTTGAGGCTGGTTTCCCGAACGCCACATGACAGTTTACATGACACCCCTTCCGTCTTCCTCCTCCTGGCTATGGTGGCCATTAGGGCCACCGGCACCGAATAGCCGGGGTGGATCCACAACGAACTGCTGCTGGTCGGGCTGGTCCTCTGGCTGGATCCTTTCACCAGAAGGCCGTGGTTGAACCAGGCAGTAGAGTCCCCCTTGCACCTCTAGTACCGGTCCTGCCGCCATTGCCGGAGCCGATTCCGCCCAGGGTATTTTTTGGTATTTTTTTCTGAAAAATAAATGAGGCATAACCAGCCGTTTTACCAGCTCTTTGTCGATGCTCTCCCTGTTTTTTTATTTATATTTTCCTTAAATAAAAGGGCCAAGTTTGTCACTTCCTCACTTTTGGCCGGAAAGCCGAATAGTAGCGAAAGGTTAAGTCGGTGACAAAGTCGTGATTGGAATTTGTATATGTTAACTTTGTCACTCCTTTGAGGCGTCGGACGTCGCCTCGTTCCGTGGCCGGATTCTTTCATCAGGTCGTGGGGTGGTGGCCGTGGACGGCACCGGCACGAAGCACGCACCAGGCGAAGCAGTGCCGCGCCTGGGCGGTTGTTTTGTAACGTCCAGGTGGCAACCATGGCTGTGACAGCGGAACCGCCTGATCGGCGATCCGTGGGAACTGCCGCTCTGCAAGGGGGGCGGTAAAACACCGCCTCCCCACCAACAGCGGAATTCAGGAGATGGTTGAGCAGCGGCTGGTGGCGGCTGGCTGGCGCTGTGGTCGCTGGTCAGCTTCCGGTTGCCTCTCGCCTGATGTTACGCACTCACCCGTGATAGGGAGAAGGGAGGGGGAATATATTTGACAAGATACACAAAAAAGGTATACAGATTGAAACATGAAATGGGTGGTGAGGATTCGCGGAAAAGCCGAGAAACAGGTTGCGGTATTGCCCCGGAAGGTGGCGGAGAAGCTGCTGTTTCTCATGGCCGATATCGCCGAGAATGGCCCGGTGCGGGGAGACTGGCCGAACTATTCAAAGCTGCCGGGTAACCGGCATCACTGCCACTTGAAGAAGGGGAAACCCACGTATGTGGCTGTCTGGCAGGAAGAAAAAGAGCTGATTACCGTGGAGATCGTATATGTTGGCACGCACGAAAAAGCGCCCTACTGATAGTCGCGTCCCTTTGACGCTGATGGTCCATCCCGTCAACGTGGAGAGGATCAAGCGGTATGTCGCCAGCATCGAGCCGGAAAAAGGCGATGAGGGGAGCATTACCCTTGATGAGTTCTTCGTCAAGACCTTCCCAGGAGAGACGAAACCGGCTGTTGTCCTGCGCGGTTCCAGGGGTCGAGAAAACCTGACCCAGAAGCAGCTTGCGGAGGCGACGGGCATTCCGCAGCGGCACATCAGTGAGATGGAGCACGGCAAGCGGGAGATAGGAAAGGAACGCGCCAAGAAGCTGGCCGCCGCGCTTCACTGCGACTATCGGCTGTTTCTGTAGGAGGGCTGCACGGTCTGCCGGTTCCGGCACCGCTGCCGGAGTTGATCCACAACGGACTGACGCTGGCCGTGCTGGTCTGTGGCCGAGCTACTTCACCAGGTTATTGTTCCGGCAGGTTTTCAAGGCATTGGGACGTGTGGAATACTCGGAGAATGAAGACAGCGTCTTGGCGTACCGTGTAGATGACGATGTAGGGGAACTCGGTAAAGATCAGTTCGCGCGTTCCGTCGATCCTGCCGGGCTTGCCGCTGGAGGGCTGGGTTGATAGTTGGCTGAAGGTTCGTTTGACGATCTTGAGGACGGTCTTTGCTGCTGCGGTGGGGTTGTCCCTGGCAATGTAGCGCTCGATGGAGTCAAGGTTTCGCTGGGCTCCCGTTGTCCATTCTACTCGCAAGCTCTGGCCTCCCACTTGGCAAGAACCGCATCATGGGGGGTCGTTTCTCCCGCCTCAACCTCCTTGATTCCTTCAAGAATACTCTGCACCTGCCATTCGTTCAGATTCAGGTAATTGGTGATGGCCTCCTCGATGACAAAGGTTTTCGAGCGGCGGGTGGCCTTGGCGAGTCGCTCTATCCTCTGCTTTGTTCCGGGTGAAAGCCGAAGGGAGATGGTGTCTCTTGCCGGGGCCTTTTGCATTGGGTCTCTCCTGTGTGGACTTGTATTGCGACGCACTACATTTAACCACAATGGAGAGCTGCCCGTCAATGCAGCCGGTGGGGCTGGTCTCCTGGCCTGGCTCTTTCACCAGGCTGTTGCTGATGCCGGTGAGATGAACCGGACGTAACCCTTTAAAAAAGCAAGCCCCCTGCGAAGATCGTAGGGGGCTTGTGTCGTTCTTGCATGTCGCGCATGCAGATGATTCTGGTCAACCATCTCCGTTTCCCGTATCCGGCATCAATGACCAGGCCGAAAACAGCAGACGCTCGGAGCGGAACGACATTGATGTGGTAGGGCTTCAGTTAGTCTTCCTTTTGTCATTTTTATTTGTTGCTTTGCTGCGGACAGGTTTGTCTGGGTCACGGTTTGATGCCGTACCTGCATTCGTGTCCGTCTCGTTTTCTGCAATAGGTCTTGCTGTGGCACCAACAAGTTTTCCGTTTTCAATATTAAGAGATACAACATATTGTTTTTCTTCTTTTGGGCTTCCAGTGGCTCTTGAAAGAATATCAAGCAACAAATCCTTTGATAAGCGAAGAAGAGTCTTTTTTGTTTCTCCGTTTATAGAGTCAATATCGATGTTTTCAGAGATGGTTCCGTTGCTTGTTTCATAAGATGTTGACATCTTGTTCAACTCTAAAGAAAAGTCATCCCCTCGCAACTCCCAAACACTCACTCCGAAGTAATCAGCAAACTTCTGCAATGTTGATGCCGTAGGCTCTCCGATCCCTCTTTTGTATCTGCTAATCATGGAAGTGCTCAAACCTACTTCAATTTCAAGCGCTTTTTGACCCTTCTCTGCAATAGCCTTATTTATGTATTCCACTAGTCTTTCGGGTGTTTTTCCGCTGCCGCTTCCTTTGGCCATAGCCCTACCTCAAAATAATATTGACAAATCCATCATAGGATCGTAAGCATGTAGGCATCAAATCCATCATAGGATTTGGTGTCTGTGGTGCATTTCCATAGATGGATTTAAAGGGTGTACCACACAACCTAGCCCATTCAAAACGAAATAACAGAGACCTGTCAACAACACATGACACCACAACACCGCGAAATCGCTACTTGGAAGTTGTCCGCCGCCATCGCGTTAACGCGCTACATAGCAGAAGACCGCGACAGCTGCCCGGCGTGTGACGTGCTGTGGGGACTCTCCATGTTGCTCCAGGATGTTCAGACGCTGATTACCTCATCGGATGTCCGGGGCGCGGTGAACGTGAACACGCGAAAGGAGATTTGTGAATGAACCGGAATCAGATGCAGGTGTTTTGTTTCGAGGATGCAGCCGTGAGGACCATCGAGAGGAATGGCGAGCCGTGGTTCGTGGGAAAGGATGTGGCTGAGATTTTGGGGTATGCCGCACCACGCAACGCAATACGGGACTTCTGCAAAGGGGGCATTAAATCAATGCTCCCTACAGGTGGCGGATTGCAGGAAATGACCATCATCCCGGAGCGCGATCTCTACCGTCTCATCATGCGCTCAAAGCTCCCCGCTGCCGAGCGATTCGAGGAGTGGGTTGTCGCCGAAGTCCTCCCGGCGATCCGGAAGACCGGCTTCTACAACATCATGCGGCGCGACCCCGAGTGGCAAGGTACGCGACATGGCGGCAAGTTCTGTCATCGACTTTTCACCGATGTCATACGCGAGTTCGTTGAGTATGCCCGCAAGCAGGATTCGAGGCATGCCGACCAGTACTTCGTCAACTACACCCGAATGATCTACCGTGAGCTTGGTATTGCTCCGCCCGCAGCTTCTAATGGCGTCACCCGTGATTTTCTAGATGTGCTGGAGCTTTCCATTGTCAGCAGCGCCGAAATGGTCTGCGTTGGCATCATTAAGGGCGGCATAGCGGCCGGAAAACATTACCGGCAAATCTTTCAAGATACGAAAGTTGCCATTTGCGATTACGCGCGGAAGATCAATCCGGCGCGCCAGCTTGCCGACAATGCCCAGCTATCCATGAGAAGAGAGGTGGCGCTGTGAGGTTGAAAATAAGCAAGGAGCTGGTGGATCTGTTGGTGAAATCGTCTGAACACCTGGCCCTTCAAGAGGAGTGCGAGACGATGCGGGGACAGGTTGATGAACTGATCGAGGCGGAACAGCAAGCTGATGCACTGGGGGTGATGATCCAGATCGACACCAGGATGCTGACGGTCGCGCAGTACTACTCCCGGCTGACAATGGCTTTCATGGATTGCTTTCCCGGCTTCCGGGAGTTCAGCGAATTACGGGCGGATTTCAATGCCTGATCGAGTCATAAGGTTGCGGGCAGTTCATTTAGTAGTCGCCACCAAGATGTGCCAAAAAAGAAGCCCCGTGCTGCAACACGGGGCCGGAAATGCCGCCCTTGAAGGGGCAACAAACACCTAAGGAGAATATACCATGCTGGAAACCGGCACACAAGAGCACTCATACAAGGTCGCAAGGTTGAAACGATCGATGGACAGTATCTCCCCATCATACCGGAGCGCGCACCGCGCCCTATCACAAGTCAACCAGATAAAACGATTGCTGCTGTCAGACGTCTCACCGGAAGTGAAGTTGTTTCTGGTGCTTGGTGTCCTCTTTCCGGCTGAAAGTATTGCCGCGCTGAAAACATGCTGATCGAAAGGAAAAATATCATGGCGAAAGACACATCCAAAACGGGCAAAAATCATGAAGCTGCCGCTGCTAATATCACCGCCGCCGCTGGTCCCGACCGCTGGCTGACCATCAAGGAGGCCGCTGAAATCTCGGCGCTGAAGGAAAACACGTTGTATTGCTTGTGTTTGAAGCGCGCCCTGCCTTCGTACAAAATCGCCGGTAAGATGAGGCGCATCAAGGAGACGGACCTGATCAAGTGGATGGAGTCATGCCGTGTAGAGGCCCGCTGATAACCAACTGATCGACAAGGGGCTTTACCGTGGGACTGGACAAAGAAAAAATTCTGGCGTCGACGGACATACCGACGCTCGTCCGGGAGCTGCTGCCGGAGATGAAGCCGGTGGGGACCGACCAGGTGCTGGTGAACTGCGTCTATCACGACGACTCGAACCCCAGCATGTCGGTCCAGCTGTCCACCGGCCTGCATAACTGCCGGGGGTGCGGAACAACCGGCACGCTCTTCGACCTGGTGATGAAGTGCCGGGGGCTGGATTTCGCCGCTGCATGCGCCTGGATGGCGGAGCGGGCAGGTCTGAAGGACTCTCCCCAGAAACCGAAGTTCAAGGTGACCGGCAAGTACCCCTATCGCCACGCTGATGGTACGCTCGCCTACTGGAAGGAGCGGGTGGAGCCTGGATTCAATGGCAGGTCGAAAGACTTTTTGTTTTTCCACGGCGATGGGGTAAAGCCGGGGCAGGGCTTTTACCTCTCAAAGGAGAGGAAGGAGCCGCACAAGGGGCGCGGCGGCGATCCGCTGCCGTACCGGCTGCCCGACCTGGTGAAGGTCCCTCCCGATGGCCTGGTGTTCGTGGTGGAGGGAGAGAAGAAGGCCGACCACCTGGCAACTTGGGGGCTGGTGGCCACCTGCCTGGACAGCGGGGCCCAGACGAAGCTGGACAAAAAACAGCGGAAGTTTGTGGAGGTTCTGGCTGGTAAGCATGTCGTCATCCTTCCGGACAACGACGAGGCCGGTGAGACCTACGCCACCACCATTGCTACGGCGCTGCACGGTATCGCCGTTTCGGTGAAGATCGTGAGACTGCCGGGCCTGCCACCGAAGGGCGACATCCTGGATTGGGCGTGGACAAAATGAATGACAAGGTGCTTCTTCTCGAACTGGTTCGCAGCGCCCCGGAATGGACACCGGCCACGGACCGCCCGTCAGCCACATCCGAAACAGCGTCAACCACCACATCGAATCCACCGGCAAAGCGGGGACGCGGAAGACCACGCAAGTCTCCCGAAGATTCCGACTCCGCCGAATCGCCCAAGGCCGCCAGCGAGGGACGGGGCGGCAGGCGGCTGTTGAAGATCCTCGACGGCATGGCCGATGAAATCCGCCTCTACTGGGACAACCTGGGGGAGGCCTATATCTCCTTCGCCGATGGTCCGCTGGAACACCTGGGGAAAAACAGCAGCCTGGAACAGCGCCTGGCGTTGCTCTACTACAAAACCACGGATGAGACGCTGGGCAAGGATGGATTCAACAACGCCGTGGTGGTGCTGGCCGCCCAAGCGAAGCAGACGGGTATGGAGATCGAACTCTTCACCCGTGTCGGCGAGTACGACGGGCGTTACTACTATGACCTGAAGAACCGCCGCGCCCTGTCCATGGGGCCGGATGGCTGGGAGATCGACACGGACGCGCCGGTGTTCTTCCGAAACTTCTCCACTCAACAACCGCACCCGGACCCGGTGACCGGGGGTGATCCCTGGCGCTTCTTCGAGCACGTCAACGTGACTGAGGAGAACCGCCTGCTGCTGATGGTCTGGATCATCGGTTCGTTCGTGCCGCGTATCCCGTATCCGGCGCTACTCGTGTCCGGCAGCCAGGGGGCCGGGAAATCATTCTTCTGCAAACTGCTGAAGCGCATCATTGACCCTTCCGCCACCGAACTCCAGGAGATGCCCAAGAAGGACGATGACTTCGACCTGCTGCTGTACAAGCATCACTGTCTGGCGCTGGACAATATTTCGTCTGTCAATGCTGCCAGGGCCGACCGGCTCTGTTCGGCGATCACGGCGGCCTACATCGAGAAGCGGCAGCTGCACACGGATATGGACACCATCGTCCTTCCCTGCAATCCCCGCGTGATCCTCAACGGCATCAACGCCCTGACCAACCGCCCGGACCTCCTGGACCGTTCCATTACCATTCACTTGGAGCGGATCAAGCCCACCGGTCGCCGCCTGGAGGAGGAGATCAACGCGGCATTCGATGCCGACCTGCCCGGCATACTCGGTGGTATCGCCGATGTTCTGAGCAGGGCCATGGAGATCAAGCCAACGGTGAGCCTTGCCAGCTACCCCCGCATGGCGGACTTCGCCCGCTGGGGCTATGCCGTGGCCGAGGCGCTGGGAGGCCGTGGCGATGAGTTCTTGAGAGCATATGGCGGCAACTCGGCAAAGCTGGGTGACAGCCTGCTGGAGAACGATAGCCTTATGTCAGGACTGGTGCAGCTTATGGGCGGCATGGAGCAGGGAGAGGTGGCGGGCACGTTCAAGGAGCTTATCGACCGGCTGGCCGCTATCGTTCAGCCGGACAGGAACGACTATTCCTTCCCCACCAGCCACACCTTCAGGAGGCGGCTCGAACGTCTCCGGCCGAACCTGGAAGAGTTCGGCATCAGGTTCGAGTTCGGGAAGCATACCAACAAGGGACATACAGCGCGGATCATCAAGGGCGAGCCACCGCCGAGCTGGGCCGCGACCGCTGCCGGTACGCAGCCGTCGGGATGGACGGTTGAAAAGCCGACCGCCGCCGTGGCCGATGAGATCGTATTCGATGAGGAGGAATTGCCGGAATGAGACGCGCCACCAGGAAGAACGGACACAACCGGAAGCGCCCCGTGCGCCCGCGTATGGGGATGCTGGTCGCCCTGTGGGACAGGGATCCGAACGCCGTTATGTTCGATTTTGCGCCGGTTGACCTGTCGGGTGCCTCCCGTTGTCCATTGTGCGGAAGCATGAATCATGGAGCCGGTGGCGAGCCGGACACACCAGATATGGAGCATCGGTGACACAGGTAGCTGACCCACAAGAACCTGCCACTGACCGCGCTGGTCTGAAGTTAGCCTATTTCACCAGGACAGGGAGGCGGCAGTTGATGAACGGTGCCGGAGCGAAGCAGCGCCGCGCCTGAACGAATGTGCCGCAAGGCCACGACTGACACCACGCGACCGGCGAGAGACGCCGGAATCATCACACGAAAAGGAGATACGACATGTTGGTAGAAGCTCGAATTGAGGGGAACAAGTTGTGCGTAGAGATCGATCTGGAGCCGCCCACACCATCCACATCCGGCAAGACCCTTGTGGTGGCCAGCACGCGAGGGAACGTTACCACGGGGGCCATGGTGGACGGCAAGCCGGTGATCGTCGGCCTGAACGCCTACATCAAGCCATGAGTGACTGGCGGTGAAAGTACGATTCCTGAAAGAGTTCTCGGCCAGGACCACCGCCGGTGGATCGAGGACCGTAGCAGCCGGAACGGTCCTCGACCTTTCACCGGACAAGGCTGGTCGTCTGGTCAGCGCCGGTATTGCCCTGAACCTGAATGCGGTCATGGATGCCTGGCGGGAGTTCGTCGTGTCGGCTGATCGTGTGTACCAGTCTTCCCCGAAATCACCCGTCGTATGGGCGAGGCATAAGACCCACCTGAATGCCGCCCAGACTGCTTTTGATACAGGGAATATGCTCTATGCCGTGTCTGAACTCGAAAATGCTCTGTCCGCCTTGCAGAGCACTCCATGATGTAGTCTGTCACTTGTGCCTCCGGCTGATGCTCTCCCCGCCGCCCCTCTTTTCCCACGGAACCATGAAATGTATTTTTCTCTTGGACGCCACACCTCCTGAAATGGTAACAAATGGTTGCGCTTTGGTATAAGACTTTGAAATTGCAGACATTTGTCTGCATTTGCTAACATTTACTAATAAGTTGCTAAGGAATGCTTAGGTTGCGGAGCTGTCTGAAGCACCTCTTCGGCACTCTGGCCAGTGGTCACCGTCTGAAAATCTCGGTAGTGTAAGGATAGGGTATACCCCAGCCTGTTGAATTTTGCCTGACATAATTCGCGTCAGATATGGGTGGTGTACTCTATTTGCTTGACACTTATTGTGAAGGGTAATAGACTTAAACCTGACACAATTGAAACACAACGGGGGGCTGATATGAGCGGTCAGAGAATAGGCTATGTGAGGGTGTCCAGTATTGACCAAAACTGCGACAGGCAGCTTGACGGCATCGAACTGGACCGAGTTTTCACCGATAAGGCATCAGGAAAAGACGTGAGCAGACCGGCACTCGCCGAGATGGTGCGCTTCGTGCGGGAAGGGGATCGAATCGTTGTCCATTCGCTTGATCGTCTCGCCCGCAACCTGGATGACCTGAGAAAACTGGTATCCGATCTTACCGGGCGCGGTGTCACCGTCGAGTTCGTCAAAGAGAATCTTACCTTCTCTGGTGATGACTCGCCCATGTCAACCCTGCTACTATCCGTCATGGGGGCTTTCGCCGAGTTCGAGCGGGCGCTTATCAGGGAGCGTCAACGTGAAGGTATCGCCATCGCCAAGCAGGCAGGAGCCTACAAGGGCCGCAAACGGGAAATGTCGGATGAGCGAATTGCCGAGATCAAGCGGCGGGTGGCCAATGGTGACAAGAAGGCCGCGATAGCCCGCGACATGGGAATCAGCCGGGAGACGGTTTACCAGTACCTCAGAAGTTGAAAGATGAGACAGCCAGCGCCAGACCTACTGGAGCCGATCCACAACGGCCTGGTGCAGGCTGTCCTGGTTTCATGGCCGGATTCCTTCGCTAGAACATCGATGCGGTAGTTGGTGAACAGGGGGCTATGGTCAGGGCTGGGCGCGGAATATGAACAGGAGGGGGGACTGTATGGCAAAGTCGAGCCCTGGAATCTACAGGCGCGGTAAGACGTTCTGGATCACCTACATGGGGGTGGACGGAAAGCAGCAGTGGGAGAGCACGCGTAGCAAACTGAAGGCCGACGCCGATTATCTGCTTGCCTGCCGGAAAAAAGAAGTTGCCGAGGGGATTACTCCCGTCACATTCAACCGGAAGAAATACACCACGACGTTCGACCAGCTGGCGGAGAAGTACCTGGAGTACTGCAAGGCGCAACGGGACTACAAGAGCAAGGCTGGTCGTGTTAGGAGACTGCAACGGACGTTTGGCGAAATGCGGTTGATCGACATCACGCTCGAAGAACTGGAGCGGTATCAGTCGGCCAGGTGTACCGAGGCGAAGCAGCCGAAAAAAGAGGGGGGTGTGTCGTCGGGAGCCGTTTCACCAGCTACCGTCAACCGCGAGTTGACCGCCCTGAAGAACATGTTTACCAAGGCGGAACAGTGGGGGTTGATTCCGGATTCAACTTTGAAGACCGTGCGAAAAGTCCGGCTGACGAAGGAGAACAACAGGCGGCTGCGGTTTCTTGCCGTGGCCGAGATGACCGCGCTTGTGGATTCTTGCTCCAGGGGATTGCGGGAAATCGTCGTGTTCGCGCTCAATACCGGCTGTAGACGTGGGGAGATTCTTTCTCTCACATGGGACCACGTTGACCTGAAGCACGGCTTCATCAGGATAGCGGACAGCAAAAACGGCGAATCGCGCGACATCCCCATCAACGCCGCGCTCGCTGACATGTTCAAGGGGGTGGTGCGCCGCATCGACTCGCCCTATGTGTTCACGAATCCCGACACCGGCACCAGATATCAGGACGTGAAGCGTTCCTTCGCCACCGCCTGTCGCAGGGCCGCGATTATGAATTTCCATTTCCACGATCTTCGCCACACGTTTGCGAGCCACCTGGTGATGAACGGGGTGGACCTTACCACCGTCTCCCGGCTCCTGGGCCACAAGAGCCTGACCATGACCTTGCGGTACTCCCACCTTGCACCCGACCACCTGAAGAAGGCCGTTGAAAGGTTGACGTGGAAAGACGGCCCGACAATCGAACAGCAGCTGTTTCCAGCAGTCTGAACCATTATGGGAGCAGGGCGCGACACACGTCCTTGCCCCTGTGTCAATCTTTATTTCAGGGGCGTGCTGTTTATTGCAAAGATCACGAAATCCTAAAGTCCAGCTAATACAAAAACACACCTTTTCAGACAATTGGCTTGGTTTGAGTCCGCGTTAGGTCCTCAATTCTGACAAAACAGGAAACTGGGAAGAGGAGCCTTCACTGTAACGGACCTTCGGGTAATCAGTCCTATGCCGCTGGTAGCGAGCAGATACAATTCTCCCGATCAACCACAACAAACTATACGGACATTTAGCAAAGCTCCTGCACAATCTGACTTACAAGGCGGAGCGAGTATAACACAATCCGCAGACTCAGTCCGCCATACTCCTAGTCTCCCATAAGATCCTCCGTTGAGCTAAGAATGGCTTGGTATGCCTCTTCGATGCCTATGTCACGTACCTGCCGCAGAAGTGAGTAATACGGTTCAAGTACGGATGGGTCATCTAGATAGAGGGCAATTTCATCCAGGGCTGTTTCGGCCTCTCCAGCAAGAAGTCCGTCCCTATGTTCAGCGAGAAATCGTTTCCCTATCTCCCACGTTTCAGATTTCAGCCATTGCACCATCAACTCGATACGGTCGTTGTCGAGAAGAAGCCATGCCGGTGGCATACATCCCGACTTGTCCAGCCAGGCAGCATCGAAGGTTGTCGGGGAAAAACCACGCAGTGTGCGGCATATAGTATGGAAATCAGCAATAAGATCTCTGTCATCATCTACTAACATCGCCTGAGCATTCAGCAGATCGTCAATGACAGTTGGGCTACCGGCGGTACGCGTCTCTGCGCGGCGTATCAACAGAAAAGCTTTTGCCCTTGGTTGCTCAAGCGAGCGCAGAACAGTATCCCAATGCCCATCAATTTCATCGTTCATTCCAACTTCGCTGTAGAGGATACCCAGGTTGTTGAGGGCACCGGCCAGGTCGGGCAGGAACGCGGGGTTCGTCTCCACGAGTTCACGGTAGGTATTCACCGCTTCTTCCGCCGGCGCCACCGCTTCCTGGCGCCTTCCAACTTGGCTGTAGCGGATACCCAGGTTGGTGAGGGCCATGGCCAGGTCGGGCAGGAACGCGGGGTTCGTCTCCACGAGTTCACGGTAGGTATTCACCGCTTCTTCCATCGGCGCCACCGCTTCCTGGCGCCTTCCAACTTCGCTGTAGCGGATACCCAGGTTGTTGAGGGCACCGGCCAGGTCGGGCAGGAACGCATCTGGTTTAAATTTGACGAGTTTGCGGAGAGCCGTAATCCCTCTCTCGCCAGCTACGGAACAGTGTTGCCATACATAATTCCAGAGGTAACGGTGATCGTGCGGAGAACACCCACCTCCCAGAAGTCCGATATAGTATTCGATTAGCGCGAGGGCAATCCTGGATGCGACCTCCTCCTCAACCCTCCGCTCAGCCATTTTGTTTGGCTTCGGATGCAGATGTTCTACAAGCCGTTGATGGACAAGCCGATAGGCAGCCCGACCACCATCCCCCCCCTCAACCACATAGCAACCTGCCTGCCCTAGGAGTCTGTCGGGCTTAACGCATTCAGCCGTCATCTCCAGGGCGTTTTCAATTGGTTAACCTGCTGTATTTATTGAATAAGTCGTCAGCTTTAGCTTGCGTTTTCTTGGTGTATCCCGTATATTTGTCCGGTAATATCAACTGGTTAGGTATCGGGGTTGACTATGAAATCAAAGTTTATTGAAGTTGACCGGGAAACACCCTATCTGCTCCCGCCATCGCTGCAGGATTGGCTACCAGAAAAGCACTTGGCCCGGTTTGTGGTCGAAATTGTCGAACAGCTCGACCTGCGCTCTTTGAAAGCTACCTATGCCGGCCGAGGCTCGCAGCCCTATAACCCTGAGATGCTGGTAGCATTGTTGTTTTACGGTTATGCGACAGGCGTATTCTCCAGCCGGAAGCTTGAGCGCAGCACCTACGACTCCGTGGCATTCCGGTTCATAGCGGCAAACAGTCATCCTGACCACGATACCATTGCCACCTTCCGCCGGCGTTTTCTGCCGCAACTGAACAAGCTGTTTGCCCAGATTCTGCTGATCGCTCATCAGATGGAGGTGCTGAAACTGGGCAACGTTAGTTTGGATGGCAGCAAAATCAAGGCGAACGCCTCCAAGCACAAGGCGCTGAGCTATGAGCATGCCTGCAAGCTTGAAGAGCAGATCAAGGCTGAGGTTGGCGAACTGCTCAAAAAGGCCGAGGCAGCGGACCGTGCCGATATTCCGGACGGCATGAACATCCCCGAAGAACTGGAACGTCGGGAAAAGCGTCTTTCCGCCATTGCCGCAGCCAAGGTCGAGATCGAAAAACGAGCCGCTGAGCGCCATGCTCGTGAACAGGCCGCTTATGAGAAGAAAGTCGCCGAACGGGCCAAGAAGGAGCAGGCAACGGGCAAGAAGGCCAAGGGGAAAGAGCCGAAACCGCCCAAATCCGGCCCCACTGCCAAAGATCAGGTCAATCTGACCGATGAAGAGTCGCGGATCATGCCGACCTCCGGTGGCGGATTCGAGCAGACTTACAACGCCCAGGCCGGTGTGGATACAGCATCAAAGCTCATCGTTTCGGCCCATGTTACCCAGAATCCCAATGACAAACAGGAGCTGACACCGACCCTGGAGAACCTGGCGGCGCTGCCTGAGAAGCTTGGCAAGGCAACCGATCTGGTAGCTGACAGTGGCTACTTCAGCGAAACCAATGTAACTGCCTGTGAGGAGAACGGGATAACTCCCTACATTGCCGTAGACCGGCAGAGTCACAACGTGCCACTGATGGAGCGCTTTGCCGAACCGCCGCCGTTACCCGAAGATGCCGATTCCGTGGCCAGAATGAAGCATCGCCTGAAGACACCTTCCGGCAAGGCGATCTACGCCCAGCGAAAAGTCACCTCGGAACCGGTCTTCGGCATCATCAAGGCGGTCATGGGATTCAGAAGCTTTCTTCTTCGTGGCTTTGAAGCAGTAAAAGGCGAATGGAACCTCGTCTGCATGGCCTACAACATCAAACGGCTGCATGTCTTGGCCGGATAGAATGAGAAATAGCGAAAATCAGCCTGTAATAACCGCAGTCATCGCTGAAAGGGCTGAATTAACCAGGTTGCCGGTGGGAAGACGAACACATACGGAACTTTTTTAATCGGCTTGGCCACAAAAGAGGGCGCCCCTGAGGTCAAGCCCGACAGACTCCTAGGAGCCAGAAAACATCTTCCCTCAGGTATGTTGCCCCAGTGGAAGAAAGTGCCGTTGCCACGATCGGCCAGACATCATCGGTTAGGCCGGCTCCATACCCCCAAGCCAGGGCAGTCAGCAACTCCCGCGCTGCATGAGGCAACTCGATTCCATCACGCAGCAGAGAGGGGATCGCGGTCAGTTCGCGATCAAAGGCGTCCTCGATACTTTTGTCCAAATTGCCTTCCCAGTTGATACGAGATGTATCCACTGGATTATTCCGGAGTTGTGTGGTTATTACCCGCGCCAGCAGAAAGGTGCCTTCTCCTTGCTGTTCGGAGATCCGGATGATCGCATCTCCAATTTTTGTTGCATCCATCTTCCCGGAGCAATCAGCCAAACGTTTCTTTACATAATCATGGACCGCTGTTTTCGTCTCTGCCTGTACCATATCCGTTCCCAGATCGATGGTCTCGCATGGCCCCAGCGACTGGAGAAGGGAAAGCTCCTCCTCGTGCGCTACTTCACGGCTGCTCACTAGCACAAGACATTTCTGTGACAGGAGGCGCAAAAACTCCTGGGCAATTTTTATGGCTTCGGGACCGCCCTCATCGAGCCCGTCGACAACAATCATCAGCCGGCATGGGCAGCGCTCAATTGCACCCAGCAACTCCCATTTGTTGCGGGATCCCCCCGGATTTTCCGGTAAAAGATTTCTGCGGACAAGCTGATCATCGACGAGCTGACATAACTGCTCCACGGTCACTCCCCTGGCATGAACATGGGCATGTACCGAACCTTCGCCGGGGTCCGCATGTTCAAGCCCTGTAGGCGAGAGAATATACTGACGTTCCTCCGGGTTGGAAAGGCTTACGACACGGCCGACAATGGCCGACTTACCGCTGCCGGCGGGACCAGTCACTACGAATATGCCGGGTTTGCCGGCCTGCATCCAACTCACGATTTGATTAATTTGGGCAGTTCGACCGGTAAAGAAAAACCCTTCTTCGTTGGGGGCCACGCCACGGGCAGCCAGGAGGAGGTGTTCCACTACACGGTCTGGCGCATCCGGGTTGTGAAGCGGGTTTGGAAACTGCATCTGGCAATTGGCAGTACTGGTTTCCGTCGTTTTGGGACATTGCCCCTGAATGTCCCATTCCTTGCGCAGAGTAAAGAGCAGGTCTGTTCCGATTACTCCTTTGTTTTTTGAACTCCAGCGAAAACAGAGATCAGGATCGTGGGGGTTGTCGGGGCCATGTTTAAGGAGTTTGAGGAGCCTGGCGCCAAACACGCCATCCTTGGATCGTTCATAATCCAGGGCCGATGCCACGACACCCACCCACACATGCGGATTCCCCGGCGGTAGCTCACGTTGCACCTTATCAACCACTGTGCCGGCAGCAATTATGCCGCTACCCGAAAAGCAGGTATCGAGGACCAGCATAATCTGGTTTGCACCGGTACGTGCAGCAAGGCCTGCCAGGTAATCGGAGGTTAGCTGCGGCGCATCACCGGGTTCAGCATCGGTTGGAACCAGATGCAGTGCTCCTTCCGGCGTCGTCTCTCCATGGCCTGACCAGAGAACAACGAGAGACCCGCCACGACCGAAGTGCTCTTTGGGAAGTGCGGTTTTAAGTTCACTAATCCCCTTGGGAGTGTCGGGGTCAACAATAACCTTTACATTGTAGCCGCGGTTTTCCAGTATCCCGGCAAGGTCATTCACCTCAGAAATTGCCTTCGGTAATGGGTTGAAATGGTCGTAGGTACCGACTCCGATGCCGACAAACAGCGCCTTGGGATTTTCTGCGTTTTCCTGATCCATCATCATTGACTTCCTCCCCAGACAAGCACTGTGCATGCTACCGGTGCAACAGATGTTTTCATGGAACCAACACCCTCAACCATGATCCGGTATGCACCGGGTGGAAGCGTTTCCACCTCGACTGTGTGCAGATCCTCCAACAGCCGAAATACGTTGGTTGAAACAGTTTTGCCCCGCTCATTCATTACTTTGGCCTGAAGCGTTACCCTCTTGCCCCCAACAACTCTCGCCTCGACCGTTATCCTCTCACCCACAAGGACAACAGGCTCGGTTTTTACACCAAGTTCAAGCCGTGTCGTGGCCCTGTACACTGTCGGCTTTGCGGTAAGAATTGCCTCGATCTGGTCGAGTACGGCCTGGTTACTCTGGAGTGCCCCATGCTGGTCAGCGATGAAGCAGATGATGTTGCTGTCGGGACGGGTCCCCTTGGGAATCGCTGAGAGGCGGGGAACCGTGGCATCCCCCCCCTCTTCTTCATCACCGATTGTCTCCATCGGCTGTAACGACTTGCCGAAGACGCGGGCGGTTGTCCAGGTTGTCTGTCGGGTTCCCACAATGGGATGAATATCGTATGCATCGGCCGTCCGAGTTGCAACTGCTTGATCCACTTCATCATGAAAAAGCATGGCATCGTTTATCATTGCCGTCTCAAGCTCGGGTATGGTCGTTTCGGTTGTTTTCAGAAGGCCTGAGGGCGATTCGATGCAGGCATACTCGGGAAGAAGTTGATGAACGGAAGGAAGACTGCGGGCAAAGGAAGTGAGATTGAGAGCAAAAGGGCCGATACCTTTCTTGACGCCATTCACCAGTTGGTCAAGTGCATTCAGTGCGCCCCGATAGGGTGTGCCAAGCGTTACCAGTTTGCGTGTAATGCCTGCCCCCCCTTCCTTCTCGATGTACCAGCGTGCAACGAGGCCACCCATGGAATGACAGATGAAGATCAGCTTGGCGTCGGCAAACGGTCCTCCCTGTGCCCGCCATCGTTCCAGGGCAGGTTCGACAATACTTTTCAACCGACGACCGTTATAACGATTTGAGAGTCTCCAGTCATATGCGATGGGTAGTAGATTGGGAATAAGGTCAGGCTTGCCTGCTGTTGGCTCGATGAAATGGAACCTTGCGCGGAGCCAGTTCAGAAGTTTCCCGTAGCCGATGTGGGCACTCCAGAGTCCCGGCAGAAGATGGAGGTCCGGCATGAGCCCTACCGGCTCGACACCGTCATTCGGATGATGATCACCGATTCCATTCGGGAGTGTCATTTCCCTGATGCTGCGGCCAAAGGTCGCGATCGCATCGAGAACAGCCCCTGCGGATGGCGCCCAGACAAGTTTGCCGTTTTTCGAAAGGGTGCTCCCCATAATCCCTGGCAGCACAACGACGACATCCCTGACAACTGTTTGGCTTCCCATTATCTGTCCCTTCATGAGGTGGCGGTTCCGGTGGGACGTAGCTGATTTGGAAACAATCAACTCATTAAACGGCGGCCGAATCCCCGCCCAAAGGACGGGGATTTTCAAGATTCAATAAAAGCAACAGGCCATAACCAAACTTTAAAACCTTCTTAAAATATGTAGCGAGAAGGAATTTGTCAAACGCTTTTGTCAGGACAAAGCCTAAAAAGCCGGCTTACGCTCAGATCATTTCCGTCTTCTTGTTACAACATGCTGAGTCAACGCAAGATACTGAAGCGTTTGATACTGGCGGCAGATGAAACGATTCTAGCGACACTGCCGTCAGGCTCTCCAGAGCTTGATGAGTACCTGAGTGTTACCGCGTGACGAAGTCGCGCCACTGCAGCCTGGAGAAGTGACGTCGGCCTCATGCGGTGACGCATGAGGCCGACGTCGTTTTCGGCGTGTCTCGCCGGTTTTCTTGTTTTGCTCTCTAACGCATTGTTTTTAAAGCGCTCCTCAAAATTGAGGCGAGCAGAGAAGGCAGCATCTTTCAACAGATTATCAAGTGTGCGACCGTGAAAACGTCCAGGGACGCCCCTGCTTCGCCCGGCGGTTTGTTTCGTGATGGCAATGCCAACTGGAAATTCAGCATGCCGCATTTTTTCGGAGTCCTCCCGCGCGAGATCGGCGGCAAGGGTCACAGTTGAAATCCAGCCCCTTGAGACAGGCAAGCGTCGGATTTGGCGGTTGCCCACTAGTGATGGCGCGGTATTCTGGCGGAGCATTATCATCTTTGAGCTGTAATATACTGAAATTACAACGCTGCTTGGAATTCAGCCGAGCTGCTGACCCCACTCACATATGGGTAGCGGTCTCACAAAGTCGCGTTTGAAACGCGGAAATACACATCACCTGTGGACAACACCTGTATCATCCTGGGGACTGAATCAATTTTAGCCGTGGTCATGGGCGGTTTCATCGGATTGCCTGGCAAATGGGCGGTCATCGTTCTGGAGGTCTCGATGGAACAGGGATGGGTAAACCGGGAGTGCTGTTATCGTGGTGGCCATCGCGGGGATCGTGGCGGTGATGCCGTGTTCCGGAACACTTCACGGGACGAACAAGGAGCCACATCTATCTGTCGAAAAAGTGTCATGTGGCGGCATGACAGGTGACAAACTCCTGGAGCGGTGAGGATGTGAAAATATTCATAATCCACTTTGCACTCCCGTAAGTTTTCGATGTTATGAGTTTTTTTTGAAAAAGGGGGGAAGTGACAAACTGGCCGCCATATTGGGGGGTATATAAAAAATAAAAAAAACGAATATCGGTGAAATTGTATAGCTATTTCAGTATGTTATTTTATTTTATTTTTTTCGAAAAAATAGGGAAAAATACCGGCTGAAATTCCATGACGGTGGTGTGGGGTGCTGTAAAAAGATGCTGGCCAAGGCCGGGATTGCCCAAGGGAATGCGCCACATGACACTTTACATGACACATGACAGAAAAAGGGTTACGTGTATCACGTAACCCCCTGATTTTCTGGTGCGCCCGATAGGACTCGAACCTATGACCTACGGCTTAGAAGGCCGTTGCTCTATCCAGCTGAGCTACGAGCGCAGGTGACGTTCCCCCGGGAGGCGACTGCTCGTGGATACCTGAGAAGTATCTCCCCCCGGCGAACGAACGCATACTATACCCATAAAACCACCCTCCTGTCCATCAGTATGTTGCCGGAACGCTTGTTTTTGACGTCATTGGCCCGGCGGGGAGGGGGCTGAGCCGGCTAGGCCTTGCTGGACCAGAGGCCGTGGAGGTTGCAGTACTCGCGGGCAGTGATTTGCTGGGCAGTGACGTCGAAGGTCGCCGTGGGCGCTTCGCCCGGCTTGAGGAACTGGCGGTAGGCCTTGCCGTCGGCCACCAGTTCGATCCACTCGATGTAGTGCTTCTCTTCCATGGGGTGGCTAACGCTGCCGACGCTGACCTTGACGCACCCCTCGCAGACCTCGATCACCGGGACATGCTTCTCCTTGGCTGCGTCGACGGTATTCTCCGTCAGAAGCTTCATCGCCTGGCCGCAGCAGACCAGTTCGCCGTCACCGGCGTGAACGACCTCAACGATATTTCCGCACAGTTCGCATTTGTAGACTTCCAGTAATTTCGCCATGGGTGGTTTCTCCTTTGTGATCTGGTGTGGTGTTGTGTCCTCTGTGCCGCTGTATTGGTCCAATGGCACAAATAGGATAAATAATATCCTATTTATATCGTATGATTGGTGTTATGCAAGCGATAATTTTATAAAACGGATTGATAGCCTATCCTGCCGTAAATCAGTGCTTCTGTCTGCCGCCGTTCGCGGCCCATTTCTCCAGCATGCTGGTGGTAACCGATTTGGGGCGTTCAATGGCATAGCCCAGGGCTCGGTCCCAGGTGATGTTGGCCATGCAGCCGATGGAACGGCCCACGCCGAAGAGCACGGTGTAGAAGTCCCATTCCTTGACGCCGTAGTGGGACTGGATCGCCCCGGAGTGGGCATCCACGTTCGGCCAGGGGTTGCGTATCTTGCCGTGCTCGGCCAGAACGGCGGGTGCGGTCTCGAACAGCATGGCCACCAGCTTGACCAGCGGATCCTCCTTAAGTTCGGGGATTCTCAGACAGAAATCCCGCTGGGCCAGGAAACGCGGGTCGGTCTTGCGCAGGACGGCGTGGCCGTAGCCGGGAATGATCTGTCCGGCGTCGAGGGTGTCCCAGAGAGCCCTGGTGACGTTCTCCTTGGTGGGCGCGGCGCCGCCCAGCTTCTTCTCGAAGGCCATGATCCAGCGCAGAACCTCCTGGTTTGCCAGGCCGTGCAGGGGGCCTGCCAACCCGTTCAGGCCGGCGGAGTAGGCGTAGAAGGCGTCCGAAAGGGCCGAGGCCACCAGGTGGGTTGTATGGGCGGATACGTTGCCCGACTCGTGGTCGGAGTGGATGATGAAGTACATCCGGGAGAGGTCGTCGTAGGGGGGGGCAATGCCCATCATGTGGGCAAAGTTGGCCCCCAGGTCCAGTTCCGGGTTGGAGGTGATGATGTCGCAGTTCCGGTAGCGGTAGCGGTAGATGAATGCGGCGATCTCGGGCAGGCGGGCCACCAGGTCGCTGGCGTCCTCGTACATGTACGCCCAGGCATCTCTCTTGTTGAACGTGCCCGAATTGTAGAAGCGGGCGAATTTCGAGTCCCGCTGCATGGAGAGCACGGCGCTGGAGAGCATGACCATGGGGTGCGTTCCTACCGGCAGGGCGCGGATGATGTCGTAGACGTAGTAGGGGACATTGGCGCGGGCCCTGAACTCGTGCAGGACCTCTTCCACATGGTCATCGCTGGGCACGTCGCCGGTGAGCAGGAAGTACCAGAACGCCTCCACCGTGGGATACAGGGCACCCGGTGGCTTGGGCAGGGCCTCGAAGGTCTCGTTGATGCTCTTGCCTCGGAAGCGGATTCCGTCATAGGGGTCCAGGTAGGAGATGTCGGTCACCAGGGAGGGGATGTCACGGCCGCCGCCGATGCACTGCTCGATGGTTACTTCGTCGATTTTTACCTTGCCGAACTCCCTGAGCAATCTCTGGGTGCGTGGCCGGAATTCCTCGATCTTCCGTCTGAGGGTTTCTTTCAGTGACATCCGGTGAATCTCCTTCGTGCCTGAGGGAGGGCAGTGGCGTCATGGTCATGGGGGGATGCGCGACTGGTTGTTGCTGGCACGCCCCTGCTTCCTGAAGACGGGGAAAGTATACCAGACAAACTACCGGTCGGCATCGGCCGGCGGTCGCGGCGCGGACGCGGGTGAGTCGGTCAGCCGGCCAGGATGACCGGCTCCTCGCTGGAGCAGGTCAGCTGTTTAACCACTCCCTGATCCAGATGGAAGGTGTTCTCGATGCCAACGGCCCCCTGGCCGGGGAAGACGACCTTGGGCTCGAATGCAAAGACCATCCCGTTCTCCATTGCCATGTCGTCGAATCCTCGGGCGATGAAGGGGTACTCGTCGATTTCAATTCCCACGCCGTGACCGATAAAGGAGACCTGGGATCCGGCAGCGCCCATAAAGCTGTCGGCATAGCCCATCTCGATGGCCAGGCTCAGGCATTCGCCATAGACCGCTCCCCAGGGGACGCCGGGGGTGGCGATGGCCATCATCCGTTCCTGGACCTTGCGCATGTCGTCATACCCCTTGCGCAGCCTGGCCGGCAGGGAATTGATGGCGAAGACGCGGGTCTGGTCGCTTAAATAGCCGTCAGCGCAGGCGCCGAAATCCACGATGATCGCCTCATCCCGTGAGATCGCTTTGTGTCCCGGTCCCTGTCCGAAGGAGGGGTTCAGCCCCGGCCCTCCCAGTGGCGTGTCGGCGTAGGCCGGGATCGCGCTGTCCGGGCCGGAGAAGATGTGGGCATAGAACAGTTCCGAGTTAAAGCCACGCATGCGGATCAGTCCCTGGTGCCCCAGTTTCCGTGCGCAGCACTCCAACTCGGCAGCCAGTTCCAGTTCGCTGATCCCCTCGCGGATGACCTCTTTGGCGCGCTGGAAGATGGCGTCCTGCTGGTTGGCCGCTGCTCTCATGATCTCCAGTTCGTAGGGGGACTTGATCATGCGCACGCGCCGGATCAGCGGGGTGGCGTCCGTGAAAGCCGCACCGGGGAATGTCTTGCGGAATCGTTCGTAGAAGTTCACCGGCAGCACGTCCAGCTCCAGGCCGATCCGGCCGGGTGTGGGGTAGCCGTACTCGGCCAGTCGGGCGGGAATGTCCCTCATGGAGCCGAAGGGGATGATCTCCTGGAGCGCCGATTCCCTGCGGGCGCGGCCATGGTCCTTGCGTACCATGTACAGCGGTTCGCCCTGGGCGGGGATGTACAGGTTGCCGCTCTGGATGGTGCCGCTAAAGTAGAATAGGTCGGCATTCTGGGCGATGATGACGGCGTCCAGGCCTTCCTGGGTCATGTACTGCTGAAGTTTCTTGCAGCGTTGCGCAAGCTCGCTGGCGGGTGTCAGTCGCATGTTATTTTTTGCTCCTTTTCATCGTGGTCGCCTGCGACGCACGTCGGTGTGCCACTGTTCAAAACCGCTCCCCGCGGTTATGCGGAGATGGAGCGACGACCCGCACCCGCCAGCCGGTCTTGAGGCACGTGCTGTTTTCTGTCTGACTGCTGTCGTGCGTGCGGTTGCGGTTGCGGTTTTTGCCGCTGGGGCCTGCTCTTACGGCAGGGGGGGCGGCAGGAGTGCGAACAGGTCGGCAAGCTCCTGGAGCTGTCCCGCCTTTGTCCATCCCTCCATCCCCTGTTTCCAGACCAGGCTCTCCCGGGTTAGTTCGCCGGCCTGGGACATGCGGAGAAGGTCTGCCCGGTCGAACGGCCCGGTCTGCTGGTTGTTGACGGCGACGAAGAAGCGGGGCAGGGGAGGCGGGGCGGTTGCTCCGCCCTGGAGCGCGCCCACTGCTGTTCCCATCTGTCCGGCCATGCCGAAGCCGATGCCGGCGGCAACGCCGGCCGCGGCCAGACCGCCCGGATTGTTGGCCGCGTCACGGATGGCGCTGGCTGTCTCATAACTGGTATATTCCTGCATGTTGCCGATGACGCGCATGGCGCCGGCCTTGTCGATGGCCTGCTCCACCTCGGCCGGGAGCCCGATGTCCTGCACCTGCACCTCGATAAGCTCCAGCCCGAAGGCCTGCATGGCCGGGGCGATCCTGTCCCTGAGCGTCTCGCCCAGCAGCACGACCTTTCCCTCCAGGTCGATCACCGCAATGCCCGCCTGGGGCAGTGCCTCCTTGATGTGGCTGGCGATCTTGCCCCGCAGGTTATCCTCGATGGAGGCGGTCGAAAAGACGCCGCTGGTGCCGACGATTTCCCTGATGAACAGGGCCGGATCTTTCAGTTTGATGGCATAGAGGCCGTAGGCAGTGACCCGTACCGCGCCCAGTTCGGGGTCGCGCATGGTCACCGGTCCGGGGGTGCCCCATTTCAGGTTGGTGAACTGGCGCGTGCTGCAGAAGTAGACCTCGGTCTTGAAGGGGCTGGAAAAGCCGTATTTCCATCCCTTCAGGGTGGCCAGTAGTGGCATGTTGCGGGTTTCCAGGCGGTAGGTGCCCGGCTGGAACACATCGGCCAGTTTTCCCTCGCTGATCAGCACCGCCATCTGCCCTTCGCGCACCACCAGCCTGGCTCCGTACTTGATCTCGTTGTCGTAGCGTACGAAACGGTACACCAGGGTGTCGTGGGTGTCGTCCAGCCACTGGATAATGTCGATCAATTCTCCCTTGAGCTTGTCCATGACTCCCATCTGTCGGTCTCCTTCCGGGTGTGTGGTTGGTGCTGTGTGTTAAATTGTTGATATTAAGGGTTATTTTATAGCAAGGCCTACGGCGTAAAGTCAAGTTGCAAAACCGTATGCCCCGTGGGCGTGCTGGAAGCGCTGATCCTGATAGCCGGCAGGTGGGGAGTGCCTACGTACGAGCGGACGGGACCGGTATCAGGGGACACAAGCTCTCACGAGAAAAGGCGCCTGCAGGCGCCCTTTCCCGTCTCCTTGATCGCATACCGAAGGAGGGTCAGCTGGGGTGGTGATGGGGAACAATGCGGTTGACGGCCTGCTCTCCCGTGATTGCCATGAATGTGCTGCTGGCGCGGGCGACCAACTGTCCCTCTTCGTCTGTTATGTCGCACTCCATGAGCCCGACCGTTTTTCCCCGCTTGACGACCCTGGCACTGGCAATGAGTTTTCCCTTCCAGACCGGCTTCAGGTAGTTGATCTTCAGCTCCAGGGTGGTCAGGGACTCATTCTCCTCCAGGGCGGTATAGAAGGCCACCCCCATGGCAGTGTCGGCCATGGTGCAGAGCACCCCCCCGTGGAGTGTGCCCATGGCGTTGGCGTGCCTCTCGGCTGCCTCGTACTCGATCACCGCCTGCCCCTGTTCCGCCGACCTGAGGCTCATGCCGAGCAGGGCGGTGATGGGCATGAGCGGCTGTTTGCTCTCCATCTGGGCGCGGACCTGGTCTAATCTTGATGGCATGTGCGTTTCCTCTCTCTTTATGTGTGATGTTGTTTCAGTTATTATCCAGGATACTCCTCACCTGCCTGAGCAGCTCCGAAGGCACTACCGGTTTGGCCATGAAGCCGTATTCGTCTTCCATGATGCCCCTCTCCACAAAAATGTCACTGGTGTAGCCGCTGATCAGGAGGACCTTCATGTCGGGGCGGATCTTCCTGATCTCCTCGTAGAGCCGTTTGCCGTCGATCTTGGGCATGATCACGTCGGAAACGAGCATGGCCACCTCGGACTGGTGCTCCATGAACTTGTCCAGCGCCTCCTGGCCGTCCGACGATCTGATCACGTGGTACCCGGCCTCCTCCAGTATCATACTGTGCAGCTCCCGCACAGTGATGTCGTCCTCGGCCAGCAGGATGGTTTCCGTCCCGCCGGGGGGAGGCCCGTTCTCCTGCAGCTCTTCCGCATCCTGCTCTGTAGCGGCAATCAGCGGCAGGTAGATGCTGAAGGTGGATCCTCTGCCCGGTTCGGAATCCACGGAAATGAAGCCGTTGTGCTGCTTGACGATCCCGTAGATGATGGCCGTGCCGAGGCCGGTTCCCTTGCCCGCCTCCTTGGTGGTGAAGAACGGTTCGAAGAGTCTCTTGCGCGTCTCCTCATCCATGCCGTGCCCGGTGTCCGCAATGGTGATGCAGGCGTACCCCCCCGGCTCTCCGAAGCCGTGCTGCTGCAGGAACTGTTCGTCCATGGTTGCGGGTGCGATCTCCAGAGTCAGGGAGCCCCCCTTGGGCATGGCGTCCTTGGCATTGGTGACCAGGTTCATGATCACCTGCTCTATCTGCCCCTTGTCGGCCAGGATCGTCAGCTCCTTCTCGACGATGATCGTCTTGAAGTCGATGTCCTCGGGAATCAGCCGGCGCAGCATCTTCCTCAGCCCCCGGGCCACTTCCCCCAGGTCCAGCTGCTTCATGTGCAGGAGCTGTTTTCTGCTGAAGGCCAGCAGTCCGGCGGTCAGTTCCGCCGCCCGTCCGGCGGCGGTAAGCACCTGTTCCACATGGTACCTGAGCGCGTGCTCCCGCTCCATGCTCAGGAGCAAAATTTCCGCATAGCCGATGATGACGGTCAGGATGTTGTTGAAGTCGTGGGCGACACCGCCGGCCAGCTGTCCGATGGCCTCCATCTTCTGTGACTGGTAGAGCTGGCCTTCCAGGTTTTTGCGCTCCGTATCCGCCCTGTGCCGCTCGGTGATGTCACGGCTGATGCCGATCAGGCCGAGACTCCTACCCTGATGGTCGTGGAAGGGGGTCTTGAGCGTATCCAGCAGGATGTGTCTGCCGTCGGGATAGTCGACCCACTCCTCGTTCTGACGGGCCAGGTTCTGGGCCATTACCTGAAGGTCCCTCTCGCGGAAAAATGCCCCAACATCGTGGCCAAACAGATCGAAGTCGGTGCAGCCGACCAGTTCCTCTTCCGTTCGCCCGGCAAATGACTCGAACGCCTTGTTGCAGCCCAGATACCTTCGCTCCGAATCCTTGTAGAAGATCAGGTCCGGGATGGAGTCCATCAGGGTTGCCAGGAAGTTCTGCTTCTCATCCAGTTTCAGTGCCAGGTCCTGGTACTCCCGCACGGTCTCGCGCAAGGCCTGGTCGGTGTTTCTCAGCTGAGTTATGTCCTCTGCCATGGAGATGAAACCGATGATGTTTCCGCGGATGTCCCTGAGCGGCGTCTTGGTCCATTTGCAGAAAATCTTCTGGCGACCCTTAGTCATGTTCTGGTGCGTGCAGTGCACGGTCTCGTCATTCTCCAGGAGCCGCTGCCATACGGCATTGACCTCGTCCTGGATCTCCGGCGGAACGATCAGGTCGTTGGCCGATTTTCCGATGGCCTCCTGGGCCGTGTAACCGAAGACCTTCTCAGCCGCAGGGTTCCAGCTCTGGATGCTGTAATCCGTTCCCCAGGCGATGCAGGCGATGGGCATGTGGTCGAACTGGAGCTGCAACCGCTCCCGGTTTTCCTGCAATGCCTCTTCGGCCTGTGTGCGCTCGGTGATGTCCCTGATAACGGCGATCTGCATCGCCTTCTGTTTCCAGGTATACCTGCTGGTGAAAATCTCCACCGGGAAGACCGTGCCGTCTTTCTTGCGCTGCAGACTCAAAGGGGTGTGGCGTTTTAGCTCCTGCAGCGGCATACAGGTTTGGGGGGAATCCGCGCTGAGTTCGAAACTCTTCCTCTTCAGGAATTCTTCCCTGCCGAATCCGTACAGCTGGATGGCCGAGGCG
Organism: Pelobacter propionicus DSM 2379; assembly: GCF_000015045.1. Classification (GTDB taxonomy): domain Bacteria; phylum Desulfobacterota; class Desulfuromonadia; order Geobacterales; family Pseudopelobacteraceae; genus Pseudopelobacter; species Pseudopelobacter propionicus. The sequence goes on from NC_008609.1 coordinate 1,183,603, forward strand.
TTTGCCTCCAGAATGTCGCAGGTCTCGCCGTCGATCATCAGGATGGCGTCGGACTGCACCTCGAAGAGCTGGCGGTACTTGCGCTCGCTCTCTTTCAGAACCTCCACCGCCTGCCTGCGGAACCTGACCAGCAGAGCAGCCAGCAGCGAAAAGATGCACATGAGCAGGGTGGTTACCGCGATCACCTTGTAGCGCAACTGCTCATAGGTTTTAAAAAAAGTGCTCTCCTTGATCCCCACGTAGAGGGCGCCGATGACCTCGCCTCGGGCGTTCCTGATTGGGTCATAGGCGGTGAGGTAGGTCTGGCCCAGGATCAGTGCCTCGCCGCGGTACGGTTTTCCCTCCCTGAATATGGCATCATAGGGGGCGCCCTGCAGTCGTGTGTTGGTGGCACGGCTGGAGTCGGGCCTGAGCACATTGGTGGAGACCCGGGTGTCGCCCATGAAGACGGTGGCGGTGCAGCCGAAAATCTGATTCATCTTGTCCGGGAGCTCGTAGTTATTGTTCACCACATAGGTGCCCGCCATGAGCTTGCCGCCAACGATGCGTATATCCTCTCCCTTGCTCCTGAGAAGCTCCCAGAAGGTCTGCAGGTGCTGTTCCTGGTCATTGATCGCCGATTGCCTCGACTCCTGGTAAATCTCGGCGAGAAACATGGCCGCGGCGGTGGCAAGGGCCAGCGCGACCAGCAGGACATTGAAGAGCATGAATCTGGTTGTGTTTTTCATCATGTGAGCCTTGATCCTCTGCGGCGAGGTTGTACCAGCAGGTGCGGTAGAGCTTTGTGAGAGAATATCTTACCATTGAATACGTGAAGGAGCCTGGCAGATACGGGAGCGATCATGCGTCCAGAATCTCGCGTACCTTGTGCAGGAGGATGCTCTGGTCCAGGGGTTTGGGAACGAAATGCAGCTCTTCGTCCCTGATCCCCTTGCTGCTCAGGATGTCGTCGGCGTAACCGCTCATGAACAGCGCCTTCACCTCCGGGCGGATCAGCCTGATGGCGTCATAGGCCTGTCTGCCGTTCTTTTTTGGCATGATCACATCCAGGATGATCAGCTGGATCCGCTCCCGGTGCTCCTGGAATCTGTCAACCGCATCGACGCCATCCTCAGCCTCGATCACCGTATAGCCGAACTCTTCCAGGATGGTCTTGGTGATGACTCGTACCAGTGGCTCATCCTCAGCCAGGAGGAGGGTTTCCGTACCCCGCGGCAATGTCCTGCTGTCCGGACTGTGGGCTGGTTGGTCGGTTGCCGTAATCAACGGCAGGTATATGGTGAAGGTTGTACCCCTGCCCGGCTGGCTCGATACATCGATGTACCCTTCGTGCTGTTTGACGATCCCGTAGACGATGGCAAGTCCCAGGCCGGTGCCCTTGCCCGTTTCCTTTGTGGTGAAAAACGGCTCGAATATCCGCTCCCTGATTCCCTCATCCATGCCGACGCCGTTGTCCGAAAACGTCACCTTGACGAAGCTGCCCGGTTCGCCGTAGCCCTGGCGGTGCACGAACTCCCTGTCCAGGAAGGCCGGCTCGGTGCTGATGGTGAGCCGGCCGCCGTCGGGCATGGAGTCCCGGGCATTGGTGACCAGGTTCATCAATACCTGCTCCATCTGGGTGGAGTCGGCGAGGATGGAACAGTCGGGGCCGACTAAGACGCGCAGTTCGATGTCTTCGGGCACCAGCCGTGAGAGGAGCTTTTCAGCCCTGGCGATGATCTCGTTCAGGCTGACCTCCCGTACGTGGATGATATGCTTCCTGCTGAATGCCAGCAGGCTGTTGGTGAGGGTGGCTGCCCGTTCGGCGGAGTAGAGTATCTGGTTGACGTACTTCTCCAGGGTTTCGTCCCCGCCGACCTTCATCTGCAGCAGGTTGCCGTAGCCGATGATGGCGGTCAGGATGTTGTTGAAGTCGTGGGCAACGCCGCCTGCCAACTGGCCGACAGCCTCCATCTTCTGGGCATGCCCCAGTTGGGCCTCCAGAAGCTTTTGTTCGGTGATGTCCTGAAAGTTTTCGACGATCACCTCCCTGCTTCCGACGGTGATTCTCCGGGCGCTCTTGATGATCGGCACAAGGTTGCTGTCTTTCGCCTTCACCGTGGTCTCGCTGTTGTCGATGCTCTCCTTGCCCAGGTCGAAGATGGGGCAATGGTGCGGCCCCTTGGGGCAGATGATGCCGCAGGGCTGACCGATGAGCTCCTCCCGCGTGTAGCCGGTCACGTCGCAGAGCACATCGTTGACCTCCTCGATGATGTAGTCGTGGTTGACCGTGAAGCTCCCTCCGGGGAGGTTGGTGAACAGCGAATGCCACTTCCCCTCCTCGCCCCATTTGGGGAAGAAGTCGGTCGCCTCGTAGGCCTCATCCACCAGCCGGGACTTGCTGAACTTGCCGCGATACCAGGACGATAGGGAAGAGGTCTCCTCCCTGACCAGCAGGTTTGCCAGGGTCGGCCGCTCTTTATCGTAAAAGGCCTTCCAGGCCAGATCCGAACCGATCACCTCGTCGGCCCGGATGTTGCTGAGCTGTTCCAGTGCCCGGTTCCAGTGGATGATCTTCTGCTCCCTGTCGATCACGAAGGTCGGGATCGGCGATCCCTGAATCGTGGCCGACAACCGCTGCTCGCTCTCCCTGAGCGCCTCTTCGCCTTTCCGACGTTCCTCGGCCATGCGGTTGAGGGCCGACTCGATGTCGTTCCACTCGTCGTGGCGGTTCAGCTGGATGCGGGTCTCCAGATCGCCGTTTCTGATGGACTCGATCCCCTGCAGAATCAGCCGCATGGGACGGCGGATGTTTCTGAGACTGAAGGCGATGGTGAAAAGGCCGAGGGAGACGAACAGCCCGCCGGCGACAGCCAGAATAAAGCCCCTGGTGGAACCCATGACCGTCGAGATGTCCCTGCCCATGTTGCCGGCAGTCTGGGAAATGCTCTGGTCGGCGGACTTCATGGCGGAAAGGAGCTGCCCCTTGTCGTCATTGGTCCTGTCCAGGCGCGTGCGCAACTCATCCATGGCCTGCAGGAACTGTCGCGTCGTTGCCCTGTAGGTGTCCACGTTGCGCATCAACTTAAGCCCGAAAGCTTTGATGGCTGGTTCGGAAGCCGTCAGGGTGCGCAGGCGCAGGTGAAGGTCGTCAAGAAGCGCCAGTATCTGATTGCCGTATTCGGACTGGGGGGTTCCGGGATGCCGCAGGCGCAGCCGGGTATGCTGGATGGCGATCTGCAGCAAGGTTTCCCGATAACCGGGAATGATGATGCTGAGCTGTTCCAGGATGGATGCGTCCCGCCCCTGGCTGGCAAGGGTGATCAGTTGCTGGGAGAGGGTCCCCTCCAGTGACGAAATTTCAGCGTCAAGATTCTGCTCGAGCCTGTCCAGGGCGCGGGAGTAGCCATGCACCGTGGCGCACTGCTGGAAGAGCAGGCGCTGGCTGTCGGTGTATTTTTTCAGGGCCTCCCTGAGCTGCGGGGTGGCGTGCCGATCCTCAAGGGCGCTGACCTGCGACGAAATCCGTGCAGCCTCTGTGCTGAACCCCTCGCCCCTGTTCAGGAAGGTGCTGACCAGAAGGTCGGTGTCGACGAACACTCCGTTCAGGCTCCTCCCCAGTTGGGCGTTGGTTACCACCTGCTTGACGTCGGTATCGATGATTGTCCGGGAGAAGGATTCGATGTCGCGAAAGGAGAGAAACACCGCCAGTATGGTCATGGCGAAGACGATAAACACCAGCAGATGCATGAGCAGCAGTTTTTGCAGTATGCCGGGATGGAATATGCCGGAGGGCTGTTTCATGATCGCGTCCGCCCGGAAGAATGTGCGGGTGACGGTTGGCCGGCGTGTCGGGCGGGGAGGCAGTTGTCACTCATGTTCGGTTTCCACCATCTGCGTGCCCACCAGAAAGACCGGGCGGGGTTTGATGCCGAAGGACTTCATGGCTCTGACATTCAGCAAGCGCTTGCCGTTTCTGTTGCGGGTGATGGGGATGCGGGAAACGGGCGTACCCTCCATGGCCCTGAGCAGCATCCTGGCGGCCGTGGCGCCCTGCTCCTGGCCGTTTTTAGCCACCGCGCAGAGCAGGCCCGTGCGAATGTTGAACTCGTTCATGCCGATGACCGGTTTTCCGTAGCAGCGCGACACCGCCCGGAAGATCTCCTTTTCGGCCAGCGGTCTGCCCGATGCGTCCGGCAGGCCTTCCATGGCAATGACGAAGAGCGCGTCGCTCGTGCTCCTCAGTTCCCGGGAAATGGCAAGCGCCTGGTTTAGCGTCTTCGCCAGCTTTATGGCGCTGACCGTGGCCGGATACGATGCCGCCTCCTGGCGGATCTGCCGGGTGTAGGCCCTTCCGGTGGGGTTGTCTATGGTCAGGAAGGCCATGCGGGTAAGCGACGGCCTGAGCTGGTGCAGAAAGGCTATGGATTCCCTGAAATGGGCCCGTTCCAGGATGCCGGACACGTTGGCTGCCGGAAAGCCGTAGGCTGTTGGCTCGTCGTTGACCCCGCAGAACATGACCGGCGTTGTGACCCGGTTCTTCAGGTAGGGGGCCACGAACATCGCCACGGCGTCGTCGTCGGCGGCGATCACGCCGTGGGGACGGAATTCGTGGTAGACCCGCAAAGCCTGCCGTGCCTGTTCCGGCCCTCCGCTAAAGTCGTTCTTCGTATTCATGTAGACGTAGCGCAGGGTTGCCGTCCGGGCCAGTTGCGACTCTATTCCCTCGCGGATCTCCCGTTCCCAGGGCATGCTTTCATGGTAGCTCATGACCACCAGCACCCTGTAGGGGGTCGCTTCTCCCCTCGCGGGAAGCAGGCAGATGGCGGCCATGACCAGCACGGCCAGGATGGCTGCAGGACTCCTGTGGAACATAAACCCGGTCCTCCATGGGGAGAGTTGCGCAAAGCATCATGAAAACATATCAGCTTCATCGGGGAAAAATAAAATACGAAGTTGCCTATTCAGCGGTATTGACCAGTTCCACGCCGCGCAGGACGATCGGACGTGGCCTGATGCCCAGGGACTTCATGACGGTGACATTGATCATGCGCTTCCCCTCGTAGTTGCTGGTGAGCGGAATCCGGGAGACCGCTGTTCCGTCCATGGCCCTGAGCAGCATTCTGGCGGCGGTGGCCCCCTGTTCCCGGCCGGAGTTGACCACGGCGCAGAGCAGACCGTGGCGGATCATGTAATCAGTCGTGCCGATAACCGGTTTGCCGTATTGCCGTGACAGGCTGCTGAAGATCTGCCTGTCGTTGGGATGGTTGTGTGCTGCATCCCTGATCGAGGCCATGGAGAACAGCAGCAGGGCGTCACTTTGCTGGCGCAGCTCCAGGGCGGCGCTCTTCGCCTCGCCCAGGGTAGTTACCAACCTGACCGGCAGCGACGTTGCCGAGTACGATTGGGCCTCCCTCTCGACCAGGCTCTTGAGTATCTTCCCCATGGCATCGTCGGAGGCCATGAAGGCGATCCTTCTGACCGAGGGGACCAGCTGCTGCAGAAACGCTATGGATTCGCTGATGTGGGAGCGTTCGCGAATGCCGGATACATTGCGGGCAGGGTAGCCGTAGCGGTCCGGTTCCGCGTTGACTCCGCAGAACATGACCGGCGTTGTGACCCTGTTCCTCAGAAAGGGGACGACGAACAGCGCCTGCGCATCATCGTCGGCGGCGATGACACCGTCGGGGCGGAGTTCCCGGTACAGGGCATACGCCGTGGCCGCCTTTTCCTTTCCCTGATGGGAGTTGTACTTCGTGTCCAGGTAGACGTAGTGTAACTCAGCCTTGCCCTGCAGGACCGACTCGATCCCCTTCCTGGTTTCTTCCTCCAGGGGCTGGGTTTCATGATAGCTCATGACAACCAGAACCCGGTAGGGTGCGGCGCCTGCACCTGCACCTGCGGGGCAGAGAGTCCCCAGGAGCAGAAACAGCAGCAGGAAGGGCAGCAGTGTGGTTTTTCCGTAGGGCACGGATCGTTCTCCGGGTATGGCGCATTGTTCCCCCTGGAGAGAGCGGGGCGTGTGCCCTCTGCCTCGGGGTAATAGGTGAAGAGCATTGTATATTTTCATTACCCCCTGTGCTACAAAATAATTGCCGATCAACCGGTTTCCCGAGAAGGGGGTACGGCGGTTTCAGGGAGAGATGGTCAGCACGCCGTGGAGTGACTTGCCCGGCTTAAAGAGGATGCCGTCGTCAACGCCGCCATCGGCAAGGAGAGAGACGTGAACGAGTACCTGGACCTATTCCTGGGCTACATCGCCGTGGAACGGGGGCTTGCGACCAACACCCGCCAGGCCTACAGTCGCGATCTGGGGCGTTACCTCGATTTCCTGGCTGAGCGGGGGAAAAACGAGCCGGCCGAGGTGACGGCGGCCGATATCGCCTCCTTTCTGGTAAGACTGAGAGATGAGGGGCTCGCCCCGGCCAGCAGGGCGCGCTGTCTGTCGGCCATCCGCATGTTCCACAAGTTCCTGATGATCGAGAAGTACTGTGACGACAACCCGTCGGCCATACTCGAAGCGCCCCGCACCCTGCACAAGCTGCCGGCATTCCTGGAGCCGGCGGAGGTGGACCGCCTGTTTTCCGCCTGCGCCGGGACGTCGGGGGAGGATCTGCGTGACCGTGCCATGCTGGAGCTGCTCTACGCCACCGGGCTAAGGGTATCGGAACTGGTCACTATCACGCTGCGCCAGGTCAACCTTGATGTGGGATACCTGATGGTTGTGGGCAAGGGGGACAAGGAGCGGCTGGTGCCCATCGGCGAGTCGGCCCGCGGGCGGGTCAGAAGGTATATCGAGGAGGCCCGCTACCGCCTCGATCCCCAGGGGCGCACCCCCCATCTCTTCCTCTCCCGCCTGGGGGATGCCATGAGCCGCCAGGCCTTCTGGAACCTGATCAGGAAGCGGGCGAAACTCGCCGCAATCGCGAAGGATATTTCGCCCCATACCCTGCGCCACTCCTTCGCCACCCACCTGCTGGAGAACGGCGCCGACCTGCGCAGCGTGCAGATCATGCTGGGCCATGCCGATCTCTCCAGCACCCAGATCTACACCCACGTCACCCGCGAGCGGTTGAAAAGGCTGCACCAGGAGATTCATCCCCGGGGATGAGGGGGCGGTGGGGAATTTTTCGTTGTCCAGGTTCCGGTTTTACCAACTCTTTGTTTTTGATGATAAAAGAAACTGCTCTGCGCTGATGCAGCATCCGGTGCCGGCTCGATTGGCCTTGAAACTCCGCCCCGATTCTTGTATATACTGTTCGTTTAAATCCAGGGGGCATGGGCTCGCCCGTGATCCCCGCATGCGGCTTTTATCCTACTCTCTCGATAACGCTCGTGTTTCACGTCGGCGCATGATCAACCCGCAATCTCTGGAGTCTGTGTGAAAATCTGTTCGCTGGCCAGCGGCAGCAAGGGAAACTGTCTCTATCTGGAGACCGGTGATACCCGCGTGCTGATCGATGCGGGGCTGTCGCTACGCGAAACCGTGCTGCGCATGGAGGGGCGTGCTATCGACGCCTCCGGTGTCCACGGCGTGCTGGTTACCCATGAGCATATCGACCACATCCGCAGCGCCGGTTCCTTTGCCCGCAAGTTCAAGGTTCCCATTCTTGCCAGCCATCTGGTCCAGCACAAGATGGAAAAGCAGTTCAAGAATTGCCGGGTGATCCCGTTTGAATCCGGCAGCGAATTGAACTTCCGCGACATTCGTATCGACCCGTTTCCCATTACCCACGATACCTGCGATCCGGTCGGCTTCGTGCTGGAGTCGCGGGAGGGGCGCTGCGGTTCGGCCACCGACCTGGGCATCGCCACCCACCTGGTACGGGATAAACTGCGCGGTTGCCGGGCCCTTAACCTGGAATCGAACCATGATCTGGATATGCTGATGAACGGCCCTTACCCCTGGGAACTGAAACAGCGCATCAAGTCGCGCCACGGCCATCTCTCCAACGCCGAATCCCTGGAGCTGCTGTTCGAACTGGCCCACGGGGGGCTGGAGGCACTGGTGATGGCCCACCTGTCGGAGGTGAACAACCACCCGGACCATGTGACCCGCGCCAGCCGGGCCTTTCTCAGCGAGCAGAACGTCTGCTCGCCGGCCGTGGCCATCGGCGACCAGTACCGGGCCAGCGAAGTGATGGAGATATGATACTCTTGGCGTGAACCTGCCTCCCCGGCTCTTCGTCTCAAAATAACGGGCAACCACAAGGGATGCCCCTGCATTGACCAAAACCAATCAGAGGAGAACATACAGACAATGATCGAGCGCTATTCCCGCCCCGAGATGGCCCACATCTGGACCGCCCAAAACCGTTTCAAGATCTGGCTGGAGATAGAGACCCTGGCCTGCGAGGCCCAGGCGGAACTGGGGGTCATCCCCAAGGACGTGGTGCCGGTGATCCGTGAGAAGGGCAATTTCGACATCGCCCGCATCGACGCCATCGAGGCCGAAGTCAAGCACGACGTGATCGCCTTTCTGACCTCGGTGTCCGAATATGTGGGGCCCGAGGCGCGTTTCATTCACCAGGGGATGACCTCTTCAGATGTCCTCGATACCTGCCTGTCGGTGCAGTTGACCCAGGCGGCCGACCAGCTGCTGGTGGACCTGGACATGGTGCTGGCTTCCATCAGGAAGCGCGCCCTGGAACACCGCGACACGGTCTGCATCGGCCGCTCCCACGGCATTCACGCCGAGCCGGTCACCTTCGGCCTCAAGCTGGCCACCTGGTACGCCGAGATGCAGAGGAACCGTGACCGCCTGGCCGCCAGCCGCGAGACCATCGCCACCGGCGCCATCTCCGGCGCGGTGGGCACCTTTGCCAACATCGACCCCTTTGTTGAGGAGTACGTCTGCCAGAGGATGGGGCTCAAGGCCGAGCCGGTCTCCACCCAGGTCATCCCCCGCGACCGCCATGCAGAATACTTTTGCACCCTGGCCCTGATCGCCTCCTCCATGGAGCGCATCGCCGTTGAAATCCGCCACCTGCAGCGCACCGAGGTGCTGGAGGCGGAGGAGTTCTTCAGCAAGGGGCAGAAGGGGTCGTCGGCCATGCCCCACAAGCGCAACCCGGTGCTCTCCGAGAACCTCACCGGTCAGGCGCGCTACATCCGCTCCCTCTGCATTCCGGCCCTGGAAAACGTGGCTCTCTGGCACGAGCGGGACATCTCCCACTCCTCGGTGGAGCGTTACATCGGCCCGGACGCCACCGTGGCCCTGGACTTCTCCCTGCGCCGTCTGAACGGCCTGATCGAGAACCTGGTGGTCTATCCCGAAAACATGCTCAGGAACCTGAACCAGATGAAGGGGCTGGTCTTCTCCCAGAAGATTCTCCTGGACCTGACCCAGGCCGGCGTCTCCCGGGAGGATTCCTACCGTCTGGTGCAGCGCAACGCCATGAAGGTCTGGGAGCAGGGCAAGGACTTCTTGACCGAGCTGTTGAACGACCAGGAGGTGGTGGGCGCCCTGGGCGAGGCCAAAATCCGCGAGTCCTTCGACCTGAACTACCACCTGAAGCACGTGAACACCATCTTCAAACGGGTATTCGGTGAATAGCGGACTGCTCACATTGCTCCAGAGCTTCCTCCGGCCCCAGGAAACCGACGGAATCCTGAGGGTATGGGCCAAAGAGCTGCTGGTGGCGCTTTTGATCCTGACCTGCTTCTGGCTGCTGGCTCAAGCAGCCTGCTGGATCCTGAACAGGTGGGGGCGCAGGCTTACCACCTTTACCCGCTCCGATCTTGACGATCGCATTCTGCAGCGGCTTATTCCCCATGTGTCGCGTCTCTTGACCATGCTGGGGCTCTACCTGGCCATGCACTCCCTGCCGCTGAACGAACGGCTGGTGGTGATCTTCTCCGGCCTGCTTTACGTCGTGCTGGTGGCGGTCTTCTTCAACCTGGTGTACCATGCCCTGGACGAACTGATACAGTGGTACATCGCCGGTCAGCGTGAGCGGAGCGATGCCCTGATCTCGCGCCAGATGCTGCCGGTTGCCGAAAAGCTGGCCCTGCTGCTCCTCATGGGTACGGCCCTAATCATCATCCTCAAACATTTTAACTATGATATCTTCTCGGTGGTCACCGCCCTGGGGATCGGCTCCCTGGCCATCGGTTTGGCGGCCAAGGACACCCTGGCCCACATGATCTCCGGGTTCACCCTGATGCTTGACCGCCCCTTCAGGATCGGCGACCGTATCCAGCTGGCAGGGGGGCAGACCGGCGATGTGCTGGACATCGGCCTGCGCAGCACCAAGATCATGACCCTCTCCAACCAGCAGCTGGTGATCCCCAACTCGGAACTGTGCAACAGCATGCTGACCAACCTGGCTGCTCCCGATGTGCGGGCCAAGGGGCGCATCAACATCGGCGTGGCCTATGGCAGCGATGTGGAACGGGTCAAGCGGGTGCTGGTGGATACGGCCCTGGCGGTGGATGATGTGCTGGCTGACCCGCCGCCGGAGGCGTTTTTCGTTGCCTTCGGAGACTCATCTCTCAGCATGGCCCTGTTCTTCTGGGTCGAGAGTTACGAAATCCTGTTTACGACCACCGACAGGATCAATTCGCTGATCCTGCGTCGATTTGCCGACAACGCTATTGAGATACCGTTCCCCACCCGGACGGTGATTATGGAAAAAGGACTGGACTGATATGGCCAACAGAATAGAAATCGCCCTGAAGGAGGGAGTTCGCGACGCCCGCGGTGAGCGGATCAAGCGGGAGATCGAACACTTTTTGCACCTGGCTGTGGAGGAGGTTGCCACCATCGACGTCTATACCGTGGACGCCCACCTCTCCCCTGAACAGCTCAAGCAGGCCGCAGCCGGTCCCTTTAGTGACCCGGTCATCCAGCGCTGGAGCATCGATCTCCCCCTGGCAACCGGCTTCGACTTTGCCGTGGAGGTCGGCTTCCGGCCCGGCGTGACCGACAACGTGGGGCGCACGGCCCGAGAGGCGCTGACCTACCTGGCCGGCCGCCCCTTTGGCGAAGGGGAGGGGGTCTACTATTCGGTGCAGTACCTGCTGAAGGGGGACCTCGCTGCCGCCGCTGTGGAGAAGATCGCCACCGGCCTCTTGTGCAACACCCTGATCCAGCGCTACACCGTGCTGCCCGTGGCGGAGTTCATGGCTAAACGGGGGTTCCCGGCGGTCGCTCCCAAAGTGGTCGGCCAGACCAGGGCTGACGTCAGCGAGATCGACCTGGAGGTTTCCGACGACGAGCTGATGCGCATCAGTAAAGAGGGCATCCTGGCCCTGACCCTGGATGAGATGAAGATCATCCAGGCCCACTACCGCGATGCCAAGGTGCTGGAAGAACGGAAGAAGGTGGGGCTGGGCCCCAAGCCGACCGACGTGGAACTGGAATGCCTGGCCCAGACCTGGTCCGAGCACTGCAAGCACAAGATCTTCGCCGGCACGGTGCAGTACGAGGACGAGAACGGCAACAAGCAGGAGATCCGCTCCCTGTTCAAGTCTTTCATCCAGCGTACCACCAAGGATGTGCGCGAGAAGATGGGGGAGAAGGACTTCTGCCTCTCCGTGTTCAAGGACAACGCCGGTGTGATCAAATTCAACGACGACCACTCCCTGGTGTTCAAGGTGGAGACCCACAACTCCCCCTCTGCCCTGGATCCCTACGGCGGGGCTTTGACCGGCATCGTAGGGGTCAACCGTGATCCCTTCGGCACCGGCAAGGGGGCCAAGCTGATCTTCAATACCGACGTGTTCTGCTTCGCCGACCCGTTCTTTGAGAAGCCGTTGCCCAGCCGCCTGCTGCACCCGCGTCGCATCTACGAGGGGGTCGTGGAGGGGGTGGAGCACGGCGGCAACAAGAGCGGCATCCCCACGGTGAACGGCTCCCTGGTGTTCGACGAACGCTATGCCGGCAAGCCGCTGGTCTTCTGTGGCACGGCCGGCATCATGCCTGCCCGGCTGAATGGCGAACCCTCCCACGAGAAGTCCATCAAACCGGGCGATGTTATCGTCATGACCGGCGGCCGCATCGGCAAGGACGGCATCCACGGCGCCACCTTCTCCTCCGAGGAGCTGAACGAGAACTCTCCGGTTACCGCGGTGCAGATCGGCGACCCCATCACCCAGAAGCGCATGTTCGACTTCCTGATCCGGGCCCGGGACAAGGGGCTCTACCGTTTCATCACCGACAACGGAGCCGGCGGCCTTTCCTCCTCCATCGGCGAGATGGCCGGCGAGTGCGGCGGCTGCCGCATGGATCTCTCATGCGCGCCGCTCAAGTATCCCGGCCTTGCTCCCTGGGAAATCCTGATCTCCGAGGCCCAGGAGCGCATGAGCCTGGCCGTGCCGCCGGAGACGCTGGATGAGTTCCTCTCCATGGCCAAGCGCTTCGGCGTTGAGGCAACCGTGCTGGGCGAGTTCACTGACAGCGGCGTGTTCCACATGCTCTACGGCGAGCGGACCGTTGCCTGGCTCCCCATGGAGTTCATGCACGAGGGGCTGCCGCCGCTGCAGCTCCCGGCCAAGTGGACCCCGCCGAAATACGAGGAACCGGAACTGGTCGCGGGTGGCGAGTACAGCGCCGACCTCAGGGCACTGCTCTCCTCCCTGAATATCTGCTCCAAGGAGTCGGTGGTGCGTCGCTACGACCACGAGGTGCAGGGAGGCTCGGTGGTCAAGCCGTTCACCGGCGTTACCAACGACGGCCCCTCCGACGCGGCTATTGTTAGGCCGATCCTGGACTCCTTCGAGGGGGTGGTCACGGCCCACGGCATCTGCCCGCGCTACTCTGACATCGACGCCTACCACATGACCGCCAATGCCGTGGACGAGGCGTTGCGCAACTACGTGGCCGTTGGCGGTTCCCTGGAGCTGGTGGCTGGCCTGGACAACTTCTGCTGGTGCGACCCGGTGCTCTCCGACAAGACGCCCGACGGCCCCTACAAGATGGCCCAGCTGGTGCGCGCCAACCAGGCGTTGTACGACATCTGCATGGAGTACAACCTGCCACTGATCTCCGGCAAGGACTCCATGAAGAACGACTTCTACGACGGCAGCACCAAGATCTCCATTCCGCCGACGCTCCTCTTCTCGGTGATCGGCAAGATCGAGGACGCCAGGAAGGCGGTCACCATGGATGTGAAGCGTCCCGCCGACATCGTCTACCTGCTGGGAACCACCGCCGACGAGCTGGGCGGTTCCGAGTACCTGGCCCTGAAGGGAAAGATCGGCAACAAGGTGCCGGTGGTGGACGCTGTCTCGGCCTATGGCCGCTACCAGGCCTACCAGCGGGCTGTGGCGGCTGCCATCGTGGCTTCTTGCCACGACCTGTCCGACGGCGGCCTGGCCGTGGCAGCGGCGGAGTCGGCATTCGCCGGCGGCTTCGGCATCTCCCTGGACCTGTCCGCCGTGCCCTGGAAGGGGGATGGGGCAGCCAGGAACGACCTGAACCTGCTCTTCTCCGAATCCGCCTCGCGCCTGCTGGTGACCGTGCATCCGGAGAAGCGGGCCGAGTTCGAGGCCATCATGGCCGGCAGCTGCTTCGCCCCCATCGGCGTGGTGACGGAGGAACAGAGCCTGACCATCACCGGCCTTTCTGGTGCGCCCGTGGTCAATGCCGCTCTGGCCGACCTGAAGGAAGCCTGGCAGCAAACGTTGCGGGAGCTGTAAGTAGTCCGTAGCTGGTGTTCTGTAACGCCTAAAACAAACCCCCCTCAATCCCCCCTTGTCAGGGGGGAAGCCTTTAAGCCTCCCCTGAAAAGGGGAGGCTTGGAGGGGTTTGCTGAAGGGGGAGGAAGGGTCAGATCTCAACAATTGACAAGATCCCAAAATAATCTCGAATTTGTAAAAGTCGGGTGGTGCCATAGTGATTTTCCGCCCGGTCAACTCCAGCTCCGTTCACGAAAGGACCACATAATGGCTGAACGTAAGAGCACGAACAAACTCTCTGCCACCAAGGCTAAACAGGATTCTTTGGAAACAATGCTTCAATCGTTAAAGGAGAGTCTGCCGGAGTTACAGGCGCGCTATGGCGTGAAGTCGCTCGGAATTTTCAGCTCTTATGTTCACGGTCAGCAGAAAAAAGGTAGCGATCTTGATTTGCTGGTTGAGTTTAACGAACAGGCGCCGGTGACGCTGGTCGGTTTTGTAAGGCTTGAACGGGAACTTGGCAAAGTGGTTGGGCGCAAAGTCGATCTGGTCGAGCGGGACACGCTCAAGCCGGTAATCGGCAAACGTATTCTCGAAGAGTTAATTCCGGTATGAAGCAGCGTGAGCGCTCATCTGCGGACTATTTGAGAACGGTGAGCAGATATGAACGTTCCAAGGAGTTGGAAGGGGAGCGCAAGGTCTTCTATGCACGCATCGCGCCCCAAAACCGTTCAGCAGCCATTGCCTCAGGGGGAATAGAATGAAACGCGAATATACGGTTATCATCGAACGGGATGAGGACGGGTACTATGTGGCCGATGTGCCGGAATTGCACGGTTGCCATACGCAGGCAACATCCCTTGACGAACTGATGAGTCGGGTGCGCGAGGCAATCGAGTTGTGTCGTGAGGTTCAGAAACCTGTGCGACATCGCAAACAACTGATAGGTGTGCAGAGAATAGCGGTATGACCAGATTTCCCGCTTTGGAGGGGAAAGAGGTCGTTGCCGTTCTTGAGTCTTTTGGGTTTGCCGTGGAACGACAACGGGGAAGCCATGTTTTTTGAAACATGCCGATGGGCGTGCGACTGTCGTGCCCGTTCATTCCGGGGAAATGATTGGACACGGCCTGTTCGCCAAGATACTGCGGGATGTGGAACAGACACGGGACGATTTTCTCAAAGACAAGAAGCGTAAGAAAAAGAGTTAAGGCAATGTCCGACTCTCTTGACCATACCCTGAAAAGCGTCTTCGGATATGGCTCGTTCCGCCCTCCCCAACGGGAGGTGATCCAGCGGGTCGTGGCCGGCGAGGACGTGTTTCTGGTCATGCCCACCGGCGGCGGCAAGTCGCTCTGCTACCAGATCCCGGCCCTGCACCGGGAGGGGGTGGCCATCGTGGTGTCGCCGCTGATCTCGCTGATGAAGGATCAGGTGGACGGGCTTGTAGATGCCGGCGTTCGCGCCGCCTGCTACAATTCGTCCCTGACGGCGGAGGAAAGCCGCGCTGTTTCCCGGCAACTGGCTCAGGGGGAACTGGACCTGCTCTACGTGGCGCCGGAACGGCTGCTGTTGCCCGACTTCCTGGAGCGGCTTGGCGGGCTGAAGCTGGCGCTGTTCGCCATCGATGAGGCCCACTGCATCTCCCAGTGGGGGCACGATTTCCGGCCCGACTACGTCAAACTGGGCAGGCTGCGGGAGCTGTTCCCGTCGGTGCCGATTGTGGCCATGACCGCCACCGCCGACCCGGAAACCAGGCGGGACATCATCCGCCAGCTGGGGATTGAACGGGCCACCCTGTTCGTGGCCGGTTTCGACCGCCCCAACATAACCTATGCGGTGATCCCCAAGCAGAAGCCTGTGAACCAGCTGCTTTCCTTCCTCAAGGGGCGGGGGGACGAGTCCGGCATCGTCTATGCGCTGAGCAGGAAACGGGTGGAACAGGTGACCGAACGGTTGCAACAGGCCGGCTTCGACGCCGCTGCCTACCATGCCGGCCTTCCCGATCGGGAGCGGAGCCGGGTGCAGGACGCCTTCCGCCGTGACGACCTGCGGGTGGTGGTGGCCACCGTGGCCTTTGGCATGGGCATCGACAAACCCAACGTGCGCTTCGTGGTGCACTACGATCTGCCCAAGAGCGTGGAGAGCTATTACCAGGAGACCGGTCGTGCCGGCCGCGACGGACTCCCCTCCCAGGCGCTGATGCTGTTCGGCATGGGGGACGTGATGACCGCCCGCTCCCTGATCGAGAACAGCGACAACGCCGAGCGGGTGCGTATCGAACTGCAGAAGCTGAACGCCATGGTCTCCTACGCCGAGGCTCTCACCTGCCGCCGCCGGGCGCTTCTGGCCTATTTCGGCGAACAGCGGGACGACGACTGCGGCAACTGCGATATCTGCAACGATCCGCCCGCGCGCTTCGACGCCACCGAGGCCGCGCAAAAGGCGCTTTCCTGCGTCTACCGGGTGGGGGAGCGTTTCGGTAGTCGCCACGTGATCGATGTGCTGCGTGGCGCCCGGGGGCAGCGGATCCTGGAGCTTGGCCATGACCGCCTCTCCACCTACGGCATTGGCGCCGCGCTCTCCACTGCCCAGTGGGACAACATCATGCGCCAGCTGATCCACCTGGGCTACCTGGGCCAGGATTTCAGCCGCTTCGGCGCCCTGGCCCTGACTTCCGCGGCCCGGCCGGTGCTGACGGGTGAGACCAGGGTCATCCTGGGTGAGCCCCGTGACCTGGCCCGCACCGAGGAAAAACTGTCGCGCCGGGCCACAGCCGTCGATGGGGCGCACGGGCCTCTGTTCAAGGCGCTGAAGGCTCTGCGCAAGGAGTTGGCCGATGATGCCGGCGTGCCTCCCTTCGTGGTTTTCTCCGACGCCACCCTGCTGGAAATGGCCAGGTCCATGCCCAGCGATGAGGGACAACTGCTGCTGGTCAGCGGCGTGGGCACCCAGAAGCTTAGGCGCTACGGAGCGCGGTTTCTGGAGCTGATCGTCGCCCATTGTGGTGCCGCTGACACCGGAGGAGAGCCGGACGACCTGCCCCAGGCGCTGCAGGGACAGAGCGAAACGCTGCGCCAGACCTATCGGCTCTATCGCCAAGGACATGGTCTCCCACAGTTGGCCAGCATGCGCGGGCTGAAGGAAACCACCGTTGCCGCTCACCTGGAAGAACTGTCCGATGCGGGGGCGGAGATCGACCTGCGCCGCTTCGTCTCCCCGGAAAAACAGTCTCTGATCGAGGCGCGGTTGGAGCAGGTGGGGCCGTTCAGCCTCTCCCTGCTCAAGGAGGGTTTGCCGGATGATATCGGCTACACGGAGCTGCGCCTGATGCGCGGGGCCTGGAAGCGTGAACGGTGAATCCGGATTCGAGCAGTACGTAAGAAGGTCGGGAACCCGCTGGGATCGGCGTCGTACCTGAAAATAATGCCTGGCCGCCCCCATGGGGCACGGACGCCACGGGCGCCAAGCTCTGTCCGGAGTGTGGGACCCCACTAGCCTGATACCCCTGATGTCATAAGAAATTACTACCATGGAGAAACAGATGCGGAAAACACGCGCGATCGTCATCACCGGAAACGGCACCAACTGCGAGATGGAGGCGGCCCACGCCTGCCGTCTGGGGGGCTTTGACGAGGCGGTCATCGCCCACATCGCCGAGATCCTCTCCGGCGAAATCAGGCTGGACGATTTTCACTTCCTCAACCTGACCGGCGGCTTTCTGGATGGAGATGACCTGGGGAGCGCCAAGGCCCAGGCCAACCGCCTGCGTCACGCCAGCGTGGCCGGTACGGACGAGAAGCTGGTGGAACAGTTCCTCCGCTTCATTCGTGACGGCAAGCTGATCCTGGGGGTCTGTAACGGCTTCCAGCTGATGGTCAAGATGGGGGTCCTGCCCGGATTTGACAACGACTACCTGACCCAGACGGTGACCCTGACCCACAACGACTGCGGTCGATTCCAGGACCGCTGGACCTATCTGAAGGTGGATTCGGAATCCCCCTGCGTCTTCACCAGCGGGATCGAGAGCGGCATCTACCTCCCCATGCGCCACGGCGAGGGGAAGTTCGTCTGCGATTCGCCCCAGACCCTGGAGCGGATTGAAGGGGAACACCTGGCGGTTTTCAAATATTCGGATCCCGACTTCGTCCGGCCGACCATGGAGTTTCCCCATAACCCCAACGGTTCCCAGAATGCCATCGCCGGTATCTGCGATGCCAGCGGCCGCCTCATGGGGCTGATGCCCCACCCCGAGGCTTTCGTCCACTATACCCAGCATCCCCGCTGGACGCGTGAGCAGCTGCCGGAAGAGGGGGACGGGTTGATCCTGTACAAGAACGCGGCCGAGTATGTGCGCAAAAATCTGGTGTAGTCCGTTGTTTTCAAGCCTAAGGAGCATCTCCCATGAATTTTACCCGGCCACACGAAGAATGCGGCGTTTTCGGCATCTATAACCACAAGGAAGCGGCCAACCTGACCTATCTGGGGCTGTATGCCCTGCAGCACCGCGGACAGGAGAGCTGCGGCATCGTCTCCTCCGACGGCCTGCACCTGCACGCCCACAAGCGCATGGGGCTGGTTGCCGACGTGTTCGGCAACCCGGCGGTGTTCAAGAAGCTGCCCGGCAGCGCGGCCATCGGCCATGTGCGCTATTCCACCGCCGGGGCATCGGTGGAGAAGAACGTCCAGCCGATCATGGTGGACTACTCCCGCGGCTCCATCGCCGTGGCCCACAACGGCAACCTGGTCAATGCCCAGATTCTCAAGGCCGAGTTGGAGGCCTACGGCTCCATTTTCCAGACCACCATGGATACGGAGATCATCATCCACCTCTTGGCCGTGGCCCGCACCAACTCCCTGGTGGATCGCATCGTGGAGGCGCTCAACCGTATCAAGGGCGCCTACTGCCTGCTGTTTCTGACCAAGAGCCGCATGATCGCGGTGCGCGACCCCAATGGGTTCCGTCCGCTCTGCCTGGGCAAGCTTGGTAACGCCTGGGTGGTTGCTTCGGAAAGCTGCGCCCTGGACCTGATCGAGGCAACCTTCGTGCGCGAGATCGAACCGGGCGAGATGGTCATCTGCACTAGGGATGGCGGGATTAAATCGCTGTTCCCCTTCAAGAAGGTGGCGCCGACCCCCTGCATTTTCGAGTTCGTCTACTTCGCCCGTCCCGATTCCCAGATCTTCGGCAAGAACGTCTACCTGATCCGCAAGGAACTGGGCCGCCAGCTGGCCCGGGAGTACCCGGTGGAGGCGGATGTGGTCATCTCCGTGCCCGACTCGGGCATGCCGGCCGCCATGGGCTATGCCGAGGAGGCGGGCATACCGTTCGAACTGGGGTTGATCCGCAATCACTACGTGGGCAGGACCTTTATCGAGCCGGCCCAGTCAATCCGCCACTTCGGGGTCAAGATCAAGCTCAACCCGGTCAAGGAACTGCTCAAGGGGAAGCGGGTGGTGGTGATCGACGACTCCATCGTGCGGGGAACCACCTCGCGCAAGATCGTCAAGATGGTGCGCCAGGCCGGGGCCACGGAGGTGCACATGCGCATCTCTTCGCCCCCCACCAGCTATCCTTGCTACTACGGCATCGATACCCCCAACCGCAAGGAGCTGATCTCTTCCTCCCATACCGTGGAGGAGGTCTGCCGTTACATCACCGCCGATTCCCTGGGCTACCTGTCGTCGGAGGGGCTGGTGGAGGCGGTGGGGCTGAGCAACGAGGTCTGCAAGGCCTGTTTCTCCGGGGCGTACCCGATCGCCTTTCCGAAACCGATGGACAATAACCAGAGAGAGCTGTTCGAAGAGGGAGACGCCCATAATGAATGACCGTGAACGACTGAAACAGATTATCCAGGAGCTTTCCTATGAAAACCGGAAGGTGACCCTGGCCTCGGGGCGGGAGAGCGATTTCTACTTCGACGGCAAACAGACCACCCTGCACGCCGAGGGGGGCTATCTGGTGGGCAAGCTGTTCTACGAGGCCATCAAGGACATGGAGGGCGTACAGGCTGTGGGCGGCATCACCCTGGGGGCCGACCCCATCGCCACGGCAACCTCCATCGCCGCCCACCTGGACGGTAGGAGCATGCACGCCTTCATCATCCGCAAGGAGCCTAAGGGGCATGGAACCGGCCAGTGGCTGGAGGGGCGCAAGAACCTCCCCCCCGGCACGGGGGTCGTGATCGTGGAGGACGTGGTCACCACCGGCGGTTCATCCATGAAGGCGGTGCGCCGCGCCGAGGAGGAGGGACTCAAGGTGCTGGGCATCGTCACCCTAGTGGACCGTGAAGAGGGAGGCCGGGAAAATATCGAGGCCGAGGGGTACCAGCTGCGGACGATCTTCACCAGATCCCAGATCGTGGGCTGATGGCCGCCAGGCAGCGCCTCGACAAACTGGTGCTGGAGCGGGGACTGGCCCCCTCGCGGGAGAAAGCCCAGGCCCTGATCATGGCCGGCCAGGTGATCGTGGATGACCATGTGGCCGACAAGGCCGGGCAGCAGGTGGCTGTAGACGCCGAGATCCGGGTCAGGGGTGAGACGCTCCCCTTTGTCAGCCGCGGCGGTCTCAAGCTGAGGCGCGCGCTGGACGAATTTGCTGTGGACGTGAGCGGCCTGGTGGCGCTGGACGTGGGCGCCTCCACCGGCGGCTTCACCGACTGCCTGCTACAGGCCGGGGCCGCCAGGGTTTTTGCGGTGGATGTGGGCTACGGACAGTTGGCCTGGAAGCTGCAAAAAGACCCGCGGGTGGTCAGCATGGAGCGGACCAACATCCGCCACCTGATGCCGGAGCAGCTGGACGGCGTGCCCGACCTGGCGGTAATCGACGCCTCTTTCATCTCGCTTGCCAAGGTGCTGCCCGCCACGGTCGGCCTGATCAGGCCGGGTGGCCGCATCATCGCCCTGATCAAGCCGCAGTTCGAGGTGGGCAGGGGGCAGGTGGGCAAGGGGGGCATCGTGCGCGACCCGGCTGCCCACGGGAGAGCCGTCGAAGGGGTACGCCAGGTTGCCTTGGAGCTGGGACTGACCGTTGCCGGCCTGTGCGACTCACCCATCACCGGTGCCGACGGGAACCGGGAATTCCTGATCCTGCTTGAGCTGGGGGCAGCTGTCCCAGAGGAGGTGTGCGTGGAGAACTGCATTTTCTGCAAGATAATCCGGGGGGAGATCCCCTCGAAAAAGGTGTATGAGGATGAACGGATGCTGGTGGTTGAGGACGTGGCGCCCCAGGCTCCGCTGCACCTGCTGCTGATGCCCAAGCGTCATTTCGTTAACTGTCTGGACATGGCCGGGAAGGACGAAGAGCTGGTGGGCGCCATCTTCAGAAAGGCCGGGGAGATCGCCCGCCAGAAGGGGTACGACGCATCCGGTTTCAGGGTAGTGCAGAACAACGGAGCCGGTGCGGGGCAGTCGGTGTTTCATATCCATTTTCACCTGCTGGCCGGGCGCGCCTTTGCATGGCCGCCGGGCTAGGATCGGAGAGCGACATGAGAGCTGTGCTTGGAATGGCGATGGTTCTGGCGTTGGCGGCGCCCATTGGCGCGGAGACCTATTCCTGGGTGGATGACACGGGAACCTACAACTTTACCGAGGAGTATTCGCGGGTACCCAAAAAGTACCGCAAGAAGGTCAACAGGCTTGGCGATCAGCCGTCCGAACTGGCTGCTCCTTCAGCAGCGACCGAAGCCGCGGGGAAACATGCTCCGGGTACGGCGAACAGCGGCGGCGAACAGGCCGCAGCAGGAGGCGCCGCGGTCCCGCTGTTCGGCGGCAGGAGCGAGGAGGTCTGGCGCAGGGAAAAGGGACAGCGGGAAGCCGAACTCAGCCGGTTGGAAGGGGTGCTGGATCTGTTGAACAAGCAGGCAGCCACGCCCCGCGGCATGACCCGCACACGCCTTGACGAACTGGTCAAGGAGTACGATGAGACCCGCGCGACCTACACCCAAAAGTACGAAGAGTATAGCCAGTTTCTCGATTCGGCCCGCAAGGCCGGCCTGACCGTGGAGATGAAGAAGTAAGCAAGGAGTGGCTTGTTAACGCAGAGCGGCCCGCCGAATATTCCGGCGGGCCGCTGTGCGTTGTGGAGGTGTCGACAGGGATTGGTTCAGAATCTGATCAGGTTTCTGATCAGGCCGGGCAACGCCATGTCAACGGTCATCACCAGGGTGAGGATTACCATGATCCCCACGGTCAGCCAGGCGATGGCATTGAAGATCGGGCCATTAACGTGGTCTCCCATCAGGTTGCGATCGTTGATCAGCATGATCATGAACAGCAGCACGAAGGGGAGCACCGCCCCGTTGACCACCTGGGAGATAAACATGATCATCATCAGCGGCGCGTCGGGAACCAGAATCAGACCGGCGCTGATGACGATGATGACGGTGAAGAGCCAGAAGAACTGGGGCGCCTGCTGGAAGTCCTTGTCCACCCCCGATTCCCATCCCATCCCCTCGCAGATGTAGAAGGCGGTGGAGAGCGGCAGGATGCAGGCGCCGAACAGGGAGGCGTTGAACAGGCCGAAGGCGAACAGGGACGAGGCATGCCTCCCCACCAGCGGCTCCAGCGCCAGGGCGGCGTCGGCGGCGGTCTCGATCTTGAGCCCCTGCACGTGGATGGTGGAGGCACAGGCCACCATGATGAAGAAGGCCACCACGATGGCCAGGATGCAGCCGATGATCACGTCCAGCCGGCAGAAACCGTACTGGTCGGCGGTGATCCCCTTTTCCACCACGGCCGACTGCTGGTAGAACTGCATCCAGGGGGCGATGGTAGTGCCGACGATGCCGATCAGGGTCATCAGGTAGGCGCTGTCGGAATTGATCTGGGGGGTTACGCTGGCCTTGAGAACCAGGTCCCAGCGAGGTCCGGCCATGAACGTGGCCACCGGGTAGGAGATGTACACCAGGCAGGCCACCAGGAAGACCTTCTCCACCGTTTTGTAGGAACCCTTGACGATCAGGAGCCAGACCAGTACGGCGCTCACCGGCACGGAGAGGTACTTGCTGATGCCGAAGATCTCCAGGCTGGCGGCGATGCCGGCGAATTCGGAGATGGAGTTGCCCATGTTGGTCAGGAACAGGGCGATCATGACGTAGAAGGTGACCTTGACCCCGAAGGATTCGCGGATCAGGTCCGAGAGCCCTTTGCCGGTCACGGCGCCCATGCGGGCGCACATCTCCTGGACGACCACCAGGGCTATGGTGGTGGGGATCATCATCCAAAGGACTTTGTAGCCGTAGTTGGCGGCAGCCAGCGAGTAGGTGGTGATGCCGCCGGCATCGTTGTCCACATTGGCCGTGATGATCCCCGGCCCCAGTATGGCCAGGAAGATCAGGATGTTGCGCGGGCTGAAACTTTTCAGCGGCTTCAGGAACCGAAATTGTGCAATTCTGGTGAACATGGACTCGTCTCTATCCGTTCTAGCGGCGCTTGATCCTGACGATCTGCGGCAGGTAATGGGCCAGGACGTCATCCACCGTGACGATCCCCTCCATGCGCTCGTCATCGTCCAGTACCGGGATGGCGATCAGGTTGTACTTGGTCAGCATCTCCAGCATCTCTTCCGGCTCGGCGTCCACCCGCACGGCCTTGACGTTATCCTCCATGATCTCCACCAGGGGGGTCTCGGGTTGACTCATCAGCAGGGTCTTCAGGGAGATGACCCCCTCCAGGTTGTCACCGTCATCCACGATGTAGCCGTAGTAGATGGTCTCCACGTCATGGGCGCACTGGCGGACCAGCTCCAGCGCCTCCCCGGTGGTCAGGCGCGGGGAGAGCCGGAAGTAGTCCGGGGTCATGAGCCCGCCGGCCGAGTCCTCTTCATGCTCCAGCAGTTCCTGGATGTCCTCGGCATCCTCCTGGTCCATCATCTCCAAGAGCTCCTGAGCCTTCTCCTCCGGCAGGTCACTGAGCACGTCGGCGGCCTCGTCATGCTCCATCTCCTCCAGGATGTCGGTGACCTGCTCGTCGTTCAACTGGCTGATGACCAGGTTGCGCATCTCCGGTTCAAGTTCGTAGATGGTGTCGCCGGTGGTCTCGGCATCGATGGAGTCCAGGACGGTGCGGATGTTCCTGATGGGGATGGTTTCGATGATGTCGGCCAGGTCGGCCGGGTGCATTTCGTTCATCTGGTCGCGGGCAATGTTCAGCGCAAGCCTGGATGAGTTGGGCTCCAGCGGCTGGACGTACTCCCAGCTGATCTCGCTGTGGGGGATGTCCCTCCTGATGGCGTGGGCGAAACGCTCGCCGAAACGCTCGTATCCCAGGCGGCGCAGCAGGCCGCGGAAACCGATATCCACCGAGAAGATGCACAGCTTCTGGTTCAGGTCACCCAGTTTGATGTCGTTGACCCGCACCACCTTGGCGCCGTCCACATCCACGATCTGTTTGTCCAAGAGGTCGCGCTTGACCAGGATCTCCCCTTCCCAGGGCTTGTAGCTGCACAGGCTGGGGGGGGCGGCGCTGCTGACGGAGACAACCACATGGTTGAACAGCGCCACCTCGTCCCAGCAGACGCTCATCAGCCCCTTGCGCGTTTTGATCAGGATGTGGGAGACCTCGGGGAATACCTCGCCGGGAACCATGACCAGGTCGCGCAGGGTGCCGATCTGATCCCCCTTGTTGTTGATCACCGAACGGCCAATGACCGAGCTTAAGTATATTTCGTTGTATTCGGTAACCATGCGCGCCACTCTCGGATGAAAAAAAGGCCCATTCGAAAGGAATGGGCCTGTGGAATACGCGCCGGCGCCAATTCCCCTCTGGTTGGATTTTGGCAGAGCACAACGTAGGCCTGGGGCCAGCTGCATTAGGTTAAGCCTTAATCCGGCAGAACCTGTTGACCGCATTGGCGTCTTTCGACGTTTCTGGGTAGCAGCCTGTGTTTGTGCAAACGCCTCATTCTAACGAGGAACGACTGTTAATACTTCGATTTTGTTGGCCTTGTACCAGGTCGCTCTTCCGGCTTCCCTGGCAGCGGGCTCTGTTTTTATACGCCAATCATGGCGTTGTGTATAGTTAAAACTTGTCCGCGCCTGCCCGTCGGAGCGGGGAGGCGCGGGAGTGGACAACCTGTGGGGGATATTGTGCTGGAGGGGGGAGTCTAGCGGCGCGAGGCGTAGTCCGCCAGGCCGGCCAGATTGAAGCCGATGGTGAAGGACGGATTGCCGGAACGGTGGTGAACGGCCAGTTCCACGCTCCAGCACTGGTGCTGGTACTCCACGCTGTAAACCGATTCCAGGAACCCGGATTTGTCGAAGGAGTAGCGGGTGGTGTAGCCGAAGTTCCACGGTTTGAAGCGTTTTGTGGCCAGCCTGGCCTCCAGGTATTCAACCTGGTTGGCGCTGTTTTCGCTGTTGCGGGTCATGCGGTAGCTGATGGCGGCGCTGCTGCCCCGCTTGCTGTCGTATTCCAGGCCGGGTTGGGCGCTGGAGAGGTAGTTGTGATGGAGGTCGTACCGTGCGTCGAAGGTTAGTTTGGCCTGTGGATGCAGCCAGGTTTCGCTCTCCAGGATCAGGTCTGATGCGTCGTGGCTGTTATCCACCATGGACAGTTCGTCCCTGCGGCTGCCGTCGAAGCTGTACCCCTGCATCAGTTTGATGCGGGAAATATCGCGATACTCGCTGCTCTCCCCGTTCTGGAACTTCCCGGTCAGGTAGCTGGTCACCCCGTAGTAGATCACGTTCTGGTGCAGGAGCCGATCCTCGTAGTCGTAGAAGGGGAGTCGCGACTGGTCCCGCTGGGGCGCGTAGCGGTAGGACACTTCCGGGGTCAGTTCGTGGCGCAGCTTCTTCAGGCTCTCGCCGTCCAGTTCGTAGACCCTGCTGAAGGAACTGGAGATGGTTGCTCCGACCTCGGGCATCAGGTTGCCGGTGGTGTCCTTGACGTCGCTGTTACTGGGGATGTCCGTGCCGTTGTATCCGCGCAGGTGCAGGCCGGCGTAGACGGTGGCGTTCAGGTAGCCGGGCAGTCCGGTAACCATGCTCAGGCGGGGAAAAGCGTGCAGACGCTCACCGCTGACGCCGTTGTCGCGGTAGAAGTTCGTTGCTGTCGCGTCCAGGTCGAAGTAGAGCGGGGTATTGAAGATCTGCTGGCGCACCGCAGACAGGCCGATGGAGGGGAGGGTCTGCAGGGTGTCGCGGTTGTTCTCCGCGTACATGTCCTCGCTGTAGCGCAGAGTGGCGTTCAGGGCGTAATGCTGCCAGGTCTTGAGGGCATTGACGATGGTGGCGTTGTACTGGCGGTTGTAGTCGCCGCTCTTGACGCCGAAATCATCCAGGAAATCGCGGTCGGTGGTCAGGTTGATGGAGGTGCGCAGGTTCATGTCCGGCGAGAAGATCTCGCGGTGCGTCTGGGCTATTTGGCCGCGCCAGCGACTATCCTTGGTGTCGTAGATCAGGTAGCCGTACATGGTGCCTTCGCTGCCGCGCTTGCGCAGGTAGCGGTAATCCACTCCCAGGCCGACTCCCCGTTTGCTCATCATGTCCAGGTCGAAGGTGGCGTCCTGGCTGGGGGAGATGACCCAGTAGAGGGGGATGTCCAGTTGCGCCCCGCGCTTCGTGGAATAACCGACGCGGGGGAAGAGCAGGCCGGACTTCTTCTCCCCCGAGGCGGGAAAAGCCATCCAGGGGACGTACATGACCGGGGTGTCCCTGATGTAGAAGACCAGGTTCCTGCCGATGGCATACCCCTTCGGATTCACCTCCAAATGTTCGGCGGAAAACTTCCAGCTGGGGTCGGGGAGTTCGCAGGTGGTCATCTCGGTGTTACTGAGGGTGAGGGTGCCGTCGTCGTTGCGGACGATTCTGTCGCCAGTGAGCGTCATGTTGGAGTCGGCCACGCCGGCGACAGCGTGGTTCAGTTCGCCCCGTCCGCTGGCCATGTCCCAGGTCGCCTTGTCGCCCCGCAGGGTGTCCTCGCCCTTGGTGATGACCACATCCTCGTAGGCGGTGAGTATCCTGGTCTCGCGGTTGTAGGTGGCGCGGCGGGCGGTCATGGTCATGCCGCCCCACTCCATCCTGACGTTGCCGTCGGCCGAGACGCTGTCATCGGCCTGGTTGTGGGTCATGGCGTCGGCCCTGATGGTTATGTCATCTTCGGCGTGGCAGGTTCCCGCGTGAAGCAGCAGGCAGGCGAGTAGTATCAGTAAACGTTTGATTTTCATGAGTTGGACGATCCTATCCCCGGATTCCTTCAAATCTGTGTCCCGTCAATGCGGCCATAGCTTCACCCACGGTGAACAGGGAACCGCATATCAGGATCAGGTCTTGGCTGTGGGCCTCGTTCCGTGCCGCCGCGATTCCGTCGGCCACGCCGCCGGAGGCAAGTGCCTCCACGCCCAGTCCCGCCAGGAGCCGTGCCAGTTCCGTATCGTCCAGGGCGCGCTCCATGGACGGGGTGACGCAGTAGCCTCTGGTCACCAGCGGCGCCAGGGGGGCCATGATGGCATGCACGTCCTTGTCGGCCATGACCCCCGCCACCAGCAGCAGCCGGTCGTAGCAATAGTCTCCCAGTGCCTCCGCCAGGGCCTGGGCGCCGGCCTGGTTGTGGGCCCCGTCCAGCAGCAGCCGGGGAGGGCCGGGGATCAGCTCCATGCGTCCCGGCCAACTTGCCTGCGCCAGGCCGGAGGCCATGGCACTGGCCGGTACCGTTATGCCCATCCCGTCCAACGTCTCGGCGGCGGCCAGGGCCAGTGAAGCGTTCTCCGCCTGGTAGCGTCCCGGGATGCCGGGGGCAAGCCCCTGCTGAACGCCGCCCATGCCGCGGTAGTCCAGGCGTCCGGCCCCGCTCCAGCTGGCGCTGAAGTCCGTTCCCCACTGGAAGAGGGGGGATTGGCCGCAGCGGCAGAAGGAGCGGATAGTGTCGCCCACCGTTGTTGTCTGGCGGGAGACGAGCACCGGCGTGCCCGGTTCGATGATGGCGCTCTTCTCGGCGGCGATCCTCTCCAGGCTGCCACCCAGGTAGTCGCAGTGGTCCAGGGAGATGGGGGTCATGAGCGTCATCATGCCGGCCAGGGCTGCCGTGGCATCGGAGCCACCTCCCATGCCTGCCTCCATTACGGCCAGCTCGATCCGCTCTTCGGCGAACAGCAGGGCCGCCAGGGCGGTGACGATCTCGAAAAAGGTGGCGTCGTCGGGCGCCCGGGAGAGCACCCGCTCCAGATGCGCGGCCAGCAGTTCATCCCCCGGTTCCCGGCCATTGACGCGGAAGCGCTCCCTGAAGTGGATCAGGTGGGGTGAGGTGAAAAGGGCGCTGCGGTGGCCGGCCGCTGTCAGTATGGACGAGAGAAAGGCGGCTGTGGAGCCCTTGCCGTTGGTGCCGACGACGTGGATGCTGCGAAAAGCCTGCTCGGGGTTGCCCAGCCGGTCCAGCAGGGTGCGGACCCTCTGGATGCCGGGCCGGATGCCGAACCTGCGGCGGGCGTAGAGCCTCTCCAGGGTTTCGGCCAGGGGCATCTCAGGCAGCGGGGCGGTACAGTATGCCGAGGATCGAGGCCAGTTTGGCGCGCATCTCCGTGCGGGGGACGATCACGTCCAGCATGCCGTGCTCCAGCAGGTATTCGGCGCGCTGGAAGCCGTCGGGCAGCTTCTGGCGCAGGGTCTGCTCGATGACCCGCGGCCCGGCGAAGCCGATCAACGCCTTCGGTTCAGCGATGTTGATGTCCCCCAGCATGGCGAAACTGGCGGTGACGCCGCCGGTGGTGGGATCGGTCAGGATGGAGATGAACGGGAGGCCGGCATCCTTCAGTTTTGCCAGTGCCGCCGAGGTCTTGGCCATCTGCATCAGGGAGAGGATGCTCTCCTGCATGCGGGCGCCGCCCGAGGCGGAGACGATGATCACCGGCTGGCGCTTCTGCACGCCTCGTTCGATGGCGCGGGTGATCTTTTCACCCACCACGCTCCCCATGCTGCCCCCCATGAATGAGAAGTCGAACACGGCAACCTGTACGGCGGTCCCCTCGATGCTTCCCTCCACGCAGACCACGGCATCCCGAGAGCCCCCCTTGGAGAGGGCGCTGTCGATGCGCTCCTGGTAACTCTTAGAGTCCTTGAACTGGAGGAAGTCCACCGATGTCATACCGCTGTCCAGCTCCTGCCAGGTCGCTGCGTCCAGCAGGGACTCCAGGCGGCGACGTGCGCCGATGCGGTGGTGGTGTCCGCACGTGGGACAGACATTCAGATTGGCATCCAGATCTTTGGCGAGCAGGGTGGCGGAACAACCGGGGCATTTGACCCACATCCCCTGGGGTACCCTGCTTTTTTTGATCTGTGTCCTGTTGATGCCTGCTCTTTCCCTGTGGAACCAGCTCATGGTCAAATCCTCGATTCTCGTAGTGGTCTGCGAAAAAAGTTCAAAATAAAAGGACGTGGTAACAGATAAGCCTCTGTCTGTCAAGAAACCTCATATCCGTTCCCATTAGAGTCTTTTCTCTCGTTGCCTGTGCCACCGGCTCCCCGGCGTACCGCCGTAAACGTCTGCGTCAACCCTATTGCAACGCTTCCCGGGGGGAGGCGGGATCAGGCGGCCCCGCCAGGGATGGCCTGTCTGAGCGAGGCGACAAAGCGCGTGACTTCCTGGCGGAGCTCTTCTCCGCTGTGGAGTTGGAAGAGTTTGACCAGGGCGCTTCCCACCACGACCCCGTCGGCCATGGCGGCAACGTCTGCCGCCTGCTGGGGGGTGGAAATGCCGAAGCCGGCCACAATGGGGACGCTGATTTTGGCGCGCACCTTGGCAAGCTCGCCGCCCAGGGTGGTGGATACCTGCTGGCGTGCTCCGGTGACACCGGTGACCGTCACGTAGTAGACGAAGCCGCGCCCCAGTCGGCCCACGGTGGCGATTCGGCTGTCGGTGGACGTGGGTGTCAGCAGGAAGGCCACCTGCAGGTCGCGGGCATTGGCATGGTTCAGGAACGACTCCGCCTCCTCGGGGGGCATGTCCACCACCAGGACGCCGTCAACGCCGGCCTCGGCGGCATCGTTGGCAAAGCGCTCGTAGCCGTAGGCGTGGATCGGATTCAGGTAGCCCATCAGCACGATGGGTACCTGGCAGCTGCGGCGCACCGCGCGGACCATGGCCAGAATTCTTTCCAGAGTCGTGCTGGCCGCCAGGGCGCGTTCCGATGAGAGCTGGATGGTGGGGCCGTCGGCCATGGGATCGGAAAAGGGCATGCCCAGTTCGATGATGTCCGCCCCGGCCTGCTGCAGGAGCGGGATCATGGCTTGCGTAGTGGCCAGATCAGGGTCGCCGGCGGTGATGAAGGTGACCAGCGCCTTTGTGTTGCGCTGCTTGAGTTCGTTGAAGCAGTGGGTGAGTCTGTTCATTGTGGTGTCCGTTGCGTGTGGAGTGGGGTTATGCACTGAAGTCCGACAGTTCGCTTCTCAGCAGCCTGATCTGTTCCCCCAGGGCGGTCAGGGAGCCATCCAGTGCCCTGATGTCGTCGCCCGACGCGCTGGCTGCCGTCTGGAGCCCTGCCAGGGTGGCGGTGGGCGGTGCGCTGCCCAAGGGGGCGGCTGCAGCGGTATCGCGCAGTTGCCGTATGCCGTTGGTCAGGCTGCCCGCAGCCTGGAGCGCCAGGGCGCCGCCGTGGCGCTGCTCGCGGGCCAGGGAGTGTATCTGGCTGGTCAGTCCTCCCATGCGCTCCAGCGTGGCTATGGATAGTTCCGTTAGTTGGCGCTGGTCGCTGGAGGTACGGGCAATTCGTTGCGCCAGTTCGCCGGTGCGCCGCAGGGCATCCATGATGTCCTGGCTGGTTCGGGCCTGCTCCCTGTCGTTGCGGGTGATGCCGCCCATCTGCAGGACTGCCTGCTGCACGCCGTTGACGATCATTTCCAGCGCCATGCTGGTGTGTCTGGCGAGCTGCTCGCCCGTTGCGATGAGCTCTTCCACCTGGCTGATGGCGTCCACCGCGCGACGCCCTTCGTCCCGTATGCCGTGGATGATGGCGGCTATTTCGCGGGTTGAACTGCCGGTCCGTTCCGACAGGTCCCTGATCTCGTCGGCAACGACGCTGAAATCTCTCCCCATGTCGCCGGCCTGGGCGGCGATGATGGTGGCGTTCAGTGCCAGAAGGTCGGTCTGTTCGGCCAGTTCCTCGATTACCGAGAGGATGGCGTCCGTGTCCTCTGCCCGTCGGGACAGGCTCGTTACCGCCTCCGTCGTGGTTGCCGAGGCACCCCTGATGGCTCGCATGGCGTTGATGGCTTCCTGGGCCACGCGTCTGCCGGCATCAGCGTCACGGGTAATCCCCTCCGCTATGGCCCGGGTCTCCTGGCCGTCCTTCTCGGCCTGCCTGATGGCGGCCTCCATGCGGTTGCAGGACGAGGCGCCTGTTCCGTAAAGGGCCAGCATATCCGAGATGGCGAGTGCGGAGGTTCTGGCGGCAGCATCCATTCTGTCCGTGGCAGCCCCGATCTCGTCCAGGGAGGCCCCCAGGTTGTCGTTGATGGCGGAAATCCGTTCGCTGGCGCTAACCATGGCGCGGGTGCTGTTGCTGCTTGACGATGCTGTCGGCAGCAGGCTCTCCGTGCCGCGGGAAATGTCCTTCAGGCTCTGCTCCATGCGCGCTATTTCGGGAGCCAGGTGGCGCATGTCCGATTCCTGACGTCGAAAGGAGTGCTCCATGCGGGCGCTGTCAGTCTTCAGTACATCGTCAAGGGAGGTCAACGCCCCGCAGATGGCATCGATTGCGGACCGTTGGTGCTGGAGGCGCGCGGCCATGGTGTTCAGGGAAGCGGCGAGAAAGGCCGTTTCCGTGTTGGCGGCTGTCGCCGGAGGCTCATCGAACCTGCCGTCGCACAATGCCCGCGCCAGGCGGGTACAGGAAGCCAGCGAGCGGGTATGGGAGCGGGTTATGCCGAACGACAGCCAGGCCACCAGGCCGGTGCCAATCGCTACAGTCAGGATCACCAGCAGGCTGGATGATTCCCCCTCCCTGATCCCCGCGGCGACCAGGGAGGACAGAACCGCACCATCCCCCTGGGGGAGCGACATCAGACAGATGGCGGCCAGGATCAGGATGGCAGTTGCTGCCGTCAGGAAGAGCAGAGCCATCTCTGTTCGCAGGGAGTATGCGCGTACGCTGTCAGAAGACGAGATCCACTTCACCGGGCGAGATTCCTTTGTGGAATGAGGGATTGGCACATCCTGAAGCAGGGAGTGTATCTTACAGAGCGGGCGCTCCGTTATCAAGCAAAAAGCCCCGTCTAGCGGGGAAGGGAGACGATGCCCATCAGCTGATTCAAGTAATGGTTTGGTCGGTACTTTTCCGGAACGCTGAAGGTTTTGCTCATGTCCACCGGGATGTCCATCTTTCCCAAGGGGGTGGTTACCAGCAGGCTGGCCTGGATCCGGTAGGGTATGCGGTCCAAATCGGGGCGCCGTTTGATGATTTCAAACAGGTCCGCGTACTTGACGCGAATCGGCAGGCGCATGTCGGTCTTTGCCCCTGCCGGCAGGGTGAGCGGCTGATGGAGCCGGCCGGCAGCCAGCGGCAGGGACATGACCCGCAGGTCGTAGCTGTATCCCTGCAGGGTCAGGTCGTAGGAATTGGGGTTGGATATGGCCAGAGCGCACTCGATGTCGGCTCCAGCCGTATCCATGCCAATAATGCTGGTGCGGGTCAGGGAAACATCAGGCTCCTTCAGCAAGAGCGAACAGCCGCACAGCAGGAGCAGGGGGAACAGCAGGAAACGGAGCAGGCGTGCGGTCATTGCGTCCGTGTCCCCGGTTCGCCCATGGCCAGGCGCTCGGTCTGCTGTTCCAGCACCGCCACCATCTCCCGGCGGATCTTCTTGACCTTGCGCAGGTAGTAGTCAGCCTGGGGGCCCTGTCCGCAGTAGAGCCGCTTGGCCCGCTCCAGGTTGCCCTGGGCCATGCGCAGTTTGCTGCTCAGTTCCCGCACTGCCGCCTCGGCGCATTTTTCGTCGTTCCCCATGTCCGCGGGGACATAGCCGTGGCTCCTGGCACGCTGGGGCATGAGCTGCCAGACTCCCAGGGCGCCCCGGGATGATACCGCGGACGACGAGAGTTGGTGGCCGCCGGTTTCGGCAACCGCAATTTCAGCGAGATCGAAGGGGAGAAAGGGTGTGCCCAGAGTCTTGGTGAAGCAGAGCGCCGCCAGTCGGCGGGCCCGTTCGGGGGTGGTGTGGCGTTGGAAAGTTGTTTCGATGGCCGAGAGTTGTCGTTTTCGTTCGCTCATGGAGACGCCCTTCTCCAGGAGTCTCTTGATCTCGCGGTCCAGCGGGGATTCGGTGGAAACGGTGGCCGCGGGAGGATGCTCGGCTTTCCTGATGGTCGCATTTTCGCAGCCTGCCAGAGACAGCAGGCAGAGCGCATGGATGATAAATTTTCTCATAATTGGATAAGGGTGGTTGTGTCAGCTTTGCCGGAAGGGCGCGAGCGCCTGGTAAGCAGGAGAAGACTCCCGGCTGGATACTCCTTTCGTGATTGATGCCCGCAAAACGCCAAAGTCCCGGTGGACCGAGACTTTGAGTTGGGGTTTGAGTTGTAGCCTTATACAGCATCCGGGAATGGATGTCAAATCGGGGCGGTTTTTCGGCTGTAAAACCGCCCGTTTCGCTTGGGCCGGATGGGGCTCAATAGGCCTCGGAACTCTCCAGGACATCCTCGCTGGTGACCCGTGCCCGGAATATGCGGTAGACCCAGGCCTTGTAGGCGATCACGATCGGGACGAAGATCAGCGCAACGCCGGTCATGATCTTCAGGGTCAGCAGGCTGGAGGAGGAGTTGTAGATGGTCAGGTTGGAGGCCGGGTCGATACTGGAGGGGATCAGGTTGGGGAAAAGTCCGGCAACTCCGGTGTAGCAGACGAAGACGATGGTCAGGCAGGAGAAGAGAAAGGCCATGTGCAGCCTGTCACGGGAGGCGTAGAGTTTGACCAGAAGCAGGGATGAGACGGCGATGAGCGGGATGATCAGCAGCAGCGGGCTCTTCAGGTAGTTGTCGTACAGCCGTGTGGCCGGATAGGTTGCGCCCAGGAAGAGCACCGCCACTGCCAGCAGCGGAAACCAGAGCCGGTTGGCCATGGCGGCCGCCCGTTGGGAAAGATCTCCGGTGGTCTTGATGGCTGCGTACAGGGAACCGTGGACCGCGAAGAGCATGACGAACAGGATGCCGGTCAGCAGGCCGTAGGGGTTGAGCAGGGTCAGCAGGGAGCCGTCGTAGGCAAAAATGCTGGCGCTGAAGTCGTTGCGCATGGGGATGCCCTTGAAGATGTTGCCGAAGGCTACGCCGAAGAGCAGGCTGGGCAGGAAACTGGCGATGGTGATTGCTCTGTCCCAGCCCTTCTTCCAGGAGGGACTGTCGATCTTGCCGCGGAATTCGAAGGCAACCCCCCGCACGATCAGGGCGAAGAGCAACAGCAGCAGCGCCGTGTAGAGATTGCTGAACATCAGGGCATAGGTGGTGGGAAAGGCGGCGAAGGTCGCGCCGCCGGCGGTGACCAGCCAGACCTCGTTACCGTCCCATATCGGGCCAACCGTATTGATCAGCACTCTCCGTTCCGTATCGCTCTTTGCCAGGAAGCCGGACATGAACCCGGTTCCCAGGACAAATCCGTCGGTCATGAAGTAGAAGCTCCAGAGCACGCCCCAGAGAACAAACCAGATGATCTGAAATGCATGTGCTTCCATGGTCTATGCCCTCCCTGCCAGATTGATGATGCCGGAACCGTCGCTGTCGGGACCCTTGCGGGCGTATTTTGCCAGCAGATAGATGTCGATAACCCCCAATCCACCGTAGAGGAGGGTGAAGCCCGCCAGGGAAATGGCCACCTGGGTGGCGGAGACACTCGTGGATACGGCGTCGGCGGTTTTCAGGACACCGTAGACGATCCAGGGCTGACGCCCCATTTCAGCAACCAGCCAGCCCAGCTGGTTGGCGATATAGGGGAGCGGCAGCGAGAACACCAGCAGGGTCAGGAACAGACGGTGACGTTCGGGATGCCCCTTGAAGGAGATGATCACCGCGATCAGGCTGGCCAGGATGAAGTAGACCCCCAGGCCGACCATGACGCGGAAACTGAGGAACACCGGCAGCACCGGCGGCCGCAGTTCGCGCGGGAAGCTCTTCAGGCCGGTGACTTCGGCGTTGGCGTCGCGGAATGCCAGCAGGCTGATCATGTTGGGGATGGAAAACGCCTCCAGTGAGTTGCGCTCGTTCTTTTCGTCCGGAACCTGCAGCAGGTTCAGGTCAGCCCCTTTTTTCGTCTCCCAGAC
This sequence comes from Pelobacter propionicus DSM 2379, assembly GCF_000015045.1. Lineage (GTDB taxonomy): Bacteria > Desulfobacterota > Desulfuromonadia > Geobacterales > Pseudopelobacteraceae > Pseudopelobacter > Pseudopelobacter propionicus. The sequence goes on from NC_008609.1 coordinate 1,218,435, forward strand.
CGACTCCATGGCGGCGAACTTGGCCGGCTGGACCTTGGCCACCTCCACCGAAGAGAGGTCGCCCACCATGGCGGCCAGCAGGCATCCCGCCAGGCCGAACAGCGCAGCCTGACGGAAAGAGCGCTTGAAAAAGTCCAGTTCGTTGTTGCGCAGCAGGTGCCAGGCCGAAATGCCCATGACGAAGAAGGCCGCCAGGGTGTAGGCGGCGGTAATCTGGTGCCCGAATTTGATCAGGCCATAGGGGTTGGTGAGCACGGCGATGAAGTCGGTCATTTCCGCCCGGTTGTTGCGCAGCACGTAGCCCACCGGGTTCTGCATCCAGGCATTGGCCAGCAGGATCACCAGGCCGGAGAGGTTGGTTGCGATTGCCACCAGCCAGATGGAGAGCAGGTGCACCTTTTGGGAAACCTTGTCCCAGCCGAAGATCCAGAGGCCGATGAAGACCGACTCCAGGAAGAAGGCCACGGTGGCCTCGATGGCCAGGGGGGCGCCGAAGATGTCGCCCACGTAGCGGGAGTACTCGGCCCAGTTCATGCCGAACTGGAACTCCATGGTTATGCCGGTTACCACTCCCAGGGCGAAGTTGATCAGAAACAGCTTGCCCCAGAACCTGGTCATGCGCAGCCAGGTTTCGTCACCGGTCATGCAGTAGCGGGTCTCCATCCAGGCCACCATGATGGAGAGTCCCAGGGTCAGCGGTACGAAAATGAAATGGAACATGCAGGTTACGGCGAATTGTAGTCGACTGAGCAGTAATGTGTCCATGCTTCCTCCTCTGCGATAATAAATGACACAACAACCTATGCTGGGATTGATTGTAGCAGTCTGGTACCGGATTGCCCGTTTTTTGTTGCTAGCTGGTTAAAAAAGACCTTAATTATCTTGAAGCGCTGAAAAATTTTTTCTGCGGCCGCCGGCGTTTCTACATGCCGGCCAGTTCCTTGAGGGTTACCCTGGCCAGGATGGCGCGCACCTCATGCTGTACTTCGATCCAGACCGGGTGAACGCGGCAGGCTACGGAGCGGTCGCATTCGCCGGCGCCGATGACGCAGCGGTTGGGAACGACGGGTCCCTCCACGGCCTCCACCACCTCCAGCAGGGTGATCTTTTCCGGGGCGCGGCCGAGCATGAAACCACCACCGGTTCCGCGATAGGACCGTACCAGGCCGATTTTGCTGAACTGCTGGAATATCTTGGCCAAAAATGTCTGGGGTACGTCAACCGCTGCCGCGATCTCGCTCAGCAGGCAAACCTGGTCGCCGGGGCGTGAAGCCAGGTAAACGATACCCCGTATTGCGTATTCTCCCTTGCGGGTTAGTTCCATCATGGCAATGCAACCCCTAAAAGACTGTTTGGATCTTTTTTAGTTTTTTTTTGCGCGCCTGTCAACTGGAATCTGCGTGGTCCCGTCGCCGCTGTTAGCTGTTGTAAAGTTGTTTTAAAAATGTATTATGTGTGGCGTGCAATATGTAGATTCATACACAGAGGCCGGGAGAAGCGTGAAGTCAGCCATGTTCCGTATCATGACCGTTATTGCGCTGCTGGCCTGTCTGCTCCCCGTGACAGCCCTGGCACGGGACAGCTCTGCCACGGTCGAGCTGACCGTGGTGAAGCGCGACACCCTGATTTCCATCTGCCGAACATACCTGCGGCAGCCGGCGCGATGGCCTGAAATCGGCCGACTCAACCGGCTCGGGAACAACGATCTGATCAGGCCGGGACAGCGGCTGATCATACCCGTGGAACTGCTTAAGGGGGTACCCCTTGACGGGTGGGTGGCGTTCGTCAGGTCGGAGGTCATGATCAGGGAGGCGCGCCGGAAAGAGTGGAGAGCTCTCAGAAGCGGCGATCCTGTCCGGCAGGGGAGCCTGATCAGAACCGGCGGCGAGGGGGCAGTGGAGATCGTCTTCGACGATGGCAGTTCCCTGTACCAACACCCTGACAGCACCCTGGATCTGAGCGCGTCCCAGCTGAAAGCCGGCAATCACCTCTTCCGCAGGCTGTTTATCTCCGCGGGAAGGATCCTGGTCAAGGTGCGCAATGCCACGGGGCGGGACTCGCGTATGGAGATCAGGACCCCTTCGGCCATGGCCGTGGCTCGGGGTACGGATTTTCGCGTTGCCGCCGATGCCCGGAAGGCAACCACCGCGGAAGTCCTGCAGGGGGTCGTGCAGGTCGATGCCCTGTGCCGCACGGTCATGGTCAGGGAAGGGGAGGGAACCCTGGTCAGGAAGGGGGAGCCCCCCCTCCAGCCGCGCAAACTGCTGCCCCCACCCCGTCTGACCGAAGCGCCGCACCTCTACCGCGGCACGCCGTTCAGGCTTTCATTCCAGCCGGTTGACGGCGCTGTTTCCCACCGTCTGCTGCTCTCGCGCGACCGGGAGGGGCGGGACCTGGTCCGCGAACTGCTGTTCAGGGCGGGGGAAAGCCCGGAACTCTCCGGGCTTGAGGATGGAGTCTATTACTGCCAGGCGCTGAGTATCGATGCCTACGGCCTGGAGGGCGCCTTTTCCGCTCCGGTGGCGGTTACCCTGCGCGCCAATCCACTTTCCCCCTTTATCCAGGAACCGCATGACGGATCGACCTTCACGGGGGGAAGGGTCTCCTTTCGCTGGCTCAAGGTTGGCGATGCTGCTTCCTACCAGCTGCAGATTTCGCCGGACTGCTCATTTGCCCCCTCGTCGGTCAGCCTGGTGGATGTGGCCGATACCTCCGTCCAACGCGAATTCAGCGACCTGGGCAAACAATGTTTCCGTATCCGTTCCATGGCCGTTGATGGCTTTGCCGGAAACTGGTCTGATCCGCTTTCCTTTACCCTGCTCCCCCCGCCCCCCGCTCCCCCCCTGGAAAAACCGGACCAACAGGGAAATAAACTCCACCTGCGCTGGCCAAGCCAGGGGGAGGGGGTCAGCTACCACGTGCAGCTTGCCGACAACGAACGCTTCGACTCTCCTCTTGTGGACCAGCGCCTGGCTGAGCCGGAGCTGAGCCTGGACGCTCCCCAACGGGGGGGCGTCTACTATGTGCGCACCAGCAGCATCGATCCCCAGGGGAACGAGGGGCCGTTCTCTCCGCCCCAGAGTTTCGAAGTCAGGCGCTGGTGGCCGTTCGCGGCAGGAGGGGCGCTGGGCGCGGCGGGACTGATCCTGCTGCTGGTTCTCTAGCGCCTTCCCCCTTCCAGTGATCCCACACGAGAGGAGTGACGTGCGCTTTCTCAAGTCCTCCAACCATAGATACCTCCTGACACTTGCGGTCGGCTTTTTCCTGGTTCTGGCGGCGGACCAGCTGGGGTTCACTGAAGGGATGAACCACTACTGCTATGACCTGTTCTTCCGTCTGCGGGGTACCGTGGAGCCTGACCGGCGCATCCTGGTCGTCGCCATCGACGAGAAGACCTTGAACCGGCTTGGCAGGTGGCCGCTGCGGCGTGGCCACTATGCCAGGCTCCTGGATGCCGTTGGCCCGTCGGCCGTGGTGGGACTGGATATCCTGATGGCCGAGCCGACCGACGATGACCCGCAGCTTCCCGAATCCATCGCCCGCCATGGCCGCGTCGTACTCCCGGTCTCGGTGGAGCACCCCCTTCAGACGATTCTCCCTTCGGGGGGGCTGGACTCTGACCGGGTTGGGCATGTCTATCTGGAGCAGGATGAGGATTGGGTCGTCAGGAGTGTCTTCCATACGCTCCACAGTGGTGGCCGGGCGATGCCCTCCTTTGCCTCGGCCATCCATGACCTGTTGGGCGGTGACAGGCTCAGACGCCAGGATCCACCGGTTGCCGCAGCGGAGCGTTGGCGCAGGCCAGACCTGCTCCAGCAGGACAGCCGGCGGATCAACTACTGCGGCCCTCCGGGCACCTTCCCCCGGCTCTCCATGATCGACATACTGGACGGCCGCTACCCGCCTGCCTACTTCACCAACCGGATCGTCCTGGTGGGGGTCACCGCCGCCGGACTGGAGGGGGGCGTGCTGACCCCTTTCACCCAGTTGCGCACCGCCATGAGCGGCGTGGAGGCCCACGCCACCATCCTGCACAATCTCCTCAACGACAACGCTATGGTGGCAACAGCGGAACCGGCCAGGCTGGCGCTGTCTCTCGGCGTTGCACTTGCCGGCTTCTTCCTCTTTTTGCGGCTGGGCGCACGGCGCATGCTGTTCTGCTGCGGTCTGGGCCTGGCCGCTGTCTGGCTCGTGTCTCTTGCGCTCTTTGCCTGGCTGGATTTCTGGTTCAGCCCGATCCTGCCCTCGCTTATGCTGCTGGTTCTGCTGGTCTGCGCCCAGGTGAACAGGCTGGAACGGAGCGCACACGAACTGCGCGAAGCCCAGGATGACTGGGAGGCCTCCTTCAATACCATTACCGATGGCATCCTGCTGGAGGATGCCGGGGGGGCGGTGATCAGGATGAACCAGGCCGCCCGGAGCATGCAGGGGGCACGTCTGCTGGAACAGCTTGCTCGTGCTCCCCTGTCCGGCTGCGGGGAGGAAATGGGCGATCAGGGCCGTACCCGTGAGTTCGTTGACCCGCTTTCCGGCAACTGCTACGAGATCAGGTCGCGTGCCCGCTCCGACCATCCGCGGGGGGGGGGTGGGGTTGTGCATGTCATCCGGGATGTGACGGCCAGGAAAAAGATGGAGAAGGAGAAGGAGTTGCTCCAGTTCCAGTTTCTCCAGGCCCAGAAGATGGAGTCCGTCGGCCGGCTAGCGGGTGGCGTGGCCCATGACTTCAACAACATACTGACCGCCATACTGGGCTACAGCGAGATTGCCCGCCTGAGGGCCGCCCATGACGAGAAGCTTGCTGAGTGCCTGGATATTATCCATGACTCGGGCATGAAGGCGGCATCCCTTGTCCGGCAGCTGTTGATCTTCAGCCGCAAGAGTACGCTGGAGCCGCAGGTGGTTGATATCAGGTCGCTCATCGACAACATGGCCAAGATCCTGGCGCGGGTGATCGGAGAGGACGTCATCCTCGGGCTGCAGACCGAATCGCCGGTCGGGAATATACTCGTTGACCCGGCCCAGGTCGAGCAGATCATCATGAACCTGGTGGTCAACGCCCGGGACGCCATGCCCCAGGGCGGGACGGTGACCATCCGGGCCGAGGATGTGGAACTGGACAGCTCCTACACCTGCAGCCATCTGGACCTTGTCCCCGGTCCCTATGTGATGCTCTCGGTGAGGGATACCGGCATGGGTATGAGCCCGGAGGTGCGGGCGCGGATCTTCGAACCCTTCTTCACCACCAAGGAGGTGGGGGAGGGGACCGGCCTGGGATTGTCAACGGTCTACGGAATTGTCAGGCAGATGGCGGGACACATCTACGTCTACAGCGAGCCGGGCAGGGGAAGCGAGTTCAAGGTGTATTTTCCGGTTTGCCGGGAGAACGTCGCCGCGGTTGGGCCGGAGGTGGAGAAAACCGTAGCCGGCGGCAGCGAGACGATCCTGGTCGTGGAGGACGATGCCTCGATCCTGACCCTGATCGCCTCCCTGCTGGAGCCGCTGGGCTATGCCGTTCTGGCGGCCCATTCCGGCGACGAGGCCCTGGCGCTGGCGGAGCGGAGCGGAAAACGGATCGATCTGCTGCTGACGGACGTTGTCATGCCGGGAATGGGGGGGAGGAAGCTGGCCGGGCTGTTCCTTGAAAAACATCCCGCGGCGCGGGTTGTCTTCATGTCCGGCTACACCGATGACATCATCATTCGCCAGGGGGTGAGCCAGGGGCAGTGCGCCTTTGTCCAGAAGCCGCTCTCGCCGCGCTCCCTGGCCAGGAAGCTGCGGGAGGTGCTGGATGGCCAGGGGCGGGAAGGCGCTGCTCCCCCTGTGCCGGCTGGCTGACCTCAGCGCCGTTTCCTGCCCCCCGTGCGGACGGCCCCCTTTTTCGTCCGCTTTTGCCCCTCACGCCTGCCGGCCGCTGGGGAGGGTTTCGTTCCCTCGGCGTTCCTTTCGCGGCCCTGCCCCGGCAGGCGCTTGCCCCTGATGGGGGTGCGTGGGAATTCCCCGTCCCCTGCGGTCGTGAGTGGCATCTGGGGCGTGGATGATGCGTGCCCCACGAGCACGAACTCGATCCTCCTTGTTGCCGGGGAGACCGATGCCACCCGCACCCGCGCCCTGTCCCCGATGCGCAGCACCCGCCCCCGGTTGCGGCCGACCAGGGAATGGCGGTTTTCCACGAAGGTGTAGAGGTCGTCGTCCAGGGTGGAGACGTGCACCAACCCCTCCACGAACAGTTCCTCCAGTTCCACGAAAAAGCCGAAGCCGGTCACGCCGGTGATGAATCCGTCGAATTCCTCACCCAGGTGCTGTTGCATGAACTGCGCCTTCTTCAGTTCCACGATGTCCCGTTCCGCCTCCATGGCCACCCGTTCGCGCTTACTGGTGTGCTCGCCGACCTCGGACAGGTTGTGGGTCGCCAGGGAGAGCCGCTTCTCGGCCTGTTTGCTCCCCCTGTTTTCGGCCAGGGCCAGGAGCGCTTTAAGGATGCGGTGCACCACCAGGTCGGGGTAGCGGCGGATGGGGGAGGTGAAGTGGCAGTAGCAGCGGGAGGCCAGTCCGAAGTGGTGCAGGTTCTCGGCCGCATAGCGGGCCTGCTTCATGCAACGCAAGAGGGCGTAGTTGATCATCCGCTCCTCGGGACGTCCTGCTGCACTCTCCAAAAGGCGTTGCAGGTCGGCCGGATTGACCCGCTCCTCCTTCAGGGGGAACTCGTAGCCGAAGCCGAAGGCGAACTCCTGGAAGTTGATCAGCTTGGCCGGGTCCGGGTTCTCGTGGATGCGGTAGAGCAGGGGGATGCCCTTTTCCGCAATGAACAGGGCCACCGCCTCGTTGGCCGCCAGCATGAACTCCTCGATCAGCTGGTGGGCCAGGGTGCGCTCCGCGCGCACGATCCCCTCGGTCAGGCCGGTCAGGCCGATGATGACCTCCGATTCGGGCAGGTCGAAGTCGATGCTCCCCCGTTTGCGGCGCATCCCCATCAGGATCAGTGCCAGCTCCTTCATCTCCAGCAGCATGGGCGTCACCGTCCCCAGGCTGTCGGCCGTCTCCCGGTCTTGGTCCACGATGACCCGCTTCACCTGGGTGTAGGTCAGCCGGGCCGCGCTTGCGATGATGCCGGGGTAGAAGGACGATTCCAGCATGCTGCCATCCCTGTCGAAGAGCATCTCGGCGGTCATGGTCAGGCGCTCCACCCCCGGGTTGAGGGAACAGATGCCGTTGGAGAGCCGCTCCGGCAGCATGGGGATGCAGCGGTCGGGGAAGTAGACCGATGTGCCGCGCAGGTAGGCGTCGCGGTCCAGGGGGCTGTCCGGCCTGACGTAATGGGACACGTCGGCGATGGAAACCCACAGCCGGAAATTGTCCCCCTCACGTCGCAGGGAGACGGCGTCGTCGAAATCGCGGGCCGTCTCGCCGTCGATGGTCACGGTGGCCAGTGGACGCAGATCCACCCGCCCGGCCAGCTCTTGTGCCGGCACGGTTTCGGGGATCGCCTCGGCCTCTGCCAGGGTGTCGGGGGCGAAGACGTGCGGCAGGTCGAAGCGTCGGATGGCCGACTGCACCTCCACCTCGGGGTCGTCGGGCCAGCCCAGCACCTCCACCACATTTCCCTCTGCCGGCCGGCCGCCCACGGGGTAGGAGGAGAGCTCCACCACCACCTGCTGGCCGTCCTGGGCCAGGCCGCGTCCCTTGGGCGGGATGGCGATGACCAGGTTGAGGCGGGTCTCTTCGGGGATGACGATGGCGCCGCGCCTGGTCTCCTCGTAGCGCCCCACCACGCGGCTCACCCCCCGCTCCACTACGCTGGTGATGCGCCCTTCGAACTTGCCCCCCCCCATGCGGCTTCGTTCTGCATGCACCTCCACGGTGTCGCCATGCATGGCGCCCCTCATGTGGCGCTGGGGGATGAAAATGTCCTCGCCCCCCCCCTGGGGGGTGACGAAGCCGTAGCCGTCCCGGTGGCTGGAGAGCTTTCCGCGGATGCTGGTTGCCGCGCTTGCCAGGGCATAGCTGTTGCCCCTGAATCTGACCAGTTCGCCGTCTTGGGCCATGTCATCCAGCATGCGTTTCAGTTCGTTCTTTACGTGGCGACCGCCGAACTGGCGCAGGATTCCGGCGAAGTGGATGGCTCCGTCCTGCTGCTTGAGAAAGGCGAGTATGTTTTTCTTGGAAATCTGCATGGATTCCTTCCGGGTAGCGCGTGTTCTGTTGTGCCGTTGTTCGGGGGATGATATGCTTTTCCGCCGCATATTGCGACCAATTTCATCCCCACAGGATATGCCGTGAACCGTCTCTTCCGTTTCGAACCGGTCGTTCTGCTCTGCATGCTTTCCCTTGCACTCCCTGTCAGCCGGGTTGCCGCCCAGACCGACCCTGCTCTGCTGTCGGCCGCATCCGGGTCTGTCTCCCCCTCTTCGGTGGCGCTCCGCTTCAATGCCCTGAACAGCCTGATACGCGACGGGAACATCGCCAGGGAGGCTGCCCGGAATGAATTGCAGCGCTTGCTGCCGCAGATGCGGGCCGAGTACTACCGCAGGGGGGGAGTCGGCTACGGGAAGGATGCCTGGGTGTTCCCCCTGGCCGACCATGATGCCCGTGCCATCGGCAATGGTCGCGACAGAGGCTATGCTGCGGCAGGGTACGACTATTTCCTGGGCAACCGCCATGGCGGGCACCCCTCCTTCGACATCTTCATCCACGACCGCAACCGGGATTGCCGGGATGACCGCAACGGGAAGCCGGTCAGGGTCCTGTCGCTCACCGGCGGAATCGTGGTGGCCCTGGAACAGGAGTGGCGGCAGGGGAGCCGGCTGCGGGGGGGCGTTTATCTCTGGGTGTATGACCCGGTCAACGATCTTCTGGTCTACTACGCCCACAACAGTGAACTGTCCGTGGGGCTGGGTGAAATCGTCCGGCCGGGAGATCAGCTTGCCATTGTGGGGCGCAGCGGGTACAATGCGGCAAAAATGCGCTCTCCCACCCATCTGCATTTGACGGTCCTGAAGCTTAAGGACGGTCGTCCGCTGCCGGTGGATGTGTACCGGGAGTTGGCAAGGGCCACAACCGGACGCAACTCCGGAACCGAGTGACACATCAGGGTAAGCGCTATTTTTAAAGGACAATTTCATCTTACGAGGAGTCATCTTTGGCAAAACCAAATTATCAATTCCAAAAACGACAGAAAGAACTGGAAAAACTCAAGAAGCAGGAAGAAAAGAAACAGCGCAAGCTGGAACGGGCCAAGGAGGAGAGCGACGAAAACCAGGAACAGGCCGACGACGGGGAGGAAGTCTCCTAGGTCGGGTCGCTCTGCGGATATTCCCGTTTTTCTGCTGTCTAGAGGCTGCTTCCGTCGTGGAGCAGTCTCTTTTTTGTAACTCAGGATGGACGGATATGATCGTTAACGACATGTCGGTCGCGGGTTGACAATGGGGAGGCGCTGTGCTATCGCTGGTCGCGGAGGGTAACCATCATTATGAGATCATTCATACTTGCCTGCGCCGACCGGGTAGTTGAAGGCGCCACACTCGGGGCTGAGGAGGCACTCAGGCTGGCCGAAGCCCGTGGAGCCGACCTGCACCTGCTGTTCGCCGAGGCGTCGCGCATCCGCCAGCACTTCACCGGAAACTCGGCCTCGCTCTGCTCGATCATCAACGCCAAATCGGGCCGCTGCGCGGAAAATTGCGCCTTCTGCGCCCAGTCCGCAGCCCACAAGACCGATGCACAGGTCTACCCCCTTGTGGACGAGGAGGAGATCGTCCGCTGTGCCAGGGATGCCGAACGCAACGGCGCCCGCTGCTACGGCATCGTCACCAGCGGAACCGGCATCAGGCCGGGAGCGGAGCTGGAAACCATCTGCAACTCCCTGCGACGCATCAGGTCGGAGACAGCCATAGCCCCCTCCTGCTCCCTTGGAATCCTGGACGAGGAGACGGCCCGCCTGCTCAAGGATGCGGGCATGGTCACCTATCACCACAACCTGGAGACCTCGCGCAGTTTCTTCCCCTCCATCTGCAGCAGCCACGACTATGAGCAGGATGTGGAAACGATTCGGGCGGTGAAGCGGGCCGGGGTGAGGGTCTGCTGCGGCGGAATCTTCGGCCTTGGCGAAAGCTTCGGCCAGCGCATCGAGATGACCGAAACCCTACGGGAACTGGACGTGGACTCGGTGCCGCTCAACTTCCTCAATCCGGTGGAGGGGACTCGGCTGGAGAAGGCCGACTTCCTGACCCCCCTGGAGTGCCTGAAGACCATCGCCATCTACCGCTTCATGCTGCCGGGAAAGAGCCTGTCGGTCTGCGGCGGTCGCGAAACGAACCTGCGCGAGTTGCAGTCCTGGATCTTTCTGGCCGGCGCCAGCGGCATGATGACCGGTAATTACCTGACCACCCTGGGGCGGAAGCCGGAACAGGACCACCAGATGCTGGCTGATCTGGGCATGGGCGTGGGAGGGTGTTCATGAGCAGGGGGATCTTCATAACCGGGACCGATACCGGTGTGGGCAAGACCATCGTGGCAGCCACCCTGGCCCGGCTGTTGCGCATGAGGGGGGTCGATGTGGGGGTGATGAAGCCAGCCACCAGCGGCTGCCGTGAGGAACAGGGGCGCCTGGTGTCTGATGACGCCCTGCTGCTCTGCCGGGCCGCTGCCTGCGAGTGCGACGGAGACGTGGCTCCCTATCTGTTACGTGAGCCGCTGGCGCCGTCTGAGGCGGCCCGCATCGACGGAGTGCGCATCGAGGCTGACCGGATCAGGGCCTGCTATGACCGCATCGCAGCACGGCACGATTTCGTGATCGTCGAGGGGGCCGGCGGGCTGATGGTGCCGCTGGCGGATCAGCTGCTGGCCACGGACCTGATCAAGCTGCTGGGGCTTCCGCTGGTGGTGGTGGCACGGCCGAACCTGGGGACCGTCAACCATACGCTCTTGACCTGCTTCAGCGCGCATAAGCTGGGGCTGACTGTTGTCGGGGTGTTTGTTAATAACTTCCCCCAATCTCCGGATCTGGCAGAGCAGGGGGCGCCGGGGCAGATCCAGGCCCTGTGCGGAGCGCCGCTCCTGGGGGTCTGGCCCCATCGTGACGAGCACGACCAGTTCCTGGCGGTGGAACAGCTGGCCTTCTGGCTGAACGAACAGCCGGGAACCGGTGACCTGCTGCGAAAGCTGGGGGTGGGGCAGGCGACTGCCTGAAGGGCTGCCAGGGAACGCTATTTTTGGGGGGATGCTGAAATAATGACCGAGCAGGAACTTCTCGATTTCGACAGGGCGCACATTTGGCACCCCTATACCTCGGCCACAAAGGCTCTAACCTGTTATCCGGTGGAGCAGGCCGAGGGGGTGTATATCCAGCTGATGGATGGGCGGCGCCTGATCGACGGCATGTCCAGCTGGTGGTCCGCCATTCACGGCTACAACCACCCGGTGATCAACGCCGCCATGACAGCCCAGATCGGGCGCATGTCCCACGTCATGTTCGGCGGGCTGACCCACGGGCCTGCTGTGGAGTTGGCAAAGCTCCTGGTCAGCATCGTCCCCGCCGGCCTTGAACATGTCTTTTTCAGCGACTCCGGCTCGGTAGCCGTGGAGGTGGCCATGAAGATGGCCCTCCAGTACTGGCATTCCCGCTCATGCGTCACGAAGCGCTCGTTTGTTACCGTCCGAAACGGCTATCACGGCGACACCTGGCACGCCATGTCCGTATCCGACCCGGACAGCGGAATGCACGCCATCTTCAACACTAACCTGGCGCAGCAGTTCTTTCTGCCTGCGCCGCGCTCAGGCTTCCACGACCCGTTCGATGAAACGGAAATCCAGCAGGTGGAGGCATTCTTAAGCCGGCACCATGAAAGCATTGCCGCCTTTATCCTCGAACCGATTGTGCAGGGCGCAGGCGGCATGCGCTTCTATCATCCCGGCTACCTGAAGCGGGTACGCGAGCTGTGCACGAAATACCGCCTGCTGCTCATCGCCGACGAAATTGCGACCGGTTTCGGCCGCAGCGGAAAGCTGTTCGCCTGTGAGCATGCCGCCATTTCGCCGGATATTATCTGCGTGGGCAAGGCCTTGACGGGCGGTTACCTCTCCTTTGCCGCCACGCTCTGTACCCGGGACGTGGCCCATACCATTTCCGACGGTTCGCCCGGCGTGTTCATGCACGGCCCGACGTTCATGGCCAATCCCCTGGCCTGCGCCACCGCCCTGGCCAGCACCCGGCTCCTCTTGAGCGGCAACTGGCAGGAACGGGTCCTGTGCATCGAGAAGACGTTGCAAGAACAGCTGCTGCCATTGCAACAGGCTGATGCGGTTGCCGACGTCCGCGTCCTGGGGGCCATCGGTGTGGTGGAGATGAAAGAGCCGGTACAGATGGAACGGATTCAGCAGCGCTTTGTGGATCAGGGGGTCTGGCTGCGGCCGTTCGGCAGGCTGGTCTATACCATGCCGCCCTTTATCATCTCCGATGACGAGCTGCACGCCCTCTGCAGGGGGATAACCAACGTAATCGCAGGATGAAACCCCGGCGTCCGGGCCGATCATTCTCCGAGAACCCCTTCTTTCGAGGCGTCCCCCCTTCCCGTGCGGCCCCAGCCCCCGTGCCCTGCTCATTCCCCCATTGCATTCATGCCGCTGTTCAGTTCCTTGTAGAGACGCACTGTGCGCGTCTCTACGCATCAGCTTTCACAACGAAAAGTGGAATCCAAAGGGGGTGTCGTGTCGATACGCTGTCCGCCAGGGAGGACGTGCATTTTGCGGTTGCATTTGGCGGCGATTGGAGATTATATGACTTTTATAATGTGCTGAACGGGATGACGATATGACGGATGAAACACGCATACTGGTGGTTGACGACGATGATTCGGGACGCGAGGCGCTGGAGCTTTTGCTCAGGTCCGGCGGCTATACCGTCATGGGTGCCGCCACCGGTGAGGAGGCCCTGGCCGCCCTGGAACGTGAGAGCTTCCACCTGTTGGTGCTGGACCTGTTCCTACCGGACACGAGCGGTATCGAAATCCTTCAGGTTACGCGCCGCAAGTACCCAACCACGGAGGTGATCGTGGTGACCGGCTACGCCTCGGCCGAGACCGCGGTGAGCGCCATGAAAGAGGGGGCCTTCGACTATATCACCAAGCCGGTCAACTTCGAGGAGTTGCGGATCGTCGTCAGGAAGGCCCTGGAGAAGCAGCAGCTGTTGTCGGAGAACGTGTATCTGCGCCGGCAGTTGGAGGAACGTTTCGAGTTCAGCAACATCATCGGCTCGTCACCGGCAATGAAGATTGTCTTCGAGCGCATGGCGCGCATCGTGAAGACCGACTCCACGGTGCTGATAACCGGAGAATCCGGGACAGGCAAGGAACTGGTGGCCAGGGCGCTGCACTTCAACGGTCCGCGCAAGCAGAAGGCGTTCATCGCCGTCAACTGCAGTGCCATTCCGGAAACGCTGATGGAGAGCGAACTGTTCGGCCATGTGCGCGGCTCGTTTACCGGCGCGGTCAAGGACAAACCCGGAAAGTTCGAGGCGGCCAACCACGGCACCATCTTCCTGGACGAGATCGGCACCATGCCCCAGCACCTGCAGACAAAGTTGCTGCGGGTGCTCCAGGAGCAGGAACTGCAGCGGGTCGGCTCCAACAGCTCCATAAAACTGGATGTGCGGGTCATATCGGCCACCAACCTGGACCTGGAGCAGCAGGTGCGCCAGGGGCTCTTCCGCGATGACCTGTTCTATCGCCTGAACGTGATTCCTCTGCACCTCCCGCCGCTGCGCGAGCGCAAGCAGGACATCCGGGCGCTGGTGGGGGCGTTTCTGGAGAAGTACTGTCGGCTCATGGGGCGGCCGTTGATGACCATCAGCAGGAAGGCGCTGGAGGCGCTGGAGCAGCACTCCTGGCCCGGGAACGTGCGTGAACTGGAGAATCTGGTGGAACGTCTGGTGGCTCTGACTGAAGGTGAGGTGATCCGGCTGGAGGACCTGCCGCCTGGAGTCTGTGGACAGGGGGCGCTGCCGGGTGCATTCTCCCTGGAGCTGACAGCCAGCGGCATGGATATGGTCGAAACCATCGCGCTGATCGAGCGCAAGTTGATTGGTCAGGCTTTGGAACTCTCCGGCGGGGTCAAGGCCAAGGCATCGCACTTGTTGGGGATCAACCGGACAACGCTGGTGGAGAAGATGAAACGGCTGAAGATGTGAACCGGAACCGGTTCAGGATCAGCTCTTCTGCTGTCGCTTGATGCGGAATGTGGCCCTGAAGGTGGCGACTCTGATTCCCTCCTCGGTGCTGAGCTCCACCTCCCCATCGATGTCCCGTTCCTTTTGTTCATGCACCGAAGCCCTTGCAATGAGGACGCCCCAGCGCACCGGCGCGTGAAAGTCAAGCCCCATCCTGATGGTGGCGAAGTGGGTTCCCTTCGGCAGCAGGGTCTTGATGGCAATAGCCAGCGCCGTGTCCGCCAGTGCGACCACCGCCCCTCCATGCATCAGCCCCACACCCTGACAGAGGGCGGCCCGGAACGGCATGCTCAAAGCGGCCCGGCCATTGGAGGCTTCGTCGATCCGCATGCCCAGAAACTCTTCGAAGGGTGCCAGGGCAATCCACTCCGGCAGGGTGAAGGGGGGCGCGCAATCTTTTGTCATCGGTTTCGCATAGCAGCTTTCGAACATGTGGGTACCTCGCTGGTGGGGTAAGGGAAAAGAAAAAAGGCATCAACCGCGTGGTTGATGCCTTTTTTCTTTATGGCGGGGTTGACGGGGCTCGAACCCGCGACTTCCAGCGTGACAGGCTGGCACTCTAACCAACTGAGCTACAACCCCAACAACGACAGTGGTGCTAAATGGTGGGCGAAACAGGGATCGAACCTGTGACATCCAGCTTGTAAGGCTGGCGCTCTCCCAGCTGAGCTATTCGCCCGAATATTTTATGGCGGGGTTGACGGGGCTCGAACCCGCGACTTCCAGCGTGACAGGCTGGCACTCTAACCAACTGAGCTACAACCCCGCAAACTACTACCTGTAGTAAAAAATTACCGTCCCTGCTTATTTTGCGTTAACCGCATCCTTCAGTGTCTTGCCCGGTCTGAACTTCGGGATGGTTGCGGCCGGAATATTGATTTTCTTTCCTGTCTGTGGATTCTGCCCCTTGCGTGCGGCTCGTTTGGAAGTGCAGAACGTACCGAAACCGACCAGACTCAGCTTGTCACCCTGCTTGAGAGCCTCGGTCACCGTTGATATGAATGCGCTGAGAGCCTTCTCGGCATCGACTTTCTTGAGCCCGGACTCCTCTGCCACTGCGCTAATCAGTTCCGCCTTTGTCACGCTACACCTCCTGTGTATTGTGTGATGCAAGGAGAGTTGGTTTTTACCAGATTACATCGGAAACTGTCAAGCAAAATGTCTGGCGAATCCACATTTCATGGGGTACCGCGGGTTGTGTGTCATTTTCCCTGGCCTTGATGGAAAGGAGAGGGAAAATGACAGGTTCGCAGTTCAGGTTAGGCGGCGTCGCTTACCTGTTGTTCATAGACGACGATCGGTTTTTCCTTGTGGTAGATCACTTCTTCGCTGATGACCACTTCCTTGACATTGGGCTGTGACGGCACTTCGTACATGATGTCAAGCATGGAGTTCTCAAGTATGGAGCGCAACCCCCGGGCACCGGTATTGCGCTTGAGGGCCTCCCGGGCAATGGCCACCAGGGAGCCGTCGGTAAAGCGAAGGCGCACGTTCTCCAGTTCGAACAGCTTCTGGTACTGCTTGACCAGGGAGTTCTTCGGCTCCTTGAGGATCTGCACCATGGCGTCCTCGTCCAGTTCGGTGAGGGTGGCCAGCATGGGCAGCCTGCCGATGAACTCCGGGATGTAGCCGTATTTCAGCAGGTCGTCCGGGGTGACGTTGAGCAGCAGTTCGCCCAGTTTCTTCTCAGCCCGCTTCTTGACATCGGCGCCGAAACCCAGGCTCTTCATGCCGATACGCTGCTGGATGACGCTGTCAAGTCCGGCAAACGCGCCGCCGCAGATGAAGAGGATGTTGGTCGTGTCCACCTTCATGAATTCCTGCTGGGGATGCTTGCGTCCACCCTTGGGCGGGATGCTGGCGACGGTCCCCTCGATGATCTTCAAGAGCGCCTGCTGAACTCCCTCGCCGGAAACGTCGCGGGTGAGGGAAGGTGACTCGCTCTTTCGGGCGATCTTGTCGATTTCGTCGATGTAGATGATCCCCTTCTGGGCTCGCTCCACGTCATAGTCGGCTGCCTGCAGCAGGCTTAAGATGATGTTCTCCACATCCTCGCCCACGTAGCCCGCCTCGGTGAGGTTGGTGGCGTCGGCCATGGCAAAGGGGACCTTGAGGATGCGCGCCAGTGTCTGGGCCAGGAGCGTCTTACCCGAACCGGTGGGGCCCAGCAGAAGTATGTTGCTCTTCTGCATCTCCACGTCGCCCGGCTTGTTGCTGGTCTCGATGCGCTTGTAGTGGTTGTACACCGCCACCGACAGCACTTTCTTGGCCTTTTCCTGGCCGATGACGTACTCGTCCAGGACATCCTTGATCTCGCGCGGTTTGGGCAGCTTCTTTAAGTCGGGGCCGAGGGTCTCCTCCATCTTGAGTTCCTCGGCGATGATGTCGTTGCATAGTTCGATGCACTCGTCGCAGATGTACACCGCCGGTCCGGCGATCAGTTTCTTGACCTCTTCCTGGCTCTTTCCGCAGAACGAGCAGGTCAGATTTTCCTGCGTTGTTTCCCGTCGGCTCATGGAGTGCCTCCGCTGTCAGGCTTTCTGGTGAAGGTTGCGTCGATCAGTCCGTACTCCTCTGCTTCGGTCGCTGACATGAAGTAGTCGCGGTCCGTATCCGCCTCGATCCTCTCCTTGGACTGACCGGTCAGGTCGGCCAGGATGGAGTTGAGCTCCTCCTTCATACGGAGAATTTCCTTGGCGTGGATGCTGATGTCCGTTGCCTGCCCCTGGAAACCGCCCAGAGGCTGATGAATCATGATGCGCGAGTGGTTGAGGGAGAAACGCTTCCCCTTCTCGCCGGCAGCCAGCAGCACGGCGCCCATTGATGCGGCCTGGCCCACGCAGATGGTGGAGACCGGCGCCTTGATGTAGCGCATGGTGTCGTAGATCGCCATGCCGGAGGTGACCACGCCGCCGGGTGAATTTATGTAGAGGTGGATGTCCTTGTCGGGATCCTCTGCCTCCAAGAAAAGAAGCTGGGCGATGATCAGATTGGCAACCTGGTCATCGATGCCGCCGCCCAGGAAAATGATGCGCTCTTTGAGCAGGCGGGAGTAGATGTCGTACGCCCGCTCGCCCCGGCCGCTCTGTTCAACAACCATTGGAATGTACATGATGCCCTTTCATTTGTGCTGACGCATGCCGTGTGACGTGCTTGGCCGGTTCCACGGCCGGATCGGAGATCCCCTTGGCCTCGATCTATCTGCTGTCGTGAGTTTCGCCCGCTGGCGGACTAGGCCTCCGCCGCGGTTTCGGCGGGGTCTGTCTCGGTGATCACGGCGTTGTCCAGCAGAAAACGGACCGCCTTGTCTTCCTTGATTTCGGCGATCAGTGAGTGGCGTACCGAAGGGCTGCTGGTGTAGTGCTCCTTGATCCGCTCCAACATCTCTTCGTTGCCGCCTGCCAGCTTCTCATAGCGTTTCTCGATCTCCTCGTCGCTGACGCTGAAATCCTCTTTCTCGATCAGGGCCATGAGCAGCAGGCCACCGCGGACCTTGTCGGTCGCGGAGTCGCGAACTCTTTCGCGGAAGCTGTCGTCGTCCATCCCCATCATCTCCATGGACATGTTGCGGCTCTTGAGGCGGTTCTTCAGGTTCTGCAGCATCTGCTCCACCTGGCGCTTGACCATGGATTGGGGGACATCCAGCGGGTTCTTCTCGATCAGCGCCTGGATGACGGTCTCGCGCTGCTCCTGCTCGATGCGGTCCTGTTCGTGCTGCTGGTGGTATTCGGTCATCTTTTCGCGCAGTTGCTCGACGGTCTCGAACTCACCGAACTGCTGAGCGAACTCGTCGTTGAGCTCGGGAAGCTCCTTGCGCTTGATCTCGTTGAGCGTGACCATGAAGGCGCCTTCCTTGCCGGCAACCTCGGGATTGCGGTAGGCCTCGGGTAGGGTCACGGTGACATGTTTCGATTCACCACACTTCATGCCCACCAGCTGGTCTTCGAATTCCGGCAGCAGGCGATGGGCGCCGACTTCCACGACGGCGTTCTCGGCGGAGGTGCTCTCTTCGGGGAAGCCGTCCACGGAAAAGGCGTAGTCGATGGTGACCATGTGCCCCATTTCTACGGCCACATCGCCTTCCACCGGCACCAGTTGGGCCATGCCGTCGCGCATGCGGGCGATTTCGTCCTCGATCTTCTGGGGATCGAACACGTAGCGTTCCTTGGTGATCTCAAGGCCGGTGTACTGGGTGAGCAGGACCTCCGGCATCACTTCCACCAGGGCGCTGTACTTGAAGGGGGTTCCTTCTTCCAGGATGTCACATTCAACGGTCGGGGCGTCGATCGGCTCGATTTTGTGTTCCGCCAGGGTCTTGAAGAGGGTCGTCTCGTAGAAACGCCGCATGACTTCGTCGCGCATGGAGTCGGCGTAGGTGCGTTTTATCAGCTGCAGGGGCGCTTTGCCGGGGCGGAATCCCTGGATCTTGGCGCGCTTCTGGATGGTGGCGTAGGTCTTCTCAATTTCGCTGTTAACCTGGTCGGCAGGGATCTCGATGCTGACTTTCTTGCTAACGGGGCTGATGGTTTCGACGTTAACCTGCATTGCTGATAACCTCACATGGATGGAATTGGTTACTGAAAATAAACTGTAAAGGTAAAGGGGAGGCGCATGGTGCGAGAGAGGAGACTTGAACTCCTATACCTTACGGTGCCAGATCCTAAGTCTGGTGCGTCTGCCAATTCCGCCACTCTCGCGTACGCGCACTCAGGAGTACCGTTTTTTGTGGCGATACCCTGAAAAATAAGTTGAATAGTGATTCATATTGCAAAACACTCCCGCGGTCAAGAACTATTTTTGCAGGGGAAAGGCTTGCTCAGCCTCCGGCCAGCTTGACCCGAAACCCCCGGTTCTGAAGTTCCTGCACCAGCAGCTCGCGGTGATCTCCCTGGATTTCCAGTGCTCCATTCTTGATTGTACCGCCGCATCCGCAGCGCTTTTTTAGCGCGCCGGCCAGCTCCTTGAGTGCCGTGCCTTCCAGGGGAATGCCGGTGATGACTATGACCGTTCCCCCGCCGCGCCCTTTGACTTCCCGGCGCAGGCGCACCTGATCGTCGGACGGTTGCGCGGCTGGCGTGCGGGATGCCGCGCCGCGCTTGTCTGGTCGTATCCTGCCGGTTTCGCTGGAATAGACCAGGGTGGTGTTGTCGCTGTTCTTCACTGTTCCCCCAGCTCGTGAGTCATGGGAATTCCCCCGTCGTTACGGCGTTTCGTTCCCGTGAGGGCGGGCGTCGTCGATGGAGGGGTAAGTGTCTGTCGTGATGGATGCTCGCTGGCCGTCAAGCTCATCAATATGCAAGCTCAAAGGCGTTGACGATATGTTCGATGGAGTGGCGCCCGCCATCTTCCAGCAGGATGGCGATCACGTCGAAGCGCGCCTGGCTGTCGTGGAGATGGTTCCTGGAGAGCCAGGTCAGGGCGGCCTTGGATATCTGGCGCTGTTTGAAGGGGGTCACCGCCAGTTGGGGCGGTCCGTAGGAACGGTCGCGGCGGGTTTTGACCTCCACGAATACCAGGCTCCTCTCCCCCGGCGCGCGGGCCACGATGTCCAGTTCTCCCCCCTTGCAGCGGAAGTTACGCTCCAGGATTCGGTAGCCCTGCTGGCCGAGGAAGGAGGTTGCGATCTCCTCGCCCCTGCTACCGGTGTTCCTGTTGTCCGGCCGCGCCGTGGAGGAAGGGGACTCCTGGCGCCCGTCCCCGGGCCGCTTCATGGCGACTTTCCGGTCAGGATGATCCGGGAAACGTCGCTGCAGGAGTCTGCCCGGTAGTCGGCCTGCCGCAGTTCTTCCGGGGCGCCGTACCCCCAGCAACAGCCGATGGTGGTGATGCCGGCCCGTCTTCCGGCCTGGATGTCGTTGATGCTGTCTCCCGCCATCACCGCCTCCGTGGCAGAAATGTCGAGGCGTTCCAGAGTCTTCAGCAGGGGGAGTGGTGAGGGTTTCATCTCCGCGAAGCTGTTGCCGCCGCAGATGACTTCGAAGAGGGGGGCAATTCCCAGTTCTCCCAGGATCAGTCTGCTCAAGGCTTCGTTCTTGTTGGAGATGGCTGCCAGGGTTATACCGTTGTCGACCAGGCTCTCCAGCGCCTCCCGTGCACCGGGGTAGAGGCGGCTCTTGTCGACGATGTGGCCGTGGTTGTACTCCAGGAACCGGGCCAGTCCCTGTTGCACGATGTGCTCGTCATCGCTCTTCAGCGCCCTGCGTACCAGGTTGTGGGCCCCCTTGCCGATCAGGAGCCGCACCTCGGCCAGGGGGAGGGCGGGCCTGTCAAGGGAGGAGAGCATGTGGTTAACCGCGTCGGCCAAATCGGCCAGGGAGTCCACCAGGGTGCCGTCCAGGTCGAAGAAAGCGGAGCGAACGGTCATCAGGACTGGGCCCTGGCCGGTTTTGCGGCCGCGGGGAGCACGATCACCGGCGTTTCGGCGGGGCGGTAGAGCAGGAAGGTTCTGCCCAGGATCTGGGCCACCTGGGCGTTGCAGGCCCTGGCCAGCATCTCCGACGACTCATGCTTGTCCAGCATGCAACTCTCCAGCAGCTTGACCTTGATCAGTTCGTGGTGCTCGAGGGCGGCGTTGACCTCGTTGATCAGTGCCTCCTCGATCTCTTTCTTGCCGATCTGGATGATCGGTTTGAGGCTGTGGCCAAGGGCACGCAGGTGGCGTTTCTGTTTTCCGGTCAACATGGGGTGTTCCTCGCGGTTATCTTCTGTGGAAGTTCTTTTCTGCTTTCGCCATTGTATAGCACAGCCGCCAGAGGCTGGCAAACCTGCAAATCATCGCGCCCGCAAACAATGGGGGGCGACCGGTCGACGGTTACCTTTGGGTGACGATTATATGGAAAATGATATACATCCATTGATGTTTATGCTATAAAAGCAAAATTTGGCAGTTGTGCAGTTTCCGCTGCCCAGGCAGCGGCTAACAGGAGCTTTGTGAATGAATCCAGCCAAATATAAGATTTCAAGCTCGTTGACGTCTCTCAACGCGGAGCCGGTGGAGCAGGCTCCCCTTCCCGCGAAAAGAACCGGCTCGAAGGTGCACCGTCTTCCACCTTCCATCTGGAAGAAGATGGTTGCCGAGGCAAAAAGCCCCCTGGACAAGGGGATTGAGCGCACGCGGGACTTTTTCCTGCGCGAGCAGCTCCCCGACGGCTACTGGTGGGCGGAGCTGGAATCCAACGTAACCATCAGCGCCGAATACGTTATGCTGTTCCACTTCCTGGGGATGGTTGACCGGGAGCGTGAGCGCAAACTGGCCAACTACATCCTAGCCAAGCAGACCTCCGAGGGGTTCTGGTCCCTCTGGCACAACGGCCCCGGCGACCTCTCCACCACCATCGAAGCCTATTTTGCCCTCAAGCTGGCCGGCTATTCGGCCGACCATCCGGCCATGGCCAAGGCGCGGGCTTTCGTCCTGGCTAACGGCGGCATCATCAAGGCCCGGGTCTTCACCAAGATCTTCCTGGCGCTGTTTGGCGAGTTCGCCTGGTTCGGCGTCCCCTCCATGCCCATCGAGCTGATGCTGCTCCCCGACTGGGCCTATTTCAACATGTACGAATTCTCCAGCTGGTCCCGCGCCACGATCATCCCGCTGTCGGTGGTCATGTCGGAACGGCCGGTGCGCAAGCTACCGCCGCGGGCCCAGGTCCAGGAACTCTTTGTCCGGCCGCCGCGGCCCACCGATTACACCATCACCCGCGAGGACGGCCTCTTCACTTGGAAGAACTTCTTCATCGGTGCCGACCATCTGATCAAGGTCTATGAGTCGTCGCCGATCCGTCCCTTCAAGAAGAGGGCGGTTGCCCTGGCCGAGAACTGGATCCTGGAGCACCAGGAGCAGTCCGGCGACTGGGGCGGCATCCAGCCGGCCATGCTTAACTCCATCCTGGCCCTGCACTGTCTGGGATATGCCAACGACCACCCGGCGGTGGCCAAGGGGCTGGACGCACTGGCCAACTTCTGCATCGAGGACGACGACTGCATCGTGCTGCAGTCCTGCGTCTCGCCGGTGTGGGACACGGCTTTGGCGCTGGTGGCGCTGCAGGAGGCGGACGTGCCCGCCGACCATCCCGCCCTGGTCAAGGCAGCCCAGTGGCTTCTGAACCTTGAGGTGCGGCGCAAGGGGGACTGGCAGGTGAAGTGCCCCGAACTGGAGCCGGGCGGCTGGGCCTTCGAGTTCCTCAACGACTGGTATCCGGACGTGGACGACTCCGGGTTTGTCATGCTGTCCATCAAGAACATCAAGGTTCGTGACCGCAAGCATCGGGAAGAAGCCATCAAGCGAGGCATCGCCTGGTGCCTGGGCATGCAGAGCGAGAACGGCGGCTGGGGCGCCTTCGACCGGAACAACACCAAGTACCTGCTCAACAAGATCCCCTTTGCCGACCTGGAAGCGTTGATCGATCCCCCTACGGCGGATCTGACCGGCCGCATGCTGGAGCTGATGGGCAATTTCGACTACCCCAAAAGCCACCCCGCAGCCGAGCGTGCCCTGGCCTTCCTCAAGAAGGAGCAGGAGTCGGAAGGACCCTGGTGGGGGCGCTGGGGGGTCAACTACCTCTACGGCACCTGGTCGGTACTCTGCGGCCTGGAGGCCATCGGCGAGGATATGAACCAGCCCTACATCAGGAAGGCGGTCAACTGGATCAAATCCCGCCAGAACAACGACGGCGGCTGGGGCGAGGTGTGCGAGTCCTACTTTGACCGTTCCCTGATGGGGAGCGGGCCGAGCACCGCCTCCCAGACCGGTTGGGCGCTGCTGGCCCTGATGGCGGCCGGAGAGGCCAACTCCCGGGCAGCGGCCCAGGGTGTCAAGTACCTTCTGGAGACCCAGAACGAGGACGGCACCTGGGATGAGGATGCTTTTACCGGAACCGGTTTTCCCAAGTTCTTCATGATCAAGTATCACATCTATCGCAACTGCTTTCCGCTGACCGCGCTGGGCAGATACCGCAGGCTGACCGCCGCCAAGGGGTAAGGCCGCAGGGCAGCACATTCGGCATTTATTTGCAGGAGGCCCCGAGTTCGCCGCAATCCGGGGCTTTCCCCTTTTTTGAGCGGCCTGTTTTGGTACTACCGCGATTGTCCGCGGCAATCCCGTCCACGGCTGGTCCGTGCGTCGGATACACAGGAGCATATGAAGACTTTCATCACCGGCGCCACCGGGTTCATAGGCGCAAGTATTGTCAGGGAACTATTGAAGGAGGGGCGCCAGGTGCGCGCCCTGGTGCGCCCCAGTTCGGATACCTCCAACCTGGCCGGACTGGACGTGGAGTTCTGGAAGGGGGACCTGCGCGACCGGGACAGCCTGGTGAGCGGTTTGAAGGGGTGCGACGTGCTTTACCACGCGGCCGCCGATTACCGCCTCTGGACGCGCAACCCCGCCGAGATGTACCGCATCAACGTGGATGGCACGGCCGCCATTCTGGACGCTGCCCTGAAAAACGGCCTCTCCCGCGTGGTCTACACCAGCAGCGTGGGGACCCTGGGCAATCCGGGGGACGGCACTCCGGGAAGCGAGGATGCGCCGGTCACCCTGAACGACATGGTCGGACATTACAAGAAGAGCAAGTTCCTGGCCGAGCGCGAGGCGGATACGTTCGTGGCCAGGGGGTTGCCGTTGGTCATCGTCAATCCCTCAACCCCCATCGGCCCTCTGGACATCAAGCCGACCCCCACCGGCAAGATCATCGTCGACTTCCTGAACCGCAGGATGCCGGCCTATCTGGATACGGGACTCAACATCATCGCGGTGGAGGATTGCGCCCGTGGCCACCTCTTGGCGGAGAAGCGGGGCCAGGTGGGCAGAAAGTACATCCTGGGCAACAGCAACCTGACCCTGGCCGACATCTTCAAGCTGCTGAACAGGATAACCGGACTGCCCGCCCCCCGGTTGCGGCTTCCCTATACGCCGATCCTGCTGGCCGCTTATGTCAATGAGGGACTCTCCCGGATTACGGGCAGGGAACCGCTGATCCCTCTGGCCGGGGTGCAGATGGCGGCGAAGTTCATGTTCTTCGACTCATCCCGTGCGGTCAGGGAGCTGGGGCTGCCCCAGTCGTCGGTGGAGGATGCCCTGCGGCGCGCCGTGGAGTGGTTCAGGGCCAACCGGTATGCGTGACGTCAGCCGGCGATTGCTCGCAACCACTGCCGATTGAAACGCGCCCGACTGGCCTGTGATGGAGAAACAGTAAAATGTATCAGTATTTGAACCATATAGATTCACCCGATGATTTGAAGAAGCTGAAGCCGGAGCATCTGCTGGATCTGGCGGCCGAGGTGCGCCGCTTCCTGCTGGAGAAGGTCTCTGTCACCGGCGGCCATCTGGGGTCCAACCTGGGCACGGTGGAACTCTCCATCGCGCTGCTGTACTGCTTCGACTCGCCCAACGACAAGATCATCTGGGACGTGGGGCACCAGGCCTATACCCACAAGATCCTCACCGGCAGGAGGGACCGCTTCCACACCCAGCGCCAGTACAAGGGGCTCTCCGGTTTTCCCAAGCGCTCCGAGTCCGAGCATGACGCTTTCGGGGTGGGGCACTCATCCACCTCCATCTCCGCGGCCTTGGGGATGGCGGCGGCGGCCGATCTGGCTGGCGCGAAAAACCACGCCATCGCCGTCATCGGTGACGGATCCCTGACCGGTGGCATGGCCTTCGAGGCGCTGAACCAGGCCGGCCATCTCAAGAAGGACCTGATCGTTATCTTGAACGACAACGAGATGTCCATCTCCAAAAACGTGGGGGCCTTTTCTTCGTTCATCTCCCGCAAGATGACCGGCAGATACTTCCGCGACCTGAAGAAGGAGATGCAGGGGCTTTTGCGCAACATTCCGGCCATCGGCTCCGACATCCTGCACTTTGCCCGGCGGGCCGAGAATTCGCTGAAGAGCTTCCTGACGCCGGGGTCGCTGTTCGAAGCGTTGGGTTTCGACTATCTGGGGCCGCTGGATGGTCACGACCTGCCCCAGCTGATCGAGGTGTTCAACAACATCAACCAGCTGGACGGTCCGCTGCTGGTGCATGTCATGACCACCAAGGGCAAGGGGTACAAGCCGGCCGAGGAAAACCCGGACAAGTTCCACGGCGTGGGGCCCTTCGACATCGTCACCGGCAAGGCGACGTCCTCTACCTCGGCCAGGAGCTACACGGAGCTGTTTGGCGAGGCCATGGTGGATCTGGCAGAGCAGGATCCCCGGGTCGTGGCCATTACCGCCGCCATGCGCGACGGCACCGGGTTGAAGACCTTCTCCGAGCGCTTTCCCAAACGCTTCTTCGACGTGGGGATCGCCGAACAGCACGCCATGACCTTCGCCGCCGGCCTGGCAGCCGACGGTTTCCGTCCGGTAACCGCCATCTATTCCACCTTCGTACAGCGCGCCTATGACCAGGTCTTTCACGACATCTGTCTGCAGAAGCTGCCGGTGACCATCGCCATGGACCGCGCCGGCCTGGTGGGGGACGACGGCCCGACCCACCATGGAGTGATGGACTACTCCTTTCTGCGCCACATCCCCGGACTGGCCCTGATGGCGCCCAAGGACGAGAACGAGCTTCGCCACATGCTCAAGACCGCCGTCACGAGCGGCGTTCCCATCTCCCTGCGCTATCCGCGCGGCGCGGGTATGGGGGTGGAGCTGGACAGGGATCTGAAGACCCTGGATATCGGCAGGGGAGAGCTTTTGATGGAGGGGAGCGACATCTGCCTGATTGCCATCGGCTCCACGGTCTATCCGGCGCTCCAGGCCGCCCATTCCCTGCAAGGGCTGGGGGTGCGGGTTGGGGTGGTCAATGCCCGTTTCATCAAGCCGCTGGATGCCGAGTTGATCCTCTCCGTTGCCGGTTCGTGCGGCCGGATCATGACCGTGGAGGAGAACCTGCTGCAGGGAGGATTCGGCAGCGCGGTCCTGGAACTGCTCAACGACAACAACATGCAGGATGTGATCGTCAGGCGCCTCGGCATACCCGACCGTTTCGTGGAGCATGGCTCCCAGGCGCGGCTGCGCCAGGATCTGGGCATCGATGCCGAGGGGATCGCCGCGGCTGCCCTGGCGTTTCTCAAACAGTAGGCCGCGGGCACGTATGCTATCAGCCAGGGGAACATCGACTCCCCTGCCTTTGAAACAGGGACGGCATCAACGCCGACCTGAAATAGTTGCTTCTGGAAAAGTAACAGGCCGGTTTACGGCTTGCCACTGAAAGGATTTTTTTACATGCGTTTCCCGCTTCGCCTCAACTACGACCTGACTAGATACATCATTGCTAACAAACTCCGCAAGGTGGAGAAGTTTCCGCTGGTGCTGATGCTGGAACCGACCCACCTGTGCAACCTGGCCTGCTCCGGTTGTGGTCGCATCCGCGAATACGCTGACACCATGCAGGAGATGATGAGTCTGGATGACTGCCTGAAGTCGGTGGACGAGTGCCCGGCGCCGGTCGTCACCATCACCGGCGGCGAGCCGCTGCTTTATCCCCAGATCAACGAGTTGATCCAGGGAACCCTGGATCGCGGTAAGCATATCTACCTCTGCACCAATGGCCTCCTGCTGGAAAAGGCCCTGGACAGCATGAAGCCTCACCCCAATTTCACCTTCAACATCCACATGGACGGCCTGGAAGAAACCCACGACCGGATCCTGGAGCGCAAGGGCGCCTTCAAGATCGCCATGGAGGGGATCAGGAAGGCCAAGCAGAAGGGCTTCCGGGTCTGCACCAACACCACCATCTTCAAGGAAACCGATCTGATGGAGATCGAAATGCTCTTCACCCATCTGGAGGAGATGGGGGTGGACGGCCTGCTGGTGGCGCCCGGCTTCGGCTACGAGGCGGTGGGGGAAAAGCTGTTCCTGGAGCGCCGCGATATCGAGCGCAAATTCGCCGACGTGTACGAGATGAGCAAAAAGCACCGCTTCTTCTCCACCCCCATGTACCTCCGTTTCCTGAAGGGGGAGAAGAAACTGGAGTGCACCCCCTGGGGCAACCCGACCCGCAACACCCAGGGGTGGAAGGCGCCCTGCTACCTGATCACCGATACCCACTATCCCAGCTTCAAGGAGATGATGGAAAAGACCGACTGGGACAGGTACGGCGTGGGCAAGGACCCGCGCTGCGCCCAGTGCATGATGCACTGCGGCTTCGAGCCGACGGTGGTCGGCGAGATCGGCAAGAGCTGGAAGGATATCTGGGAAATGTTTGTCTGGAATCTTACCTGATGATTTTGAATGGTTGTGAAGGTTTGCTAGCATGTAATAAATACCTATAAATATCAATATAATACGACTTGATAATGTGCCTTTCACCCGCTAAGCTTTGCGAAGAGTTTAGCGGGTTTTTTTAATTTATGTCGTACCTATATCGTACCTTTTTTGGGGTGATGTCTAAAAAGGTACGAAAATGCAGGGAGGGACGTCATGCCGAAACTGTCACTTACCAAGCGGAACATCGACCGGCTGCCGTTCTCGGAATTCGGTCAGACTGACTACTTCGATAACGAACTGAAAGGGTTGGTCTTGAGGGTTGGGCAGGAGTCGAAAACGTTCTTTGTTGTGGTGGATATGATGGACCCCCTCACCAGAAAATACAAGAAGGCCAGCGCCAAGATCGGGCGGTATGGCGAGATCCCCCCAGAGCAAACGCGACGGACGGCGCCGGAGATCATGCAGCGGCTTTGCGCTGGCAAGCCCGCTGAAGAAGAAGCACCACCAACCCTGCGAGACCTGTATCACCTCTACGTCAAACACAAGGGGCTGAAACACACTACCGAGGCCGGTTATCGAGTCCACATCAATTGGCGAGTACGGTAAGTTCAAGACCGGGCTTGACGTTCCGTTGCCGGTCCTGGTGGACATGCTGAAGCCCGATGTGGTTGTCACGCGCTATCAGCAGGTGCTGGATGGTTTCGGCAAGGGGGCTGCTTCCAACGCCTTCAAGATGCTCCAGGCGATCATCAACTACGGGATGGTGCTTTACCCTCAACACATCAACCGGAACCCGGTCAAGGTTATCTCGGATGCCAAACTCTGGCCTGATATTCAGGCGCGGACAACCTGTATCGAGCCGGTGCAATTCAAGGTTTTTTATGACATGCTCCTGTCGTTTTCGGTGATTCACCGCGACTGCTACCTGTTCGCCCTCTATCAGGGGTTGCGACCATAGCCTACGATGGGTAGATGTAGACCTTGAAAAGAGGCTGTTCGACCTCTCCTACATGGATTCAGTGACCAAACACCGGGGGGTACTGCCGCTGTCCCGTCAGGCCGTGGCAATTTTGGAGCGCCGCAAGAACTCCATGCAGGATAGCGATATGTGGGTGTTTCCGTCCGAGACTGGCAGGGGGAAGGACGGTCATATCACTCTGCGTGCTGACAAGATCAAGACAAAAACCGGTCTCGACATAACGCCGCACAGTCTGCGTCGGTCATTCACTACGGTGGGCGAAAGGTTGAAGCTGCGCCGGGAGGACATTAACCTTTTGACGAATCATATAGACCAGTCAGTTACCGGCAAACATTACAGTCGTATCGGCGTTGACGACCTGAGAGCGCCGCTGCAGGCGATCGCCAGTGAGATCGAACGCCTGATGACTGAAGGCGTAGGTGTGAAGAAAATTTCTTCGATGTAACTGCACGTCACGCAAACCGAGGCAAGAAACCATTCCCCTGCTGGATCGTCCGCTTTTCCATCGCATCGGAGTGGCGGCCGAGCGGGATCGTATCGACCGCGCCTACAAGTCCGGCGTTCTCGCCGGTCAGAAGCACATCATGCAGGAGTTGGCCCGGCTGGTGGAGACGTATCTGGCCAAGCATGTTTTTGTGGCGTTTGGGGGCGATGTAACGACGTGCCGCCAGAAGGTGGACTTCTACGTCCCGAATCCCAAGAATCCGAACGAATCGCAGCAGGTGTGCCGATGAACGGACCACAGGTTGAGCGGCAGGGGGATGTTTTCCACCATGTTGACGTACTCGGCCAACGGCATGCAGTGACGCTGGCCGATGTTCTCGAAGCGGTAAGCGGGCAAGTTGCCTGCCTCAACGAGGTCAGCGCGGCGCTGTTGTTTCTTCAGGATTCACTCCAGGCCCGCGCATGCCTCGGCGGTCGTCATTACGACCTGGATGAGTTCCAGGAACGGGGGCTGGCGGCCATCTGTGGCGGGCTGTTCGACTCCATCGAGACGCACATCGAAATGTCGGCGGATGCACTTCCGGTGATCCATCGCTACCGGGCGCGACAAGATGAATGACTGGTAAAGGTCGCCGGGCCATGAGCGCGGGCGGCCTTTCGCATATCCGGGGATAGGGAATCGCGACCTGACACGGCGGCAACTCCTGGCCGCCTTCCCCGGTTTTTCAAACAGGTGTCACGAAGGAGAGTGGCGAGATGGAGGCGTGGGAAAAACCGCTTACCCTGAAGCAGGTGGCGTACGTTCTGGAAGCAGCAGAGGATGAAAAGACAGAGGAGGCTGTTTTCGGCCTGATCGAGGCAGGCAAGCTGCCGCCGTCAGCGTTGTTCGATGATGATAACCCCGAGATTTCACGCCCTGTTCGGGGACGGCTTTGGAAGCATACTTGAAGCGGATGTACTCGCGGATATAGAACTGCTCCGGCTTGTGCGCCAGCTTCCGGCTGGTTTCGCTTGATGTCTACCACGCAATTTGCCGGACGTGACCGCAGGTGGTTCAGGCTTGTCTTTGGGGAGTGTAGATGTTATGTTGTCATGACATCTTAACCTTGAGATCCCAGGGGGGAATATGCTGGACCCGGAAAACCGTATGCCCTTGTATCACCAGGTCGAAAGCCATCTCAAGGAGAATATCGGCAACGGCACGTGGAAGGCCGGAGAGGCGATTCCTCCCGAACGGATGCTTGTGGATCAGTACGGGGTCAGCAGGATCACGATTCGCCAGGCCCTTGCAAATCTCGTGGCCGCTGGTCTGCTCTACCGGAAGCATGGTAAAGGAACGTTTGTCGCCGGCGCGCAGGATCGCCCCATAACCGAATCCCTTGCCAATCTGACCGGGCACCTGGAAGAGTTGCAGTTGCGCGGACTTAATCCTCAGGTTCGGGTGCTGGCGCTGGAGACCAGGACGCTGGCTGCCGAGGTGGCGGAGGCCCTGGAACGGAGTCCTGCCGCCCCGGGGTGGTATCTCTACCGCCTGGTTACTGTGGATCGGCAGCCGCTCATGCTTTCCACCGTGTGGTTGCCCCGCGACCTGGAAATAGAGCTGACCGAAGACATTTTGAAGCAGCACGGCATGGCGCTGCTGCTGACGCGTAACGGAATCTTCCCCCTTCGTGGCAGGCAGCGGATCGGAGCCTCAAGCGCTGGCCCGGAGGAGGCGCAACTGCTGGGGATTCGACCGGGTGATGCGGTGCTCTGTGTCAAGAGGGTTATCTACGGTGCCGCGAGTCGTCCGCTGGTTTGGTTCAGAACGCTCTATCGCTCTGATCGCTATGAATACGAAGTAGAACTTAAGAGAGGTCGTTCACAGGCATGATTACTACTACGCTGGAAATTTTTCTGATCGCCATCGCAGCCGGCGTTGTCGGTTCCATCCTGGGTCTGGGGGGGGGAATCATCATTGTGCCGGCCCTTACCCTGTTGTTCGATGTGCCGATGCGCTCCGCAGTGGCCGCCTCGACCGTGTCCATCATTGCCACCTCGACCGGTGCGGCAGTGGCCTATCTGCACGACCGGCTGTCCAACGTGAGGGTCGCCATGTGGCTGGAGATGGGGACTGCTGCCGGAGCATTGAGCGGCGCCCTGGTGGCCGGCTACCTCAATCAGCGTCTGTTGTTCATCATGTTCGGTCTTCTGCTCGCCTATTCCGGGTTCAATATGTTCAAGGCCCGAAAGCAGGAACTGCCGGGAGAGGTGACCCCCGACAGGGTGTCACGGCGACTGGGGCTTGGCGGTTCCTACCACGACCATTCCCTGGACACTCAGGTCACCTATCAGGTTACTCGGAGCATTCCGGGCCTGATCCTGATGTATTTTTCTGGTGCCGCGGCTGGTACGCTGGGAATCGGAGCCGGCATCTTCAAGGTGCCGGCGATGGAGCAGGTGATGCGCATGCCGTTCAAAGCTTCGACCGCTACCTCAAACTTCATGATCGGGGTAACGGCGGCCTCCGGCGCGGTGGTCTACTTTGCCCGCGGTGACGTGAACCCGCTGATTGCCGGTCCCGTCGTGCTGGGAGTCCTGCTGGGGGCGCTGGTGGGAGCCAGGCTGATGGTACGGATGAATACGAAAACCATTCGCAAGCTGTTTATCCCGTTGATTGCCTACACTGCCATCATGATGGTGTACAGGGGGATCTGGAAATGATGGCTGCTGGACGGAACGAGAAGACCACCGGGGAACCGATTGAAATAGTTCTGGCCCGCTTGCTGCGTATCGGTACCGTCATCGCCGCCGCCTTGCTGGCAACCGGAATCGGCGCCATGCTGCTGGCGGGTGCGAATTGGGCACCCCGACTGATTACGGCCGGCCTGGTCGTGCTCCTGGGGACGCCGGTCATGCGCGTGCTGGTTGCCGGACTGGTCTTTGTACGGCAACGGGACTGGCTTTTTTCCCTGTTCTGCCTGATCGTGCTCTGCTCCTTGGCAGCCGGTATCATACTGGGGCGCGTCTGATCAGGCGCGCCTGGGTGGGCGCTCTTCGGTCCGTGTGGTTGTTGCCGGCATATCGGCATACAAGCGGCCGGTAACCCCGGATACCTACGGATAGATCGGTATGATGCATACAAAATGCAGCCACCCAGGCGGTGAATGACGTTTTGTCCGGTTCGTCTGCTTGTACCCGTGTTTATCCCCTGTGTCCGAGTTTCAGCTGCCTTTGTAGAGGATTAATTCATTTCGTTGGCCTGGTGACGGCCGGGCGGGGGCTTGCATCGAACGATGCAAGCCCCCGCTTTTTTGGCGAAAACAGGGACTCTACGGCTATGGGGGCCGTGTCGAACGGCGGATGCCCGAGAAAGCAGCGACGCTGTCCTGTGTCTCGTTTGCCGCTCTACCCGTCGCCATGGGGGAAAGCAAATGGGGATGGCATTGAATTGTTCTGCAAAAAATTGATTTTGGTCAAGGAAAGTCTGTGTGGCCCGTTTACCTTCATGTCCGCCGCACAACTTCGGTGAACGCTCCTGTTCGATTTAACCAGGGGTAACGGCAGGGTGGGGAGGAAAACCTCTGCTGTTCCGTCTGCTGAAACGCGGTTCGTTTGTGATACAGTTTGAACATCGTTGCCGCCGGGCCTGATGGTGACGCGTGTGATGGGGTGCAGTGATCCGGTTACGGGGGAGGTGGCATGATGCTGAACCGGCTGAACAAGAAGCGGGCGATGATGCTGGGCCTGGCGGGAGTGGCAACACTGCTGGCCGCGGCTTTTCTGCTGCTGGGGCCTCCGGGACTGTTGGCGAAATCCGAATCTCCCGACTTCTGTGCCAGTTGCCATGTCATGGAAAGCCAATATACCGCTTTTTTGCGTTCGGGAGCGCACCGCAGGTTTCGCTGCGTGGACTGCCACCTACCCAACGAAAATCTGGCGAGCCATTACATTTGGAAGTCCATCGATGGCATGAAGGACGTGATCTTTTTCTACTCAGGCCACATTCCGGAACGGATCAGGCTTTCCCGTCATGGAACCAAGGTGCTCCAGGCTAACTGTATCAGGTGTCATGTAGAGCTGGTTTCGCCCATCAACACCGAACGGCACTGCTGGAGCTGCCATCGAGGCATCACCCATCTGCGTAGCG
The DNA here is from genome assembly GCF_000015045.1 of Pelobacter propionicus DSM 2379. GTDB lineage: Bacteria > Desulfobacterota > Desulfuromonadia > Geobacterales > Pseudopelobacteraceae > Pseudopelobacter > Pseudopelobacter propionicus. Next base: position 1,251,396 of record NC_008609.1, read on the forward strand.
GAGCACGGGTAACACGCTGAATTCAGTTAAAAGGGGGTATTCCAATGAGAATAAGGACCGTTGTGTGTGTCGTTGTCGTTGCGTGTGTGTGGCTGCTCGCCGCCGGCTGCGCTCCCCAGAAGGCCGAACAGGTAAGGGCGGTGCAGATTGCGGACGGCACCATCGATCCGGCCGAGTGGGGAAAAGCGTATCCGGTGGAATACGAGATGTGGAAAAAGACGGCCGAACCGCCCGATACTCCCGGGCTGAGCAAGTACAAGAAGGGGAATGACGATCCCAAATCAATGGTGGACAAACTCTCCGAGTATCCCTACCTGGCCCTGCTCTTTAACGGCTGGGGTTTCGGGATTGGCTACAACGAACCGCGCGGGCATTCACACATGGTTCAGGATCAGCTGGATATCGACTCCTCTCGCCTCAAGGCCGGCGGTGTTTGCCTCACCTGCAAAACCCCCTACGCCAACTATCTCATGAAAACCATGGGGGCCGACTACTACAAGACCCCCTACAAGGAGGTCCTGGCCAGGATTCCCAATCAGAAGTTCGCCACCCTCAGCGTTGCCTGCATCGATTGCCACAACAACAGGGACATGTCCCTGACTCTGTCCCGTGACTTCACCCTCGGCGCCGCGCTGCGCGGCATGGGGGTGGATACGGCAAAGCTCGACCACCAGACGAAACGGACCCTGGTCTGCGCCCAGTGCCATGTCACCTATGTGATCCCCAAGGACAAGGATATGAAGTCGGTCGGCCTGTTCTTCCCCTGGCAGGGAAGCAAGCCGGGCAACATCACCATTGAGAACATCATCGCCACGATCAAGAGCGATCCTTCCTATCTGGAGTGGAAGCAGACCGTAACCGGCTTCAAGTTGGGCTTTATCCGCCACCCCGAATACGAGCTCTACTCCAACAACAGCGTGCACTGGAAGGGAGGAGCTTCCTGCGCCGACTGCCACATGCCCTTCACCAAGGTCGGTGTTCATAAGGCTTCCGATCACCGCATAACCAGCCCGCTGAAAAACGGACTCAAGGGCTGTATCCAGTGCCACGCCGAAAGCCAGGAATGGCTCAAGGAGCAGATCATAGCCATTCAGGACAGAACCGTGTCCCTGCAGCTTCGCGCCGGCTATGCGACCGCCACCGTGGCAAAGCTTTTCGAGAAGGTTCACACCGCCCAGGCGGCAGGCAAGAAAATTGACGCATCGCTCTATGCCATGGCCAAGGAGTATTACGAGCAGGCCTTCTACCGCTGCATCTTCATCGGCGCCGAAAACTCGATCGGCTTCCACAATCCGACCGAATCGATGCGTGTTCTGGGAGACTCCATCGCCTTTGCCACCAAGGCCGAAGCGTTTCTCCGTCAGGCGCTGGCCCAGGCCGGGGTAATCGTTCCGGCTAAGGTTGACCTTGAACTGGCCAAGTACCTGAACAACAGGGGGGCGGCCAAGTTGAATTTCCGCAAGGAACTGGAGCTTCCCGATCCAAGCGGCATCCAGAATCGATTCTGATTGAGTAATCGCGTATTTTTGACAACAGTCAAACCGTGCCAGGAGAGGGAGGTATATCTTTCACGCATACAAGACGAGAAATTCACCAAACCAGTTTCATACACCACACAGCGGGAGGAAAAATATGTTCTGTAATCAATGCGAGCAGGCTGCAAACGGGATCGGGTGCAACGTATCGGGCGTATGCGGCAAGAAACCTGAGGTGGCGGCCCTGCAGGACCACCTGCTGTACGGCCTGAAGAGCCTGGCCCTCTACGCCGAGAAAATCGGCCGGCACCCCGAGATCGACCGCTTCACCATCGAGGGACTCTTCACTACGGTCACCAACGTGGACTTCGATGCCCCTCGCATCAGCGCCATGATCACTCGCTGCTATTTGCTCAAGGAAAAAGCTAAGGACTGGGCCGGTATCACCATTCCGGGTGACGTTGCCGCCTGGCAGCCGGCCGCCGACTTGCAGGGCCGGATTGCCCAGGGTGAGGCTTACGGCATCAACAGCCAGCACGACAACGAAGATATCCGTTCCGTGATCGAAATCCTGCTGTACGGCCTGAAGGGCATGGCCGCCTATGTGGACCACGCCATGATCCTGGGCAAGGGAGACGACGAGGTGATGGCCTTCTTCCAGAGGGCGCTGGCAGCCACCACCGATCCCAGCCTGGGGCTGATGGACTTCGTCGGCCTTGCCATGGAGTGCGGCAAGCAGAACCTGACCGTCATGGGGCTCCTGGACAACGCCCACACCGGCACCTACGGCCACCCGGTTCCCACGCCGGTACAGCTGGGCACCAGGGCAGGCAAGGGGATCCTGGTCTCCGGCCATGACCTGAAGATGCTGGAGGAGCTGCTCAAGCAGACCCAGTTCAAAGGGATCAACGTCTACACCCACGGCGAGATGCTGCCGGCCCACGGCTACCCCGGCCTGAAGAAGTACAAGCACCTGGTGGGTAACTTCGGTGGAGCCTGGCAGGATCAGGCCAAGGAGTTCACGGAGTTCCCCGGCGCCATCATCTTCAATACCAACTGCATCCAGCGCCCGGATGACTCCTACAAGGACCGGCTCTTCACCTGGGGCCTGGTAGCTTGGCCTGACGTGCAGCACATTGACGGCTGGGACTTCAGCGCTGTCATCAACAAGGCCTTGGAATGCCCGGACCTGCCGGAGAACCCGGGCAAGGAGATCCTGACCGGTTTCGGCCACAACGCCGTGCTGGGCGTGGCGGACAAGGTCATCGACGCGGTCAAGAGCGGCGCCATCAAGCACTTCTTCCTCATCGGCGGCTGCGACGGCGCCAAGTCGGGACGCAACTACTACACCGAGTTTGCCGAGAAACTCCCCAAAGACACGGTCATTCTGACCCTGGCCTGCGGCAAGTACCGCTTCAACAAACTTGACTTCGGCGACATCGGCGGCATCCCGCGGCTCCTGGACATCGGCCAGTGCAACGATGCCTACTCGGCCATCCAGATCGCCGTGGCTTTGGCCGGCGCCTTTGGCTGCGGGGTGAACGACCTGCCGCTCTCCATGATCCTCTCCTGGTACGAGCAGAAAGCGGTGGTCATCCTGCTGACGCTTTTGCACCTGGGGATCAAGAACATCAAACTAGGGCCAACCCTGCCGGCCTTCATCACCCCCAATGTGCTCAGCTTCCTGGTGGAAAACTTCAACATCGGCCCGATCACCACGGCCGAGGCCGACATCAAGGCCATTCTGGGGTAGCGGAATGACACGATAAACGATTGACAACACACGCCTCGTGGTTCTTCGCGAGGCGTGTGTCATTTCTGGGGAGGAACTATGGACAGACGCTTGAATCAGCTGCTCAATGAAGCGCCGGACGCGATTATCATTGCCGACAGGGAAGGGGGTGTCCGCTTCTGGAACCGAGGGGCGGAATTGATGTTTGGCCATAGTGCGGCCGAAGCCGTGGGCCAATCGCTCGATCTGATCATCCCCGAAAACCTGCGCAAGCGCCACTGGGAAGGCTACTGGCGGGTGATGGCCTCCGGTGAGACCAAGTACAAAACCGGCCTGCTCTCGTCTCCTGGCGTCCGCAAGGACGGCAGCCGCGTTTCGCTGGAATTCAGCATGGTAATGCTGCGCGACGAGGCCGGAGCCATGCAGGGATGCGCCGCAATCATGCGCGATGTGACCGAACGATGGACGAGGGAGAAGGAACTGAAGGAGCGTTTGACTGCCTGCGAAACAAAACTGGCAGCAGTATCTGTTTAATCTCTTGTGATTTTGGCCTTTACCAAAAACAATCCAAAGGGAGGGATTTTGTCATGGGCGTTCCGATAAACAAAACCATAACCTGGGTAGGCAAGGTGGATTGGGAATTACGCACTTTTCATGGCGAAGAGTATTCCACGCACCGGGGCTCTTCCTATAACTCCTATCTGGTCCGCGATGAAAAGACAGTGCTCATCGATACGGTCTGGGCGCCGTTTGCCAAGGAGTTTGTGCACAATCTACAACAGGAGATTGATCTCAAGAACATCGACTACATCATTGTCAACCATGGTGAAAGCGATCACAGCGGCGCTTTGCCGGAGCTCATGCGCCTGATTCCCGATATTCCGATCTACTGTACCGCCAATGCGGTCAAATCCCTGAAGGGGCACTACCATCAGGACTGGAATTTCCATGTCGTCAAGAGCGGCGACCGCCTGAATATCGGTACGAAAGAGCTGATCTTCGTGGAAGCGCCCATGCTCCACTGGCCTGACACCATGTTCTGCTATCTGACCGATGACAACACCCTCTTCAGCAGTGATGCCTTTGGACAGCACTATGCCACGGAGCGCATGTTCAACGATCTGGTCGACCAGCCGGAACTGTTCCAGGAGTGCATCAAGTACTACGCCAACATCCTGACCCCCTTCAGCCCCCTGGTTGATCGGAAAATCAAGGAGTTTGTCGGCCTGAATCTGCCGCTGGACATGATCTGCCCCAGCCATGGCGTCGTCTGGCGTGACAACCCGCTCCAGATCGTGACCACCTACCTGGAGTGGGCTGCCAACTATCACGAAAACCAGATCACGATTATCTATGACAGCATGTGGGACGGAACGAGAAAGATGGCCGAAGCGATCGCCAGGGGTATCACCGGGTCGGACCGTGATGTGGTGGTCAAGATTTTCAACGCCTCCCGTAGCGACAAGAACGACATCATTACGGAAGTATTCAGGTCAAAGGCGATACTCGTCGGTTCTCCCACGATCAACAGGGGCATACTCTCCGCTATGGCGGCAATTCTCGAAGAAATCAGGGGGCTGGGCTTCAAGAACAAGAAGGCCGCCGCGTTCGGAGCCTACGGATGGAGCGGTGAGTCGGTAAAGATGCTGTCGGAACGGCTGAAGGAGGGAGGTTTCTTGCTTGTCAATGACGGACTGAAGCTGCTCTGGAATCCGGACGAGAAGGGGTTAGCCGCTTGCCTCGACTTTGGCGGCGAGATCGCCCGAGCGGGGCGTATGCAATACGCCCCTACATCAGGGTCATAAATGTCGTCTTCTGGTTGCAACACGGAATTAGATACGAGGGGGCAGGGGGCGTTATGAAATGTGCCAAAAACAGAATCAGTCATGAAAAATGAGCATGACACCCGTTAAGTAAACGACGGCTGAATCCCCGTCCACAGGACGGGGTTTTCAGGCTTCAAAAAAATACAGAGCTGCAATTCACCTGCAAAGGGCGCCTCGTGATTCACTGCGAGGAGCCCTTTGCAATCTGCCGGACTATTTTGCCCATATTTCTCAACCGCTTTTTGACGTGAGTCAAATACTACCATGTGGATTGATGTACTCTGTCCACAGACAAGAGAGGATATGGACAATTTGGCAGTTCGAGTCGGATGCAGGACCAAATCCCGAAACAGAGGAGTGCAACTATGACCCAGGATGCAGCGGTAGTGGAGCAAACCAAAGCAGGATTTTCCGTCGAGAAAATGCAGGAAACCAGAGCGAAGGCACAGCAGGCGGTAAGCCGGATTGCCGGTCAGGTCAAGGCAGGGATGCTGGAAGAAGATGCCAACAAAATGGTGGTTGCCACCTTGCTGGAAATGGGTGCCACAAAGGCATTCCACAAGCCCTACATCCGCTTCGGAAGCAACACCACCAAAACCTTTGGCGCCGATTCCGATCCGGGAGTCCGTTTGGGCGAGGACGACATCTTCTTTATCGATGTCGGACCGGTCTGGGAAGGGTACGAAGGGGATGCGGGTGATACCTTCGTTACCGGAAGCGATCCGGAACTGAAACGCTGCGCGGTGGATGCCAGGCGAATTTACGATGCCGTTGAAAAGAAGTGGAAAGCGGAAAAGGCCACCGGTGTTGAGCTGTATCAGTTTGCCGAACAGATGGCCAAGGATCTGGGGTGGGTGCTGAACCTGGATCTGGGGGGGCATCGCCTGGGAGACTATTCCAGTGCGGAGCATTACGAAGGTCCCCTGTCCGAGATTTCCTTTCACCCTTCCCCCAATCTCTGGATGGTTGAAATCCATATCCGCCATCCGGAAAAACAATTTGGCGCGTTTTACGAGGATCTGCTGGTCTAGTACCCGGTAAATCTTCGTATTCGCTATCGGCGCGGAAAGGCGGGGATGATGTGATTCCCCGCCTTTCCGTTTCTACAACCTTCACACTACTTCTCGACCCGCTCCTGGTGACCTGTTGCTGGAAATACCGGAACCATGACCTGGGTCAAATCGATTTCAGGGACTCTCCGGTATACTGACCTCAACATCGTGGAAGTCACGATTCGCTGCACGAAAGCCAGGAGAACAGGTGCGCCCTGTTTCTCCAGGGGCAAAGGAGACCGCAATGAACAAACAGAAAACGGGACAGAAGGGGGACGTAACGGGTAAAACCATCGGTGAACTGGTTGCCTCCGACTATCGGGCCGCCAGGGTCTTCGAGAAATACGGAATCGATTTCTGCTGCGGCGGCAAAATCCCCCTTGCGACCGCCTGTCAGGAGCGTGGTATCGATCCTGATCTGGTCAGCCGGGAGATTGGGGAGGCCGCGAGCGAACCGCTGGAGCGGAGCCAGAACTACGCCGCCTGGGGGCTGCCGTTCCTGGCGGATTACATCATAAACACCCACCATGCCTACTTGAACGAGAATCTCAGCCAGATCTCCGCCTATGCCGACAAGATCGCCCAGGTCCATGGCGCCAGGCACCCCGAGGTGATTGAGATCGCCAGGATCTTCGACAAGATAGCGACCGACATGGTGGCCCATCTCCGCGAAGAAGAGGACGTGCTCTTTCCTGCCATCAAACGGATCGATGCGGCAGTACAGGCCGGCAGGGAACCGGATGCGGGAGACAGGGAAACCGTCAAAACCAGTCTTGCGCAACTTGATCGCGAGCATGAAGAGATCGGCGACGCGGTCCACACCATCCGCGATCTCTCCAACAACTATGGGATTCCGAACGATGTCTGCACCACCTTCATGCTCACCTACCGGATGCTGAAGGAATTTGAGGACGATCTTCACAAGCATGTCCACATGGAGAACAATATCCTCTTTCCCAAAGCAGCGCAGCTCTCGGTCGAATCCTGTTCAAGGGAGGAAAAGGCCATGGGGAAAACAGTAGCGGTTGATCAGAATGAATGCATCAGTTGCGGTCTCTGCATCGAGAGTTTGCCCGAGGTTTTTCGCTTCGCCGACAACGGCACGTCGGAAGCCTATGATCAGGGCGGGGCTTCCGAGGACAAGATCCAGTCGGCCATCAACAACTGCCCGGTCTCCTGCATCCACTGGAAGGAATAACCCGCAACAGGGGGTGTCAGGGATAAAGTGCCTTCATCAAAATCAGCAGCCACGTTACGTGCCATCGTGCAGTGGTGTTTCATGCTCTGGGTGGTCGGGATCGGCATCCGTTTAGGGCTGTTTGTCGCAGTCATGGAGAGGGGCGCAGCCGTTCTCCATGACTGCGTCCTCCGGGGGTGAATGGATTCTGCCCATCGGCGACTTGGCCAGTTTGAAGTACTGGCTGGTTTTGGGAACCATTCATCCGGTGCATCCCGCGGCCCGATTCGTCTTTTTGGCTGGCATCGCAACGGGAATGCACAACGGACACTGGCACAGCTCGTTGAGCCCTGCTATCGGCACCTCATCCTGCTTGTCCCGTACCTGATTCACTGAAGCGGCATCGATTTCCGCGTGGACCACAGGCCCGTATCCCCATGGAGAAGAAATGACAATACAAAGAAGGTTGACCGGATTCCCCCGGCGCTGCAAGGCGCCGCTGCGGGGACCGCGCCCCCCCATGACATTGCGTTACGCCATCTGGAGCTTCCTCAGCGGTACGCTGGGGATACTGGCTATTTTCGAGATTACCTCACTGGTTGGCCAGCCACTGCTGATCGGCTCGTTCGGTGCGTCGGCGGTGCTGCTGTTTGGCGCAACGGAGTCGCCGCTGGCTCAGCCGCGAAATCTGGTGGGAGGGCATCTCGTCTCGGCAACGGTGGCGGTGATTGTGGTCGCCCTGTTCGGTTCCACCCCTCTTACCATTGCTTTCGGGGTAGGGTTGGCCATCTTTGCCATGAACCTGACCCACACGACCCACCCACCGGGGGGAGCGACCGCCCTGATCGGCGTACAGGGCGCGGTCGGACCTGGATTCATCCTGGTTCCGGTTCTGGCCGGTGCCCTTATTCTGCTGGTTACCGCACTCTTTACCAACAATGTCGTCTACCATCGCAGATACCCCAGGCACTGGTTATGAATGAAGGACGTATCCTCATGAGTCCTGTCTGCCGTGCTATTGCTCCGTATATGCTCCCCTGAGCGGGCGTTTTGGCTTTGTTGGCTGGGGCGCTGCTCAGGTGGGTTGTGGGGGTATTTGTGATCCCGTCAGCGCGGACGACCTTTTTCCATGTTTCTGAAATGTTTTTCATTTTCCGCCGGTTGGATTCTGATTTATCCCTGGATGTAACCACCTCAATAAAACAATAGTTGATTGACATAGGCCAATCAGTTGTTAATCTCACACCTGTATGCGTGAAATTTTTCCCGCACAATCTGAATCAATGCACCAAATATGGTCGGGATGGGTGCCAACGGTTCCGTTCGCTGGTGGCGTGAAAGCGAATGGCGAGAGTTGCTTCTGCCCGTTTCTGGTACGTGCGGCGGCCGAAAATACTGAAATCAAGGGTTGACAACGGTAGTTTCTTTAGTTAGAGTTTGGACGGGTTTAGAACTTTAGATAGAGGGGTTGGAACGCATGTTGTAATACCAAAGGAGGAGATTTTATGAGAACGATGTCCCTTGTGTCTATCGGCTTATTCATTGCGGTTGTCTTGTGTGGGATTCATCCCGCTTGGGCAGTTCAGCAGGAGACCATTCGCATTACCTGCTGGGAGGGGTATGCGGACACGGCGTTTGTTGATGATTTCAAGGCCATAATAAAGAAGAAGTACAACATAAATGTGGACGTGAAACCCTCCTACGCAACCGGTCAAGAAGATTTCTACAATGCCGCCAAGAACGGCACCGCTGACCTCATTTCCCCCCCCGCCGACATGGCAAAATCTTCCAAGTTCAACTTTTTCAGAAAAGGGCGAGTGGTACTGGCTCCCCTTGACATGATAAATATTCCCAATGCAGCACATATGCTGCCGTTTTTCACGGCGGACACGTCTCTTGGCGTGGCTGGGAAGCGCTATGGCCTTCCCTATAACTGTGGTCCCTACGGGTTGGCGTTCAATGCCGACGTCGTCAAGGAGACTCCGTCAAGCTGGAATATATTCTGGGATCCGCAGTATGCCGGCAAATACACTATCAATAACAACTTCCATAAGGTCAATATCTGGATCACGGCCCTTGCACTCGGCTATAAGTACGAGGATCTGTTCGATATCGACCGGCTTGACCGTAGCAGGATCCAGCCCAGGTTGAATGAACTGGTCAAAGGGGCCAAGAGCCTCTGGGACGGGGAAGCCAATGCTGACGAATTCCCCCAGTTGTCGTTGGCCACCACCTGGGGATTTGCGGTGGTGAAGGCAAATCAGAAGGGCGGCAACTGGAAACTGGCCACCGCGAAGGAAGGCGGAAGTGCCTGGATTGACTACTGGTGCATTACCCATGCAGCAAAAGGGATGAAGAAAAAACTGTGCGAAGAGTGGATCAATCTGCACCTGTCCCCCAAATACCAGGCAGCGGTTGTCAAGCAGCAGGGCGTCTCGCCGGTGGTCGACAATGTGGGTGATCTGGTGAGCGCTGAGGAGAGAAGCCTCTTCAATGTGGGCAACAACGACTACTTTAAGACCGTGGCAATCTGGCGGGTCATGGACAAGAAAACCGAGAAGGCCTTTGGTGAGATGTGGGAGATGGCAAAAAAACAGAGGCAGTAAATGCCCTGTGCCAAGGGCTCTGCCAGGTATCCCAACACCTTCAACCGAGAAAATGGTCCGGAAGGACATGGTCGGCAGTCGTTTCGTCGACGAGAATCCATAAAGGTTTAGAACGGGCCAGAAAGGGACGTGGAGCATGAGGGAACTACCATACTACAAGGAGCAAAGGAGGGTAACATGAAGGCATCGTTAAGAACACTGGCTTTGAGTTTGATGTTTGCCGTTGGAATGGGGGTGGGTACGTATGCCCATGCGCAGGACGCGGTAGCGGAACCGGCACCGCCAGCCGGGTATAAACTGATCCCCGAGGATCTCACCGCCGACTTGAACGTGTCGCTCTACACGCAATACGTCTGGCGTGGATACGCGCTCAGCAAAGACAGTCTGGTCATCTTTCCCACCCTGACCGTGGGCTACAAGGGATTTGCCTTTAATGTCTGGACGGATCTTGATACCGATTACGATGGTCTCGGGCCGGCAGGAGATTCGCACAACTGCAGGTTGTGGGAAACGGACTATGTCCTTACCTACAGCAACTCCTATGAGCCGTGGAAACTGAACTACACCCTGGGATGGATCTACTACGACACGGATGGTACTGATGGTCTCACCCCCACCAAGAGCCAGGAGCTCTTTGTAACCCTCGGCCTGGATACGTTGCTTAAACCAACGTTCAGCGTCTTTCAGGAGATTGAAACAGGCCACGCCTGGTACTTCCAGTTGGGGCTTTCCCACAGCTTGGCCGTCTACAAGGACTGGTCCCTGGACCTAGCGGGAACGGTCAGCTACCTCAACAATAAATCAACCAACGACTTTTCCGATTTCCATGACGGCAACATCTCGGCCGGCCTGAAGATTCCGCTGAACAAATACCTCTCGATTACGCCCAAGATTCAGTACTCGTTCCCGCTCAGTTCAGCCGCTTCCAAAGATATCGAGGCAGGCAGCCTGACTCGCGCGCACAACTTCGTTTACGGGGGTATTATATTCGACCTGGCAATCTAGCCCCTGCTGACTTGTCGAGAGCCATACCAACTGACAAAGGAGGTTCCAGAGTATGAAACGATTGTTTTTGATTGCAGCGATGCTTGTCGTTGGAATTCTGACGTTGAGCACGAACAGCCATGCCATTGCAATAAAAAGCGTAAAACCGGGTGAGGATGTTTTCAAGTACATCCAACGGGTCAAAGGCTCGTTTGATCAGGTGCTGTATCAGCAGGTGATCGGCGCGTCAAACGCCTTCAAGGAGGGGGACAAGACCATCGGCGTAGCCGCCGATACCAATACCAGCCGAGAAAACGCCCGGAAGCTTTTGGCAAATACCAAAATCAAGGATATCACCAATCACCCCTTGCATAATGACGACCTTTACAAGTTTATCGCCAAGTCCGTTGATCCTGCCCAGTACGCTAAAATTAAAGACTGGACAATGGGCAGGATGAAAGCCTTCCTGCTGGACAAATCGGAAGCCGAAATCAAGTCGGTCATGTACGGCATGAACAGCGAAGTGGTCGGCTGTCTGCCCAAGCTGATGAGCAACAAGGAACTGATCGCGGTCAACCGGAAGATCTTCAACCCGCTTCCCGGAACCAAGATCGGCGCCAAAGGGTATCTGAGCGCACGCATCCAGCCCAACTCACCCACTGACGATCCCGAAGAGATCATGATGCAGGTGCTTTCTGCATTCTCATACGGCGTTGGCGATCTGGTGCTTGGCACCAACCCGGTGGACGGAACGAAAGAACAAACTGCACGGGTAGAGGCATCCCTCAAGGATGTGGTCGATACGTTCAAACTGAACGGTACCATTCCTTGGTGCGTCCTGGCCCATATTGACGTTCAGAGGGAGATATTCAACGAGAAACCGGAACTGATTGACTGCATGTTCCAGAGCCTTGCAGGAACCGATACGGCAAACAAGACGTTCGACATTTCCGTCGAGAAGATGGTCGACCACGCCAAGTCCCGCGCCGGACAGAGATACGGTCTCTATTTCGAGACCGGTCAGGGCTCCGATTTCACCAACGGCGGTGCCGAAGGCGTCGACATGGTCGTACTCGAATCCCGCAAGTACGGGATGGCACGCGGTCTGCAGCAGGTTCTTGCCCAGGTTCAGCCCCAGGGTGCATATCTCCATGTCAATGATGTGGCCGGTTTCATCGGACCGGAAGTGTTCCGCACCAAGGAACAACTGGTGCGCTGCTGCCTGGAAGACATCCTGATGGGCAAACTGCAGGGGATCACGATAGGTCTGGATATCTGTTCCACTCTGCACATGTCGGTAAGCCTTGACGACCTGGAGTGGTGCCAGGACCAGATCATGCCGGCAAATCCTGCCTATCTTATGGCTCTTCCCACCAGAAACGACCCGATGCTCAGCTATCTGACCACCAGCTATCAGGATCATGTGCGTATCCGCAGCAAGTTCGGCTACAAGGTTAACGATACCATGTGGGACTTCTTCAAGCGCATCCAGGTTATCGACAAGAACGGCAAGCCGACCAAGCATTTCGGCGATCCGATCTGGGTCTACTACCAGTATTGCAAAGCCAAGGGTGACACACGCTCCCAGCAGGAAATCATGGCCGAAGGCAAGCAGAAGTTCGACGCCATCCACAACACCTGGCTCAAGACCGGTAACAAGGTGCCTCTGGCATCCGGTTACGGAAAGAACATCTGGGACCTGAATCCGCAACTGGACAAGAAGATCCGTGAACTCTACGCCGACGCCAAAAAAGCCATCTGGGCCGAATTTACGCCGGAATTTCTCAAGAGCGTGCCTGACTCGGTTCAGCTGGGAACCCTGTCCAAGGATCGCGAAAACTACATCGTGCATCCCGAAACCGGTGAACAGCTGAACAAACAGTCTGTCGCGACTCTTCAGAAACTGCGTGATTCCTGGCAGGGGCAGACACCTGACGTGCAGATCGTCGTCTCCGATGGTTTGAACGCCAAGTCGATCATGGCTCCTGAGCATACGCTGCCGTACATCACGGCGCTGAGAAAAGAACTGCAGGCCGCAGGGTTGACCGCTGACAAGAAAAACATCGTCATCAGCAGTGGCCGCGTACGCGCAGGCTACATGGTCGGTGATGTTCTGTTCAACAATGCCGATCCTGGAAAAGCCCGCGCCGTTGTTCATATCATTGGCGAACGCCCGGGTACGGGGCAGGACGCCTTCTCGGTATATATTGCCGCTCCCAAGGGAAAAGTATGGGCAGAGAAGAAGGTAGACCACAATATCGTGAAAGTGCAGTCCGGTATCTCCAAACAGGCTACCAAGCCTGCGGACGCAGCTAAACAGACCGTCAAACTGATCAAGGAATTGATGGCAAGCTAAACACTGAATGGCCCCAAAGAGGCATCTTTACGGTGTCTCTTTGGGGCTTTCTTGTGCCACCAATCAGGCGAATCGAACCCACCCGTGTAACATAATTCGTAACTCATCGAGCTTCATCCTATGGATACAGAGCAAACACTAGCTCAGGCTGACTACATCATTCCTTCCCTGGCTCAAAAAATTCAACTCTATATAGCGGCGCTGAAAACGGTCCCCTTCTACCGTTATGGGGAAATCGGCAATATCTGCTACACCATTGGCAAAAACATCCTGGATGGCGTCATTCTTTTCACCATGTTTTCAATGGCTGAACAGGAACTGAAGGTTGCTGCCATACTGGGAGTGGTTGTGAAATACGCGTATCCGGGCATTAGCATGATCTCAAGTACCTGTATTTCAGGATTTATAGACCATCTGGAAGCGGTTCGCGACACCACCAGGCAGATTGCCCGCCTTATCAGGGCACAGTTAGGGGTAGCCGTGGGTCAGGCCCTGGGTGCCGTTTGCCTGTTACTCTGTTTTCCTCCCGTATTTACGTTCTTTTTCGCCAGTGTATCCTTTAAGGCCTATCTGCTGGTGGCAATCTACCTGCTGCACCACGTGTGTGACGGATCGTCGCAAATCATCGAGGGCAGAACCTGGTTCAAGATCATCGAAATAAAAATCCGCAGAGGGCACAATGCGAAGCTTTCCCAGAATTTCTGGGTAATATATACTCTGGCCCAAAACTTTCAGCTTCTTTTGGGGCAACTCTTCATCTGGTCTGCCTTGGGCATAACCAGCGAGTTCTCCCCTGATCTGACATCTGTCGCTTTGAGCATTACCGTCTATTGCGGCTTTTTCTGCGTCGTTATTTCGAAATTCATTCTTCCCGCTGCCTACAAGCTAAAGCTCTGCTCCTGATAACTGTCTGACTCCTGGTTTTCCTATGCTTGTCGTTGACACACTTCATTTTTCCATTGATGGCAAAAAGATTCTGGATGGCATATCCGCATGTTTCGAGCCGCGCAAGATTCATGGGATCATCGGTCCGAACGGATCCGGCAAATCCACCCTGTTGAAGAATATCTGCAGGCTCTGGGAGCCGCAGTCCGGGGCTATCGTTCTCAACGGCAAAAATCTGGCCAAGATGCCTCGGAAAGAACTGAGCACGCTGGTTACCCTGGTTCCGCAGAACACGACCATCGGTTTTCCCGTATCGGTGTTCGACATCGTAGCCATGGGGCGAAACCCGCATCTGGGAAGGTTCGAGGGGGTAGGGCCGAGGGACCGGGAAATTATCGAGCGGGCGCTATGGCAGACCAATATCCATGCCCTGAAGGATAGAAACATCAACGAATTGTCCGGCGGAGAGGGGCAACTGGCGATAATCGCCCGGGCTATCGCGACCGAGGCGCCTCTGATACTGCTGGATGAGCCGACCTCGGAACTTGACGTCAAGCACACGCTGGAGATCGTCAAGCTGTTATGCGAACTCAAGGATCAGGGCAAAACCATACTGGTGACCATCCATGACCTGAATCTGGCCAGAAAGTTGTGTGATACAATTACGATATTGTGCGCCGGGAAGTTGTTTTTCTCGGGCGCTCCGGAGGACGCCTTTTCCGAGGAAAACATCAGCCAGGTTTTTCAGGTGAGGGTGAGGGAGTACAAACACGATGGCACGACCTTCCTTGATTTCCGTTCCTAAGAGCATCGAAACATCCGCCATGCGAAGCTGTCGGATACTCAGCGCACTTCTCGCGTTCTGCTGTCTGGTTGCCTGTGCCCCCCCGTCCGGGGTGAATCACGGTCAGAAAGCGGTTCCCCCCCTTGATATGCACAGGTTGATCACAGAGCTGAGCCATGTCAGGGGCAAAACCCAGGCTGAAGGCGCATGGCCCCGAAAAATACGCTACAGCTTTGATGTGCATGACTTGAAGACGGATACGTTCCGGCAGGAGACAAAAAGCTTTGAGATTCAGAAGAAGCCGCTGCGCATAATACCCCATGCGGTGGGCGTCGCCGAGATCTTGTGGGCAATCTGCCCGCGCGAGCGCTTGATTGCCTTTAATGATCTTACCGCTGATCCGGACTCGAGCTTTATAGCCGACAAGGCACGGCAGCAGGGCCCAATCTTCAGATCAAAACAGACGGAACTGGTGATCGGCTACCGCCCGGATCTGGTCTTTACGGTGTTTTATTCCGGTGCTGATTTCAAGGAAAAGCTCAGCCAGGCACAGATTCCCAGCTTTGAACTCGGGCATTTCGGGTCGATCGAGTCGGTACAGCGGCAGATTCTGCTCATAGGAGACGTCATCGGTGAGGAGGGCAATGCCCGTGCTCTGGTGAATCTCATGAATGAGAGGATCCGGGACCTTAAGGCCCGGACCCCCCACAGAGATCACCCGATCCGCGTTCTGTATTATGACGAGGGGGGCTATGTTCCCGGCAGATTTTCAAATTTCAACTCGATCTGCGACATGATCGGTGCCGTCAATGTGGGGACTGAGCAGGGCATTGCATCCTGGTCGCGGATCGACTACGAAACCCTGCTCAAGTGGAACCCGGACGTCATTATCGTTCCCGATCGCAGCAAGCTGAAGGAACTGCTTGTGTCGAATCGTCTGCTGTCCCACGCCAGGGCCATACGGAGCAACTCCGTGTATGACGTCCCCGGCGTGTATCTGCGGGCTTCATCCCAATACATGCTTCTCAGCGCCGATCTGATCGCGGGGATCATCTACCGGCAGCCCCGCTAATCCGTCATGGTGAAAAAGGACTATTTCATAATCGCACTCCTGATGGCCCTGGTTGTTGCCGGTGGTCTGCTCTCCCTCTCGTCGGGCTCATGGTCGATTCCTGCCTCCCATGTGGTCATGATCGTTTTGTCAAAATTGGGGCTGTACGCCGGCGCCATCAGTGACGTGGAGGCTTCCATTGTCTGGGACGGCCGGCTTCCGCGCTTTCTGGTCGCCTTTCTGGTGGGCTTTTCCCTTGGCGGAGCAGGTACGATCATGCAGGGGATATTCAAGAATCCCATGGCCAGTCCCGGAGTCATGGGCATCGACGCAGGTGCGGCGCTGGGCGCCGTGCTGGCCATTTACCTGGGGCTTGCATCGTACTCGCTGGTGGCGCTCCCCTGCGCGGCGATCGTTTTTTCCCTGCTCACCCTGGTCATGGTCTTCGCCATCGCCACATCAGGAGGGCGGACGTCGGTTTCAACGCTGCTGCTGGCGGGCATTGCCCTCAGCCTGGTGTTCGGCGCCCTCACATCATTTGTCATTACCCTGAGCACCGCGGAGTTCGACGTTGGGCGGGTGATCGTGAACTGGCTCATGGGTGACCTTAACAACCGCTCCTGGGAGCACGTTGCCATCGTCATTCCGACCACTCTTGTCGCACTCCTGGGAACCCTCTTTTTTGCCCGGGACCTTAACCTTCTCATGCTCGGAGAAGAAACCGCGGCAAACCTGGGAGTCAACATACGACGCGCCCGCAATGGTCTTTTGCTCTTTTCCTCCATCGAAACCGGCGGAGCCATCGCGGTGTCGGGGGTCATCGGCTTTGTCGGGCTGGTGGCGCCGCATATCATGCGTAGCCTCACCGGACCGGACAACCGGAAGCTGATATTCTCTTCCGGGCTGCTGGCGGCGGTTTTCATTATCTACGCCGATCTTTTTGTGCGGCTGATCGTAACGGTGGACCTGAAGGTGGGGATCATCACCTCCATGCTCGGCGGCCCGTTTTTTCTCTATCTGATCGTAAAGCACAGAAAACAGTTTGAATACATGTGAATAAGCCAGCCTGGGGCCAGGCCATGGATTCCACTACCTATCGTTGCAGTACATGGGAACGCACATGCAGGAACCAATCGCAGACGGCGCAAGCACGGCGGAGCTTTTTGAACAGTACGTGGGCATGGTTCAGCGGATAAAAGCTGAAATCGCCAAAGTTGTCATCGGCCAGGAGGAGATGATCAGCCTGATGATCCATGCGCTCCTCTCCAAGGGACACATACTGCTTGAAGGTGTTCCCGGGCTGGCGAAAAGCCTTGCCGTTGAGACCTTCGCGAAAGTGATCGGCGGTAATTTCAAACGTTTTCAGTTCACCCCGGACAAGATGCCCAGCGACATAACCGGCACCATGGTGTGGAACGAGAAGGAAGACGAGTTTGAATTCCATGCCGGCCCCATCTTCTGCAACATTTTCCTGGCCGACGAGATAAACCGGGCTTCGCCGAAGGTGCAATCCGCACTGCTGCAGGCGATGCAGGAAAAGGAAGTGACCGTGGAGTGCACGCACTACGACATCCCGCGTCCGTTCATGGTGCTTGCCACGGAGAACCCCATCGAGCAGATCGGCACCTATCCCCTGGCAGAGGCCCAGGTCGACCGTTTCATGGTCAAATATGATGTCGGCTATATGCAAAAAGATGAGGAGTTCGAGCTCATACAGAGGAAAAACAGTAACTTTGACCAGCTCAAAAGCGACATACACACGGTTCTCACCCTCGATGACATACTGGCAGTCCAGCAGCTCATCCATGACCGGATCAGGGTGAGCCAGAAGGTCATGCGCTACATACTGAACATCTGCACAGCAACGCGCCCGCGCGACACCTATGCCCCGCAGGAGTTTGTGGCTGATATTCACCAGTACATCAGGCTCGGCGCATCGCCTCGGGCCTCTGAATCGCTTCTGGGACTGGCAAAAGTGTATGCCTTTGGCCAGCAGCGTGACTTCGTTACGTTCGACGATGTCGTCCTATGCGCCCGGCACGTGCTCAGGCATCGTATTCTGCTCAACAGCACCGCGCTGTCGCAGCAGGTCAGCGCCGACACGATTGTCCAGGAAATCCTTAAAATGGTCCAGCCGTACTGAAAAAGCCCATGGTCAAATCGGAAAAGAGTCTGTTGTCCAAAAAGGAGCTGCTGGAGATATTCATCAGTCACCGGGTGCATTCACCCTTTCCCGGGGACTGGGAGAGTGTCTTCAAGGGGCTGGGATACGAGTTCTGGTCGCTCAGGGAGCTTGAGCCCGGCGATTCGTTCCGGAACATCGACTGGAAGGCGACGGCCAGGACCGGCACGTTTTATGTGCGCGAATTTCTTGCCGAGAGCTACTTCAACGTTATGATCCTGTACGACATCAGCAACTCGGTGCGCTTCGGCAGGAAGGAGTTGCTCCAGGCGCACATCGCCGTGTCGCTGGCATACAGCGCGATCCTGGGCAACAACGGTTGCGGATTGATCCTTTTCGCGGACGATAGTGTCCGCTTTATTCCGCCGCGCATGGGCAGGTCGCATTTCATGGAGATTCTGGATGCCATTGCCCATGCGGAACCGGTTGCCTGCGGTGCGACTAATTTGGGCGCCGCACTGACCAAGCTGATCAACGAAGTCCCGGAGAGCCTTGCCTTCGTACTGTCTGATTTCATGTATCCGCTTGATTTCAGATACAGTTTTCACCGCACGGCACACGGGACCGACAAGCATGAGGTCAAGGCGATCCAGGTGCTCGAGGAGTGCGAAATCGAGCTGCCTCCGCATTCGAAAGGTATTCTGCCGCTCTACGACTATGAGAGCGGAAGGACCGTGGCGCTGGATATGGGAAAATGGAAGGCGTATAACGCTGCCATGAGTCAGCTGCGGTTGGCTACCAAAGAGCGTCTGAACCGCGCCGGAATCGATCTGGTAACCATCAGCCCGGCGGATGATTTTGTCCGAAAAATAGATGATTTTATGAAGCGATCTCCATCAAGATCTTAGATACGGGTACGGATGCCATGACTTACCGCTTTACAAAATGCTGCGCCATCATACTGCTCCTTGTCTCCATATTGGCGGACTCTGCTTCCGTGGCTTTTGCCAGGGCTGCCGCCTTCTCCTTTGACTCGGTCTGGTTTTATCGCGACGGGACCAGGGTTGTCCCGGAGATCGGCACGAACTGGCTCACGGTCGTCTTTGACCCACGCTCCATCCCCGATGGCGACAGTTTCGAATCCAGCGCTGCCCCTGACGATGCCGCTACCAGCGGTGGCGCCAGCGAGATCAGCGATCCGGCCGGGGACTTTATCAAGAAGAAGGCCAGGGCCATGGTCAAGGCCAACAGGCGTCTCAGCGAGTATCTCTACGACCCCAACCTTGCCGAAGGCGCCTGCTTCCTTCGGATGCGCAACGGGCTGAAGCCCCAGGAAATACGCCAGCTTGTCAGCCGTTTGAGCCGGGACGGAACCGTTGCCTACGTCCATCCGACGGTGATCATCAGCGGCAAGACCTACGCGTACTTCAACGCCTTCGACCTGAAATGGAAGACAGGCACTTCCGAGGCCCAGCGGCAATCCCTGCTGCGGGCATCCCATGCGATGCTCGATGAAAACGATCCGTTGGCAACCCGCCATACGGTCAATGTTGCCAGGATTCCCTTTTTCAAGGCGTTCAACCTGCTTGCCGAGGATATCAGGGTACTCAGGGCCACACCGCGTCTGGTGGAAGTAAAACCGTCGATCAGCGCCAAGCTGGCCCTTTTCATGAGCGGGGGGAACATCGGTGACAGCATTCCCTTTACGCTCACCATTGCCTTCTCCGAGCTGGTGAAAATCGATCCAAGCTCCATTGCGACCCTCAATCTGCGGCCGCCTGAACTTCAGAAGGAACTCTTTGACTGCACCTTTGACCCGTACGATTACGCATCGTCAGTCAACAAGAGCCCGATCGTCATCACCGGCCGGATGGCGGTTTACGCCCCCGGAGAGTTTAGTCTGCCGCCCGTCAAGATCAGCTATTCGTGCCCGTCCTGTCCCGACAGCAGCGTGCGTACCATTGAGACGGAGCCGGTCCTGTACAGGGTTTCCTCCATCATCCCAAAAGCCAAGTCGGAAAACCGGCTGATCGTGCCAACCGACCCGGTTGCTTACGTTTCTCGCCATGACGCGTTGCGCCGGCAGTCCCTGCGCTATCTCTGGTTCGCCATGCTCTGCTTTGCCTGTCTCGTTCCCTGCGCCCTATGGGCCTTCAGGCTGCGCCCCAGGGTCACCGCCGAACGGAACCTCCTGGAGGAACGCAAAAGGGCTCTCCAGCTGGCAGGCCGGCTGCGTGTGTTGCTGCTTGACACGCCTGCCGTTCCTCACTGGAGCTACCTGGGGGAAGTCGGCGGGTTGTTGCGCGAGTATCTGCTGCTGCTCTACGGAATCGATGCAAAGTATCGGGGAGGGAGCGGCAGGCGGTTCATGGAAACCATCGCAGAGCTTCTTCCGCCGGAGTGCTGCGGCCCATTGCGGCGCATCTTTTCCGACATCGATGACAGTGTTGCCCTCGAATCAGAAAGCTATTCGGATATTGAACGGTTGCAGCGCGATATTCTGACTATTGTGGATCAGACCGCCCGCGATGGCGCAGGCCGGGGGTAAACTCCCATGAGCATTCAGTATCCCTGGGCACTGCTGCTCCTGGCGATCATACCGGCAGTGCTGGTTGCCACTAAAAAGTGCGCCGTCAGGACCGGTTTTTCCTGGGTAGCTGCGTTAGACCGGGAATTGAGGCCCGGGCCGCTAAAAGCGTACGGCGCCGATCTGCTTGCCGCGACCGCCATGGTCCTGATCGTGCTTGCCATCGCCAACGTGCAGTATTCCAGTTACTGGCAAAAGACGTACCCAGAGTCCAGGTGGATAATGCTGGTTCAGGATCTCTCCGGATCCATGGGAAGGTCCGGTGAGGAGGGCGCCAGCCAGACCCTGGGAGATGTCGCCCTCGATGGGGCCTCGTCTTTCATCGATATGCGCAAGAAGGACGACCTGATCGGTATTATCGCTTTTTCCGATGTGGCGCAGCTGGTTGCGCCTCCCTCCTTTGACAGGGAAATTCTGAAGAGAAAGCTGGAACTGCTCAGGAGAAAAAACGATTCCCCGCTGTTCAGGGACCTGGTCTTGGGGGGGGAGACCAATGCTTCCTATGCCACCTGGCTTGCGGTATGCGTTTTCTTCATGTTTCTTCCCGAGGAAAACCAGCCATCCTACGAGCAGATAAATGACATGCGTTATTCGCTGATGGGGCGCAGCGGCACCGCGCTGCACATCCCCGCGCAACTGAAAGACATAGATTTCGGCCGGGGAATGGCTATTGTTCTCTTTACCGACGGTCGCATAGAATCGAGCCAGGGCAACGGAGACGTGGAGAGCGGGCTGCTCAATTTCATTAATGTTATCAGCCTGGTGAGGCGGTTGGGCATACGGCTCTATCTCGTCGTCGTGGGGGGTGAGGTTGCCAATGACGTGCGCCAGGCCATTGAGGAGCCAGTGGGCGGCTCTTCCGCTGGTCACGTATTCAGCATGCCCCGCTCCCTGGACAAGGCACGGATTGCCTCGGTCTACAACAACATCAATACCATGGAGAAAAACAGGTTGCTGGTAAAACTGGAGAAACGGAAAAAGGATACCAGGAGGCCGCTGGCGCTGGCGGCTGCCGTTATGCTGGCAGCCTGTTGCCTCGTGCGCATTCTCCCCGCCACACGAAGGATCTGAACGATGATCAAAAACACCAGAATATCCATAGCACTCATCATTGTCGTGGCCCTCACCTTCACGACGTTGGGCGTATACTGCAGCCGCGAGTACCGTACTCTCAACGAGCGGGAAGTGAGCGAGAGGCTGCTGCGGCAGGAGCTACACCGGGTGGACGCAGTGACGGACGACGCTGCCGCCGTCGCGGCCTACAGGAAGATTTCCCCGACGCTCCCCGAGATCCAGTTGCGCATCGTGCAGCGTCAATGGCGCATCGCCCTGGAGCTTCTGGGATACATGCAGCGCGCCAGAAGCAATAGTGAACTGCAGAACGAGACCGTCGTATACGATGGCCAGCTGAAAAGACTTCTTGATGAGATTGTCGAGCGCTGCGGGGCTACTCTGGCGGATGCGGCGTCCCTGCGGCCCGATATCACCTGGCGTTTATACAATACGGCCGGGGCCGCCAAGGTGTTGAGCGCGCTGGTGATGCTGGAAAGCGAGCAGAATGCGGACAAGGTGCAGGGTGTCATGCGCGATGCGCTGGCGGACTTCAAGTCCGCCATAGAAGCCGTGGACAAATCCGGTGTGTCGCCTCTGTACAAAAACATTCCCCGCTGGAACTTCGAGGTGCTCAACGGCGAGGAGAATGTCCGGAAATTCGAGGTTTCTATGACTGACATGGAAAAAAACCAGGCGCTGAAAGAAAACCTTGAAACGCTGATACCCGATATCGGCGGCTATGCCCCCGGCGAGCCCATGGATACACGGGTAAAAAAATAAAGGGCCTTTCCTGCCATGAATCTGGAACATAGCGGCACCCTCTGGCTGCTGCTCGCCATCCCCTGCTTCCTCTGCTCTGCGCTCGTATCCCATAAAAAGGCGAGCACGTTGCTGTACCGCTTCGCCCAGACGAAAAAACGGCCCGTTCCCGCTATCGTTTCCACCCTGTTCCTGAGTCTCGCCTTGGCCGCGCTGATTCTTGCCCTGGCCGGCCCCAGGCTGCAGTACACAAAAACTGTCTTCAATCGCAGCGGTATCGATCTGGCCATCGGGATCGATGTGTCAAAGTCGATGCTGGCGGAAGATGAAACACTTCCCCCGGAGGGGAAGAAACTCTTCAGCATACCGAACCGCCTGAACCGCGCCCGCTACTGCGCGCTTACCATTCTGAGCGCTCTCAAGGGGGAGCGTGTGGGCGTGTTCCTGTTCGCCAGCAAGGGGGTTCCCATCGTTCCCCTGACCAACGACTATGGCTACTGCCAGTACATCCTCAAACACGCCAATGACTCCACCATCTCAACTCCCGGCAGCGACCTGGGGCAGGCGATAACGACCGGTATTTACCTGTTCGAGGAGAGCTCCCGCACGTCGGTCAAAAGCATCGTATTGATTTCTGACGGCGAGGACATCAACGAGGACAGCTCCGTGATGCATGAGGCTGCCCAGCGCGCCGCGGCCAAGGGAATCGCCATCTACACGGTCGGTACCGGCAGGGGCCAGGGGGTCATGGTTCCCATCAGGGACGCCATAGGTGCCGCCATAGAGGGGTATTACCAGGATGAAGACGGTTCGTACCTGAAAACGCGGCTGGAGCAGGACAGCTTGAAGAGCATTTCAAACACCAGCGGAGGCCGTTACTTCAGCGCCCATGTAGCGCGAGTCGAGGAAGATGTCGTTGATGCCCTGCTGAAGCGCGCCCGAACCATCGAATATACCAGGGCCACGGAACTCGCCTGGTACGATCTGTCGCCGGCGCTGCTCGGCGCGGCGCTGCTGTTTTTACTGATCGGCATAATCGCCGGACGCTGATACGGCTGCCTGGGCCCGCTCTCTTCAGCGGTGAAGTGGAGTTCGCGAGCCGCCTGACCGACGTGGAAGGCATGGGCTGGGTAACGGGGAAACAGCGGGGCTGGCAAAGAGAATCGGCAAAGCCCCACATTTGTGGGGCTTTGGTCATTGGTGGTGGGATATCCGGAGGCTCATTGTCTGGAGTTTACAATCTGAACTGCTGTACCAGCCGCTGCAGTTCTCCGGCGTTTCTGCTGAGGTGCGCCGCCGCGGTGACGGATTCCTGGGCGCCGTGGGATGTCTGCCGCACGACCTGGGTGATCTGCTGCATGTTGCCGGCTATCTCACCGGTGGTGGCGGTCTGCTCCTCGGCAGCGGTGGCGATCTGGCTGACCTGCATGGCAACGTCGTTGATCTGCTCCAGAATGTCCCGCAGCGCGTCGCCTGAGCGGGCCGCCTCCATGGTACCGGCCTCCACCTGATCGACTCCCTGCTCCATGGCGGCCACGGCAGCGCCGGTCTCAGCCTGGATGGCTTTGATCATCTCATCGATCTCATGTGTGGCGCGGGTGGTGCGTTCCGCCAGGGCACGCACCTCGTCGGCAACCACCGCGAAGCCTCTCCCCTGTTCCCCTGCCCGGGCCGCCTCGATGGCGGCGTTCAATGCCAGCAGGTTCGTCTGGTCGGCGATATCCTCGATGGCGCCGATGATGGCGCCGATCTGATTGCTACGTGCCCCAAGACTCTCCACGGTCTTTGCCGACTCCTGCACCCGGGCCGCGATCTGCCCCATCACCGCCACCGTCTTTTCAACGACCTCGGCGCCGCTTTGGGCCGAGGCCGAAGCGTGCTGCGCTCCCTCGGCCGCCATCTGGCAGTTCTGGGCGATGTCGCCCGATGTGGCTGACATCTCTTCGCCGGCCGTGGCCACGGTTACGGCCTGGCCGGCGATCTCTTCGGCGTTGCCGGCGGTCCGTTCGGCGGTGGCATGCAGTTGGTCCGCGGCTAACGCCACCAACGACGATGTTCCGGATACCTGGTTGATGATATTGCGCAGGTTATCCACCATGACCTTCATTGCCCGCAGCAGCTGGCCGGTTTCGTCTTCCGAACCAACCCGAACGTCAACGCTCAGGTCACCGGAGGCGATGGTGTTGGCTACGGAAACCGCCTGCGTGAGTCGGGCGTTTATGCTGCGTACGATACCGTAGAATACCGCCAGGATCGCAACGAAGAGCAGCATGCCCATGGAGGTCAGAGCGATTTCGGAGGTGCGCAGCATGGCCGCGGCGCGTCGTTCCGTTTCGCTGTTAGCCGCGTTGCTCAGAACAACGATCTGGTCGATGGCGCTCCGGTGAGCCTCATAGGAGGGGGAGAGCACGTCGCGCAGCAGGTGTTCCGCCCTGGTGCGGTCGTGCGCCCGCAAGGCGGGAAAAAACTCCCCTTCCACCGTGTTGTAGAACTTCACCGCCGGCCTGTAGGACTCTTCCAGCAGCAGCGTCCTACCCTTTCCCGGAGGAAGTTCCCTGACCCAATGGTCATGGCGCTGGTCGTATTCGGCACGCAGTTTCTTCAGCCGTTCATGATAGCCGGGGAGTTTGGAATCGTCTGTCTCCACCATCGCCCGCAGAACAACGAAGTACGATTCGATGATGTATTCGGGGGGCGGCAGGATATCGGCGATAAGATCCTTGCCGCGTACGATCTCATGGTACACGGGGCCATCGATCTTGATCCGGTTGATGGAAACGTGCGTGAAGACTAAGATGGCCAGAATGCCAGCCAGGATGATTGCGCAGGTGCTGATCAGTTTTGCCTTGATGGTGATGAACATCGTCATTGATCCTCATAGGGGGAATTGCCGCACGCACAGGGAACTGTGATGCCGTTGCGGGTAAGTGAACGATTGGAGAGAACGGTCTTAATGAGACCAAGAATAGACTATCCGGTGAAGACCTGTCTACAGGGAATGTGGGCTCGACCTGACACTTCACCATCGAATTGTCATGGAACAGTCCGTGGCAATTCGTGCGTCTGGAAGGGGCCGTGCGCGCCGTTCGTGTGATCCGCTGGTGGCGACAGCCGGGGGAGCGGAAACGCTTGGGGGTGTTATGTGCGCCAAGGGTGTGGTAAGGGAGTAGTCCGGTGGCGATGGGGCGGGAGCGCGTCCGTACCGCCCCATCGCTACCCCGCAAAGGAGGAGAACCATGGAATCCAGGCTGCTGTTTCTCATCAACCGCCACGACCGGTGGAGTTATGCCCGGCTGATACTTCTGGAGCAGGAGGAGGATCAGCTGGTTATTGGTTTTATAGCCCGGCCGGACGATTATGCCCTCGATGGTATCCTGGCCGAATATCGCGGGTTGGTGGGTCTGGCCTGCGATGATCTCTGCTGCCATGCCTCCATCCGGGACGTGGAGCGGAATCGGACCGCTGAGGGGGAACTGGTCACCCTCAGCTGCCGCAGGCTGGTGCTCCAGCCCACCCTGGAGTTGATCGCCGAGGAGAAGATGCGCCCGTGGGAGCTGGAGTGGGAGCAGCCGCTTAAAGAGCTGGCCATGTACGACGGCATGATGGGGTTTGCCCAGGCGCCTCCGGTCCGCCCTGGCTTTGTCACCCTGGTCAACCATACCGCCTGGAGGATTCTCCTGGGGAGGAACATGCCCTACGAGTACGGCGAGAAGGGGAGGGTGACCGGTTTCGTCGATGCCGGCGGCAATGCCAAACCTGATGTGGTCAAGCTGATGGAGACCCCCTGTCCCTTCCACCTGCTGTATCCCCTGCTGGGGCACGACCGGGATCTGTTCCTGGCCCTGTCCCGGCTGTTCGCCGGCTATCTTCTGATGGATCGCGGGGTGGTTGACGATGTGCGGGAGTTTTCCCTGCAGATGGACCGGGACGGGAACCTGCTGGTTTCCTTCAAGGGGATACGGTCGGGGGTGACCAAGGATGATCTGCCGATCCTGGTCGCCGTGCGGGAGACCTGCCGGCTGGCGGAGGAGTGAGCAGAGGCTGGTTTTATCTCTGCGTCAGCACTATCCCAGACTTCTCCCTGCTTGGGGGGATGGGCGTGGCCACAGTCGGAGAGTACTGCTTCTGAATTGGATCGACGGCCCCAGGCGTATTTTATGCCGGTACGCGCAGAATTGCCAGCTGGTCCAGCAGCTGCTGGTGGCTGCGGGGGGGAGGGGTGTCTCCGGATGCCAGCCCCGCGGCCATGAGCGAGTGATGCAGTTGGGCCACCCGGGGTATGCCGATGCCGAAACTCTCCAGCCGCTCCAGTACCCAGGGGAGCTCGCTGGCCGGCCAGTTGGCGGCGCAGCGTCCCGTCTCCAGCACGCTGACCCGGTCGGCCCACTGGTAGGCGAAGTCGATGTCATGGGTGGCGATGATGATGGTCATGCCGCTGTCGTGGAGCCGCTCCAGTACCACCGTCAGCTCTGCCTGCATGGCGGCGTCCAGGCCGGCCATGGGCTCGTCCAGGATCAAAAGCTCCGGCTCCATGGCCAGCACCCCGGCGATGCAGACCCGCTTCTTCTGGCCGTAGCTCATGGCATGCACCGGGCGGTCGGCGTGGGATGCCATGCCCACGGCCGTCAGGGAACGCTCGACCCTGTCGCGCACGACCTCCGTTGTCAGCCCCAGGTTCAAGGGGCCGAAGGATACGTCCTCGCGTACGCTGGCCGAGAAGAGCTGGGCATCGGGATTCTGGAAGACCACACCGATGCGGGAGCGGAGTCTGCGTAATCCCTTGCGTCCGTAATCCAGGGGAGTCCCGTCCAGCAGCACCTGGCCAGCCTGGGGACGCAGCACGCCGTTGCACTGCAGAAAGAGGGTTGTCTTGCCCGCGCCGTTCAGCCCCAAGAGGGCAGTGCGCCTCCCCTGGTGAAAGGAGATGGAGCAGTCATCCAGCCCCCGACTTCCGTCGGGATAGCGGTAACTGACCCCGCACAGTTCCAGTATGCTTTTTCCGGTTGGTGTCATGGGTGCATCACCGCCAGGATGATCAGGAGGCAGCCCGCCGTCAGGCCGACCAGGATGCTGCTGGCGCCGTCGGGATACGTTGGGGTCAGGAATCTGAGCGGGCCGTCATTGGCGCGGGAGAGAGCCGCCTGCTGCAGAGCCCGGGAGCGTTGCCAGACCTGGACCGTGAGCGCCGCCACCATGATGCCCAGGGAGCGCAGCGCCAGCCGGGGGGTGGCGTAACCCAGGCGCGACGCCTGGGCGGTGACGATGTCGTGGGTCGCCTCCAAGAAGACGAACAGGGTGCGGTAGCAGAGGGTCATCAGGTCGGTCAGTACCTCCGGAAAGCCCAGGCGGCGCAACAGCGAGATAAGGTCGTTGAGCGGCGTGGAGAGCGCCAGGAAGAGCAGCGCAGCCAGGCAGACCAGAGAGCGTCCGGCAACGTGCAACGCCTCCCGCAACTGGACATCCCCGCTGCTTAAGGTCAGCCAGGGGAAGCTGGCTTGCCACCCCAGGGACACCGCCAGGGTCGTGCCGCTTACCAGCAGGAACAGGAGCGGCGCGGCGCTAACGCGCAGATAGCAGCGCAGGGGAATGCGTGCCCCGCGGCAGGTGACGGCCGCCAGGAGCGCGGCCAACAGGAGGGCGATGGTCGGGGTTGATGCGGCAAAGGCGGCAATCATGCCGCAGAGCGCAAAGACGCATTTGGCGGCGGGGTGTACCCGCCGCCAGCGATTGGAGTAGGAGAGCTGCTCGATCAGCATCAGGCCTCGCTCTTGTTTCGGCGCAGCCTGGCGCGGGTCACCGAACTCCCCAGCCAGTAGCCGATGAATCCGGCTCCCAGGGCGGCCTGGAGGGCGAAGAGCAGGGAGCCGATCTCGCCGCTGGGGGGCTCCATGAGCGGCTTGAACCAGGGTTTGTACTGGGGGGCGATGGCTGTGATGGTGTCCTTGGCCTTGTCGTCGGCTCCGGCGAAGATCTCCACCTCGGCTCCGTCCGGCCCCGGCGCGGGGCGCTTCACCATCCAGAGCGGCACTGCCACCAAGAGCGCCACCAGGGCCAGCAGGATCAGGTTCTGATAGCGTTTCATGCCTGCACCTCCTGTCCGTTTCCCTCGATATTCAGGCTGCCCAACTCTTCCCGGTTGAAGCGCAGGAGGGCGTTCATCACCACCACGGTCAAAAGCCCCTCGCTGATGGCCAGGGGGATCTGGGTCAGGGCGAATACGCCGGCGAACTTGGCCAGGGATGCCGTGAAGCCGCCCACCGGGTCGGGAAAGGCGAAGGCCAGCTGGCAGGCCGTGGTGACGTAGGTTAAAAGGTCGCCCAGGGAGGCTGCCAGGAAAACCCCTACGCCGAAGGGGAACCGGGCCGCGCGGGCCAGACGGAAGACGGCGGCGGCGGCGAAGGGGCCGACGATGGCCATGGAGAAGATATTGGCGCCCAGGGTGGTCAGGCCGCCGTGGGCCAGAAGCAGTGCCTGGAACAGCAGCACCACCGCTCCGATGGGGGCTACGGCGGAGGGTCCGAACAGTATCGCCCCCAGTCCGGTGCCGGTGGGATGGGAGCAGCTGCCGGTGACGGAAGGCATCTTCAGGGCCGAGAGCACGAAGGTGAAGGCCGCGGCCACCCCCAGCAGCATGCGCTGTTCCGGATTTTTATTGATCTTTTTATTTATGGAGTACAGGCCGTAGGCGACCACAGGCGCGGACGCGACGCTCCATCCGATGGCATGTTCAACAGGCAGAAAACCTTCCATGATGTGCATGATGTTTCTCCTTTCCGTGCAACGCGGCAAACGCCATAAAAAAAGTCCGCATCTGCAAGCAGCATGCGGACTTTCCGTATTCAAAGGTCCTTGTGGATTCGCTGTGCACTCTCCCGGTCCCCCGGGAACTAGCTGAGTGGCGTGGATCAGTGGCAGGTCTTCTGGCTCGCGATTCATCCTCCGGGCGCCTTCCCAGTCAAAAACCAGTGGCCGTTGCCCCTTGTCATCGCTTACAGCGGCGGGTCCGCGGGGGAGTCGCACCCCTCTTCCCTATCAAGCCCTGTCGGGCGCCCTGATCCGGTATGAGTGTTCCGCCGTTGAGCGGATATGTGCCTCGCAGACTATCCAATACGGCTCCGGCTGTCAAGTCGTTTCCCGGCTCATTCCGCAACGGCCGTGACCGCTCGCGGAGAGGGAGGCTAGTGGCCGCAGAAGCTCCACATGCTCTCGGGAACGACCATGCGCACCGGCTCTCCGTCGACGGTGGTGGCCATGGTCAGGTTGCCCGATTCTTCCACAAAGGCATGGTCCTGTTCCATGTCGACGATCTTTAGCTGCTTCTGCAAACGGAGCGATACGGCGATATCCGCCAAGGAGTTGAGCCAGGCCTCCATCACCGGAGATTTGATGCGCACCTGGGGAAACACGTCCTGATTCTGCGTCGTCTGATCATTCATCACACAAGCCCTCCCTAGAATCTCATCTGTATGCCGGCGGCGGCACGGATGCCGTCATCGGGATGCCCCAGATGAGTTTCATACGCCGTATCGAAGAGATTATCAACCCTCAGATAGATTTCTGTGGCTATTTTTCCGATCTTGAACGGTTGGGTCGCCTTCAGGTCCACCAGAACGGCGTCGTCCATCCGCTGGTAGCTCTTGTTCTCCGCCTGACTGTAACGGCTCCCTTCGTAGCGGACCGTGGTCTCCAGTCTGGTGGCCAGGCGGGGGAGGGTGTAGGAGAGTGTGTATTTCATCTTCAGGCCGGGCGTGTAGGGGAGCTTCTTGCCGGTGCTCTTGACCGCCGAGTCCTGGATGGTCAGGCTGGCTTCCAGGGTCGGGCCGTTGTCCCAGGCGTACGTGGCCATGATCTCGCCCCCTTGGCGTTCGGCGCCCCGTATGTTCACCGGCCGATAGATCATATCGCTCCCCCGGCGGGAACTGATCAGGTCGACGGTGTCGCTCCTGAACAGGGTCAGCTGCAGCAACCGGTCCTTGGCGAAGGTGTGTTCCAGCCCTATTTCATAGGACCAGACCCGCTCCTTTTTCAGGTCCGGATTGCCCCGTGTCTGGTCGATGGAGCCGTGGCTGGTCTGGTAGAGCTGTCCGAACAGGGGGATGTTCACCGTGTAGCCGGCCCGCAGCTTGAGCAGCGTCTTGTCCGCAATGCCCCAACCCAGCCCGATGGTTCCCCCCGGGTTAGCGCCGAAGTCGTTGGTCAGGTCCCCCCGCAGGCCGAAGGTGGTTGTCAATGGGCCGAATCTGCGGTCGTACTGCACGCTGAGGCCGTTCCTGAAGCGCTCGTGCTCTCCGCTCAGGGTATGGTCATAGCCGTTCCACTCGGTCATCCCGCCCAGACGCAGGTCCCAGTTTTCAGATTCATCCGACCAGGTGGTGTCCAGCTTGAGGCCGGCCTTGTTGTCGTTCAGGGTGTAGCGGGAGCCGGACTGGTCAGTGTCTTTCAGATAGATCATGTCGCCGTAGGCGGTGGCGCTGACGGTTCCCGATTGCCCCAGCAGGCCGGAGTAGCGAGCGTCCAGGGAACCCTTGCGGTACTCCTGGCGTGCATGGGGGGTCTCGTTGTCCACCGGTCCGGGCGAGCCGAATTCGGCCTGGTAGTAGCGGCCGTTGAACTCGTAGCGACGCCCCTCGTCTCCCTGGCGATTCCAGTTCAGGTTGAAGGCGCCGTCGTTGCGGTCGCTGTTGGTGCGTTTGCCGTCACGGTGGTTTCCGGTGGCTGCGAGCAGGACGGTACTGTCGGAAACCGGCAGTTGGTGGCTTACACTTCCCTCCACCAGACCGTAGGAGCCTCCACCCCCCTTAAGCGAACTGCGCTGTTTCTCCTTGCCCCCCCCCTGTTTCGGCGTTCGGGTGATGATGTTGATGGCGCCGTCGCTCCCCCCCGGACCGAGCCAGACCGGAACCGGCGGCTTGAAGACCGAAACCGACTGGATGCTGTCCACCGGGATGGCGCTCAAGTCCTGGCTGCCGTACTGGTTTGAGTTGAGCGGCCTGCCGTTCAGGAGAACCATCACGCTGCCGGAGCGGCCCGAACCTCTGATGGAGATGCGCGAGCCGACCCCGGCGCTGGAATAGACCTCCACCCCTGGCATGGTCTTGAGGATCTCCTCCACGCTCCCCAGGTTGCGGCTTACGATCTCCCCGCGCTCCACCGTCGTCACATCAAGCGGATGGTTTGTGATGTACTCTTTCAGTCGTTCCGAGGTGACGACAACTTCGCCCAGGCTGTAGGGTTCTTCTTTGGCTGTTTCCGCGCCCAGGGATGTGCCGCTCAGCAGCGACAGGGTCAGCAGGGAGATGCCGGGGATCAGACGGATATGCATGGGAGGTTCCTTTGGTTGGTTTTTATCTGGAAAAAGCGGCCATTCACGCGAAGTTCGCGAAGAAAGATGGAAGGATCTTCACTACAGCCGAATAACCTGTCCGGTGAAGCATGGTTGCTCTGCAATTGCTATATTTCTTTGCGTCTTCGCGTCGTTGCGTGAGATGGATTGCCGCTTTCGGGTTCAAGGTTTCAGGCTGATTTCTCCCGCCGGGGTGATGGTTCCGGTGGCGCGGTTCCAATCCAGCAGCACCAGCCGCGGGTGAGGTGATACCAGGGTAAACAGGCGTTTGCCCTGGGCAATGGCCGCGCTTTCCCCGGCGCTGAAATCGATGCCAGGCTCCACGCCGGTGCGGTTGTTGACGATCAGCGGCAGGCCGGTCTCCCGGGAGCGCTCCTCCCAGTATCCCTTGGGTCCCATCTCTCCGGCCGGGGGCCAGTTGGCGGGGGAGAGCAGGATCCGAGCGCCCATCTGTTTGTGGCGGCTGCTGATCTCGTCCTTGTAGGCATCGGCGCAGATCAGAAAACCGATCGGGATGCCGTCGACGGTGAACAGGTTGTTCTCGATTCCCTTGGTGGCCCAATTCTCTGCCGGGCCGTTCACCACCCGGTGCTTGCGGTAGGTGCCCTGGATCACACCGTCCCTGTCGATGACCGCCACGCTGTTGTGCAGGTTTCCCGTGGTGCTGTCTCTCTCCGCAATGCCGATGAAGAGCGCCACCCCGTTGTGGCGAGCCCCGGCGGCAAGGGAGCGGATCCATTGATCGGGGAAGCTCTCGATCCAGCCGGTGCCGATGCGCGCGGCGAAGCCGTAGCCGGTTTCGGCCAATTCCGGGGTCAGCACCCAGTCGGCTTTCTCCGCGACAGCCTGTGCTATGGCGTTTTCGATGCTCCGGCGATTACGCCCGACTTCCCCTGGTCGGGCATCCAGGTGAAGCAGGGCGATGCGGATGCGCTCAGGGCCGGGTGCACCCGCCGCGTCGCCGATCATACCCTGGCCCAGAAACAGGGTGGCGAATATGAGCAGGAAGAGACAGTGCATCATGGCGTTTTCGTCTGGGCGATGTGCGCGGTGGGAAGCCTGAATCCGTTCTGTTTGCCCAGGGCTTCGATCACCGCCTCATGGGTCGCCTTGCCGATCAGTTCGCCCAGTTTGCTGTGGCCGCCGGCATAACTTGCCCGGGGGCCGGTGGTGCCGGAGACGACGATTACGCTGTCCGTGCCGGTGCCGGTGGCCTGGACATTCTTCGTATAGCTGCTTGGCACGTTCAGGTCCTGCAGCGCCGCAGTCTTGGCCTCGGTTACGGTGACAATTGCCCGTGCCATGGCGCCGTCGGTCAGGCGGGCATTGGTCAGCAGCATGACGTTGATGGTGCCGTGGGGCTCCTGCCCCTCGATGTTGTTTCCCTGATCCACGCCGGTCCTGACGGCGTTGCCCCTGGCGCCGGCGGTGACCAGCACGGTGACGGTCAGCGGCCCGAATTCCTTCGTCACCATTGCCAGGTTGTCCAGGTCCGCTGCCGTGGCCATCTTGGTGATGTCGGTCGTGTTCAGCTTCAGGCTCCGGGCGGTTCTTTCATGGATGAATTCGGTGTAGCTCTTTCCCCCCCTGCCGGCCTTGCCCATGAAGCTGTCGTTGACCCTGGCCCAGAGGAGCGGGTTGGCCGAGTGGTTCATGGCAGCCAGGGCATCCACCAGGCCATCGTAGGTGGAGAGGGTGCGGCGGCGCTCCGGGAACCTGACCACCAGGGTCTTCTCCCACATCTGCTCCCGTTCACCCCTGATGATCGTCGCCTCGGCCTTCAGGTCGTCGGGTAGTTTTAGGTCGGCGGCAAAGAGCAGGGTGGGGATGGTCAGCAGGGTAATGAGGGTTATGAGAAACATACGCATGGTTGTATCCTTTCCGTTCAACGCTGTTCTTTGTTCTGTTTCCCGCGGGATCCCACCCCTCCCCTTGAAGGGGAGGGGTGGGATGGTAAGAGGATGGGTTTTGTTGTCCCGTTGCGTTGCAAACGGCTATTTTAGAAAATCCACCTGGCCCCTCCCACAAAGGTTCTTCCCCGCATGGGATAGCCGTTGATGTACTCGTAGTACCTGTCCAGCAGGTTCTCCACGGCGAGGGTCAGTTCCAGGTTCTTCAGCGGACGGATGGCCCCCTTGATGTCCATTGTCATGAAGCCCCCCTTGTTGACCACCGGATAGGGATAGGAGGCGGAGTAGTCCGTGATGTACTCGTTGCCCGAATAGTTGATGATCAGTTTTGCGTCCCATTTCTCCTGGCCGGCTTTGACACCGAAGGCGCCGGTCCATTCGGGGACGTTCAGCAGGTGTCCGTGGCTAGCGCTGTCTTTGCTTTCACCGTCGTATCTGGTTTTGTAGGTGACGTTTGCAAACGGTTGGACGGAAATGTCCAGGCCGGCTGCCAGGCCGACGTCATAGGCCGCGTTCATCTCGATCCCCTGGATCGTGGCGCTGGAAAGGTTTTTATAGCTGGTCGCTCCCAGGGCGCTGTCGTAGTAGCTGGCGATCTTGTGGGAGAAGCTGGTGTGAAAGAAGGTGAAGCCCCCCTTGAGATGGTCTTTGGCGTACTCCACCCCTCCCTCGTAGGTGGTGCTCTTCTCCGGTCCCAGGTCGCGGTTACCCAGAGTACGATAGCCGTAGAGGGTGTAGTCGCTGGCCAGTTCTCGGGGGGAGGGGGCCCTGAAGGCCGTTCCGATGGCAGCCTTCAGGCTGAGGCCGTCGGTGATCTTGTAGACTATGCCGCCCCGACCGGTGACGTGATCCATGCTACGGGAGACGGGGGTACTGGTGAGCCCCTTGGTTGACAGGGTGTTGTTGTCGAAGTAGTCGTAGCGCACGCCGGCGGTGAGCAGCAGTTTTTCCTTCAGCAGGCTGAGCCTCCCCTCGGCGAAGGCGGCGTAGTTGTCGTAACGTGAATCGGGATAGTAGGGGGCGCCGCTGCTGCTGGAGGTGTCCACGGAGTTGCGGTCCCACTGTCCGCCGATGATGATGCGGTGTACGCCGATGGGGAAGACGTTCTGGATGCTGACCCCCTGGGAGCGGTTGTTGGAGGTGAACCGGTCCGCGTTGCCCGGACCGGGCATGCCCATGCCGCCGGTGCTGTAGGAGTCGTCCTTGTTGTTGTTGATGTAGTATTTGAGCGTCGCGGTTTTGTTTGTGTATTCAAAATCGAAGGAGTTACGGGCCTTTTTGGAGTAGTCGTCCGGGTCCTTGGCGTAGACCGCGCCGGGAGAGCCCAGGTCCCTGCCGACCCAGCGCTGGAAACCGACCGAAACCCGGTGGTCGTTCAGGAAACTGTAGCCGAGCCGGGTGGAAAGCTCTTCGCTCTCGTAGGCGTTGTTGTCGTAGGAACCCTTTGGTGTGCGGTAGTCGTCGCTGGCCGACGCTGCGCCGGAGATGAAATAGTCGATGCCGTATTTCTTGCCATGTATATCGCCGCCGCTTTTCCAGTACCCCCAGGAACCGCCCTCCGCGCCTATGGAGCCGTGAACTCCCTCCTCGGTACCGCGTTTGGTAATGATGTTGATCACACCCCCCATGGCCTGGGAACCGTACAGTACGGAGCCGGGACCTTTTACGATCTCGATGCGCTCGATCTCGCTGGCCGGAATTTTGGCCATGTTGGTGGTGCCGGCCCGGTTGCCGTTCACCAGCAGCAGCACCCTGCTGCTGCTCTCGGTGAACAGGTCGGTGGAAAGCCCCCTGATCTCTACGTTGCCGGTCTGGGCACCGTTGTACTTATGCACGTGGCCGATGCCTGCCTCGGCCATCAGCTCGCCCGCGTCCCGTGCCGATGATGTTCTGATCTCCTCCTGGGTGATGACCTGAACCGATGCGGGGATGTCCAGGGTGGATTCCTGGATTCTGGTGGCGGTGACGACCATGCGGTCAAGGGTGGTGTCGGCACTCTTTGTTTCGGTGGACTGCTGATCTGGTTGCGCGGTTGTTTCATTCTGGTCCGCATGGGCAGTGGAATCGATTATGTGCGGCATGACCAGGGCATTGCAGAGTGACAGAATGACGAACGGGTGCTTCATTTGTTTTCCTCCCTCGGGAAATGAAGATGGCTCCGAAACAGGTCTTCCGGCTCAGGGCGACCTACTTGCCGGCCTTCCCACCATGGTATGGCCCATGACAGTGGCATTCCTCTGCTTCCATATCAGAGTGCTCTCTTCGTTGGCTCGTCGAAGGCTCCTCAACGTACTGATGCAGTACGCCTCCGTCGCCTTCTTTCTCGCCGCCTTGATATCATCTCTGATCTGAAACCGGAATTCGGCGTTCGTTCCCTTTACGGCCGCGGGGCGGCGCGGGTCTTTCACCCGCTTCCCTTGATTCGGGCGTGAAAATCGGTTCAATGTTCGAGGTTCGAGGTTTCAACCCCTCACCTCTTCCTCCTTACCCCTCACCAGCTTTTACGCTCCTCCCTTCCGGAAGCCCCAGGCCACCAGGGTGATGAAGATGGCGAAACCGACCATGAACATCCAGGGGATGGGGGCGGACGAGGCGCCACCGGCGGCCGCGCCGCTCTTTACCTCTTCCACCTCGAAGCCTGCAACCTGGGTTCCCGTGGCCCCCTTGCCGCTGCCGTCCGGCGCGCGGCCGGAGGCGCCCCTGGCGGATGTTTTCGCTCCCGCCGCGCGCCCCTGGCGGGCCTGTGCCGGCCGGGCCGCGGCCGGGTTGGAGCCCACCTGCTTCATGTCGTTCAGCGCCCGGACGAAGCCGCTGTTCAGGGGGGCGAGCCCCGGCACGGACAGCAGGGTCGATGAGGTGAATTTCGTCAGATGCGGATTGTTGCAGGTGTGGTCGCAGCAGGCCATGCCCACCTCTGCGGCGGTTTTGGCGTACTCCTCGGCCAGCTTCTCGATCACCTTCCGGTCCGGTTTCCAGTACTCCTTGCGGGCGGTCTCCAGCATGCGCGCCACCACGGACTGGTAGGCCCACATGTTGTTTGACTTCCGGAACATCTCCTTCATCCCCAGGCCGTTCTTGTCCTGGACGTAGGTTTCATACATCTCCTGCCACTTGGCCTTGTCCACCGCCTCGGGCACCGTCACCTGCCACCCCCACAGGTGCTCGGTGACTTTGTCGATGAAGCGCGCGCCGGCGTAGCCCTCCTTCATCATGGCCTTGATCCACTCCGGGTTCAGGTAGCGGGCACGCATCTCCCGCCCCATGTTTTTCTCCAGGGTCTCCTGGTGGGCCTGTGTGGGGTTGGTCATGTTGCTGACGAACACCTCCGGCGTTTTTCCGTCCACGGCGCGGATGGCCATGGCCAGGCCGCCCAGATACTGGTAGAAGTCGTCCGTATCCAACACGCCGATGGTGTTGGTGGAGCGGCTGTGGATGGCAATCTTGCTTCCTGAAAGGGCGTTTTTCAACAGCACCTGGCCCAGCTCCTCACCCCCCTGTTTACCCCCTTCGCTCCAGAACCCCTGGCCGTACAGGTAGCCGACCCGCCGGAAATAGACGTCGATGACCTTCTTCTCGTTGTCCCAGGTGTTGGAGGCCACGATGGCGTTTTCCAGGCCGTTGCCGTAGGCCCCGGAGGGTTCGGTGAAGATGCGCACCGAAGCCATGCGGCGGGCGGTCTCCTCCGGCACCCCTTTTTTCATCAGCATCTTCTGGGTGGTGAGGGTGTTGGCGCGGACGACGTTATCCTGTTCCTTCTGGTCCCTGGCAACGGAGACCGCTTTGTCCAAGAGGTCCATCAGCCCCGAAAACAGGTCGCGGTACAGCCCCGAGGGGGTCATGGTCACGTCGATGCGCGGCCTGCCCAGCTCGGCGCGGGGGATGGCCTCCACCCCCTGGACCCTGCCCCGCTCGTCCCACACCGGACGCACCCCCATCAGGTACATGACCTGGGACTCCATCACCCCCTCGTGGCGGATACACTCCGTGGCCCAGAGAACAAAGGAAAGCTTGTCCGGGTAGACACCGTGGCGTGCGCGGTAGTTCTCGATCAGTTCCCCCGCCAGTTTGACGCCAGTGGCGTAGGTGGCGGGGGAGGGGACCCGGGCCGGGTCGAAGGAGTAGAAGTTCTTGCCGGTGGGGAGGGAATCCGGGTTGCGGATCGGGTCGTTGCCGGTGCCGGCCGGGATGTACCTGCCGTTTAAGGCATTGATGAACGAGTCCAGCTCCCGCGGGCCACTGCGACGGATGGCGTCTTCCAGCGCCGCGATTCTCTTTGCCCGTGCAGCGGGGTCGAGCCCCTTCTCAATGGAGATGATGGCCTCGGCCGTGCTGCGGATGTACCTCTCCTCGGGCGATTTTCCGAAGGTGTGCAGGCCGAAGGGGGTGGTGGTCTCGGCGATATCCTTTATGTGGTGCTCAAGCTCTTCCACGTCGTCATGGGTGGCGATGGCCTTCAGTTTCAGGTCGGTCAGCATGCCGCTCTTCCCGGCGATGCGGTTGACCTCCTCCAGCTTGGAGGCCGCCAATTGGGGCGATTTCTCCCGGGCGTTGTTGTAATCGCTGATCAGGGCCGCCAGTTCTTTCAGGTCGCGGTTCATGCCGGCCTTGTCGAAGGGAGGGGTCATGTAGTCCACCACCACCGCCATGCCGCGGCGCTTGGCCTGGATCCCTTCCCCCACGTCATCCACGATGTAGGGGTAGATGTTGGGCAGATCCTGG
Source organism: Pelobacter propionicus DSM 2379 (assembly GCF_000015045.1). Lineage (GTDB taxonomy): Bacteria > Desulfobacterota > Desulfuromonadia > Geobacterales > Pseudopelobacteraceae > Pseudopelobacter > Pseudopelobacter propionicus. The sequence continues at coordinate 1,289,817 of NC_008609.1, forward strand.
ATCAGCACCTCGGAGGGATCCTCTCTGGTAAAGCCGATCTCCTTGCCCCCCATCCACTCGTGGGTGCCGTGGGTGCCGATGTGGGCCAGGGCATCGGCCCTGAATCCCTTCTTCAGCCAGAGATAGTAGGCCAGGTACTGGTGATGGGGCGCGATGGTGGGGTCATGGTAGGCCTTGACGATGTTCTGCGCCCACCCCTTGGCCGGCTGGGGCATGAGCAGCACGTTGCCGTAGCGCACCCCGGGAAGGATGAGGAATGCCTTCCCCGTTTCGTCGCGCCAGGTCATCATGCCGTTGTTTTTCTCCGGCTCTCCCCAGTCCCTGGTGACCGACTTCCTGAAGGCGGGGGGAAGCTCGCGGAGCCACTTCCTGTAGGTTTCCACCGGCAGCAGCAATGCCCGGCCGCTGCGGGCCAGGCGGTCCATCTCGGCCGGGGCCCAGTTGGCCACGTTGCGGCCGTATCCGATGACATCGTCGTAGATGCGCTTCTTGGTCAGCTCATCCCGACCAGTGTCGTACCCCTCGGCCTTCATCCGGTTGAGGATCTCGTACAGGCTGTCCGGCAGCACGTTCAGGTAGGCGGCGCCGATCCCCTGCTTCCCCGGCGGGTAGCTGTAATAGATCAGGGCGATCTTCTTGTCCCTGTTGTTCTTTGTCTGGAGGTTGATCCAGGCCTTGACCCGGTCCACCAGCCGCTCGATGCGCTCCGGGATCGGCGTGGTGGTCACGTATTCCAGGCCGCTCTCCTGATCAACCACCTTTTCCCGGGAGGCCACCACCGTGGGCTGGATGATGCCGGCCAGCTCCGGCAGTCCCACGCTGGAAGAGCGCTCGAAGATGTCCAGCCCCACCGGGGATTTCTCCCATTCCTCCCGGGACTGGGACATGAGGGTGATGGCGTCGATCACCGGCACTCCCAGCCTGGAGAGGATCGGGATGGCGCGCTGGGGCGACATGCCCACCTTGAGGGAAACGCCGATCACCGCCTGGACCCGGCTCTTGCCCTCCCTGTCCATCAGAAACCGCTCCACGGCCACTTCCGAGGGAAAGCCGAAAATCGGGATGGCGTTCATTCCCCGGGCCTCCAGCCGATCCACAATGGCGTCCACCAACTGCATCTCGCCGGAATCGAGATGCGTCTTGAAGAAGGGGATGCCGACCCAGGGACCGGGCCGGGAGCGGTACAGGCGCCGGTACTCCTCAAAACTGCCCACGACCCGGTGGCCATCCCGCAGATAATATCCCTGCTGGGGAACCCGGTACGGTTCGCGATACTCCACGCTCTGGCCGCAATCCCGTTTGAGCAGGAACAGCAGCAGCTGGGTCATGTTTTCCACGCCGTTCTCACGGTAGTAGGCGTTCACCTTCTCGTCGTTGATTAGCCCCAACTGCTGGTCTTCCTTGCCGTAGTTGCCTCCCACCGCATAGACGCGCACCCCCTGGGCGATCAGATCCATGAGGTGCGGCTTCAGCCCTTCCACCAGGCGGCGGTCCATGATGTGGATGATGCCGATGCCGGACGCCGCGGCGGGGGCTGCCTGGCGGGCCAGGCTCCGGTCCAGTTTTTCTCCCCTCTTGCCGGTAATGATCCGGAAATCCAGGCCGAGGCTCTGCTGGGGAAAGCGGGCGCGAATGGTCTTGACCGCTTCGATGCTGGTTTTGGAGTTGAAGTCGCCCATCATCAGGTGCACGCCGGTTTTCGAAGGCGTTGCATCGGAAGATGGGGTAAGGATAAGCAGTGACGATACGAAGACAGCGAGAACGGCAGAGAACAGGAAACGGGGAGAAAGCCTATTCGGGAACATAGATCACCTTGCCGTCCTTCAGTTTGTAGGCCGTGCCCAGGCGTTCGCCTTCGCCGGAGAGCCGCTTGTCGGTGACTTTTTGCACCTTGATCTCCTTCCCCTTCTTGGTGACGATCTCCACCCTGCCGTCGGCGCTCTTCTTCATGATGGTCATCTCCGACTTGGGGTCCATCATGTCCAGCATGTTGTAGGCCATGAACAGGGCGATCATCATGCTGACGATGAAGACCACGCTCACGTCGAACAGGTTGGCCACGCCGGAAATGGGGTCCTCCAACGGCTCTTCGTATTTGTCGAAACGTCCCCGACGCTTAAGAAAGCTCATCCGCTGCTTCCTCCCTGGGGATCTCCCGGTGCTGGCCCGCCGAACGCAGCATCCCTTCGGTCATGAATTCCATCTCGCGCATGTCGGCCCGCACCCACTTTTCCTTGACCAGGGACATGACATAGGCCACCACGCTGCTGGCCAGGCCGACAACGACCGTGGTGAACGCGGTCACCATGCTTCCGGCCATCTTGGGCATGTCCCCCTGGGCCATGGCGGAGAGCGAGATGCCCATGGGGATCAGGGTTCCCATCAGACCCAGGGCCGGGCCGACCCGGATGACGAAGCGGATTTTGTCCAGGGACTTGATCAGCCCCAGTTCGGCAGCCTGCAGCAGGCGCTCCAGAGCGATGTCCAGGTTGGCTTTGTCGGTGGTGGCCTCCAGTTCCTTTGCCAGGGCCGTGCGGTAGCGCTCCAGGGAGACGAAGCGTCCCTGTCTCCGGTCCAGGTATTCCCGCAGAAACCAGCCGAAGAAGACCACCACCCAGCAGGTGATCAGCACCAGAGCGGTGACCACCGGAAAGAGCAGCACCGATGAGATGATGAAGAGAAAACTTTCCAGTCCGGCAAGAATATTCATGTACGACTCCTCTTTTTGTTGTGAATCGGAAAACGGTGACCTTACGTAAATTCGTGAAAAATGCTAAGTAAAGTCAGTGGTTTGTGTTTCTTTGGGTCGTTGTGTCTTCGCGTGATCACATGCCGTTTTCGGTGAAAGGGTTTTGAAAAAGCAAAAACCGTAGTACTGCGTAACATCTGAAACCAACCCCCCTCAGTCCCCCCTTGTCAGGGGGGAAGCCTTAATATTCCCCTGACAAACCGTCATCGTGGCGGCCATTGCCACCCTCTTCATCCTTGCAAGGGGGGAGGCCTTGAAGTCTCCCCTGACAAGGGGAGGTTTGGAGGGGGTTGGTGCGAAAATAACACAAGCGGTTTTTGGGCAATGTGCCCCAGCGTTATCCCCTTTCGCCCTTCCCGCCCCTGCCTGCCAGGTAGCCGGCCAGGGCCAGGAGCAGGATGAAGATCATAACGCCTGTGGCATCGGTACTCTGGGCAATGCGGTTTTCGCTGATGAACGAGCTGTACATCCCCCGGGCCGCCTCGATCTTGGCCGGGAGGAACAGCGAGGCGATGAAGTAGAGGCCGACCACGATCATGGCCATGCCCAGGGATGTCTCCGATGCCCCTGCGGAACGCGGCCGGGCGATGAGCGCCACCAGCAGTGCCATGAGGGCGAAGGCGCTCCCCAGGCAGAGCCCGGTGAGGAGCGGCGGCAGCTTGATCGCGTTCAGTGCGGCCCAGATGGAGAAGGTCATGGCGGTCAGGCAGACCGGGCAGGGGACCAGCATCAGCAGACGCGCCCTAGGGGGACGTTCGCAGCAATCGGCGGCCTGGTGTTCATGGCGTTTGCCGAAGATGACCACCATGCCCCAGGCGATCATGCCGGTCGCCAGCAGGGTGTGCAGCCAGGGGCCCTTGGCCAGGATCGGCTGAAGGATCCGCATCAGCCGTTCCGCCGCGACGGCGATCAGCATGAACAGCCCCATATAGCCCCCCAGTGTCAGGGCGATCCCCCGCCTTCCGACCCTGCCGTAGCCAAGGCCTAGGCCGACCTTGAGGGCGAAGATCCCCAGGCTGAAGAGCATGCCGCCGATCCAGAGGATGATGTTCAGGTTCATGGCATTCCTTTCTTGTTCACATTGGATTCGCTGTAAAAAGATTCCCCTCCCACCCCCGGACGGGAGAGGAATGGGGTATTCCCTGCGTACAGATATGTGCCGACCGCCGCATCCCCCGTTACATCAGTCCCGCAGTTCGAACCTGACCGGCAAAAGCGCCCGGCAGGGGACCGGTCTGCCGTGGCGCAGGGCCGGCCTGAAGCGGGATGCCTTTACCGCTGTCAGCGCGGCTTCGTCAAAGCCGTGCCCCGCCTTTTCCAGCAGTTCCACCCCTTTGAGGGCTCCGCTCTCGTCCAGGGTCAGGCGCAGCAGAACCGTTCCCTCCTTGCCGAGCCGGCGGGCGAAACGGGGATAGACCGGCAGCACACGGCTCAGGTATGTCGGCCCTCCCTGGGCGCCGAATTCCCCCTCGAAGGGTTTGCCCGAACCGCCCGATCCGCCGGAACCGGAACCGGAGTTGCCGCTGGATGAGCCGCCGCCCCCCTGGGCCGTGCCGCCAGCGTCGCCTCCCCCGTGGGATGTTGCGGCGCCGGTCTGCTGTCCCCTGGCAGTCCCTTCCGTTGCCGTTCCCTGGTTCACCGGGGAGGGGAGAGGTGGCTGCGCGGCGGCTTGTTTCTGTATGGGCGTGGCTATGGCCTGGGGCCGTGGAAGGGGCGTTGCCAGGGGGGACGGTTCCTGGTGCGCCGCCGGGCCCGGAGCAGCCGCTTTCCGCGTCGCCGCGCTCTTCGGGCCGGGGGCCGGACGCCCCCCCATGGGGGCGAGGGTGGCGAAGCTGGGCATCCGCAAGTCCACCATGATGCAGTCATGCACCTTTGGTGTGTAGGGAAGGGTGCAGCAGAAGGCGAACAGCGCCCCGTGCAGCACGAGCGATGACCAGACCGGCCAGGACTGGTCTGGCCGGATCAGTACTGTAACGTCACTTCGCCGTAACATGATCGCCCCGGAGATTTTGTGGATGAGAAGTATTTCTCATCGAAGATGTTGTTGACCGAAAAGGATGCCGTTGCCCAGGACGTCAGTTTGTAGCGCAGTTTGACGTCCGTGGTGATGTAGGAGTCGTAGACCCCCTTCACATTCCTGGCAGTGTCGTTGTTGGTGTCGTTGCCGTACCGTTTTCCCACGTAGCGGGCGATGACCGACGCGCCTGCGGGCCCATACTCCAGGTCGGCGCCGGCGTTGTACATGGTGCGGGGGATATCGGTCATGCGTTTTCCCTCCGTGGCCGGGACGGCGCTGTTCTTGGTTATCTTGGCGTTGGTGTAGGTGTAGTTGGCGAACAGGCGCAGCAGTTTTCCGAATTTCTGTTCCAGCTCCACCTCCACCCCCTTGCTTTCGCCTCTGCCGGCGTTTTTCTTTTCCCGGATGCTGCCGGTGGTGGTGCTGTAGATCATGTCCTTGATGTAGTTCTCAAAATAGGTGGCCTTGACCGTTGCGCCTTGCCACAGATCCTGGCTTACGCCGCCGTCCCAGCTGACGCTTCGCTCCGGCTTTAAGTCCGGGTTGCACTGGTAGGTGGTGGAGCTTCCCATCATGGTGGTGCGGTAGAGTTCGTAGTTGCTGGGAGCGCGGAAAGCCTTGCCGCCGGAGACCTTCAGGGTGGTGCCCGCAAAGGGCGTGTAGACGATGGCCCCCTTGGGGCTGAATGCGCTTTCGCTGCGGGAGCCGAATGACGTGGGACCGACCGTGACGACGTTGGACGCGTTGGAGGCCAGGACATGGCCGTCGCTGGTTTCCCACCAGTCCTGGCGGAATCCGGCGTAGAGCGTCAGGTTATCCAGGATTGAAATTTCGTCCTGCATGAACAGCGCATAGATCCTGTCCGTTCCCCTGGCTTCCCCGATAAGCTGCCCCTTGCTGTGCTCATTCGTCCAGTCGGAAAGCACATAGTCCTTGCCGTTGATCTCCGACTGGCGGAAGGCGCCTCCGACGGTGAAGATGTTCCAGGATAGGAGCGGGAAGGTTACCTGCACGTCAGCGCTCAGGGCCGAGGCGGGGGTGCTGGTGAGTTTGCCCGGACCGTCGGAGCGGGTGGCTACCGGGGATTTGGTCGTGCTGCTGGCGGTGGCATACCAGCTGGTATCCTGATCCAGGTAGCTGATCCCGGCCTTGATCTTGGCGGAGGCTATCTCCGTTTCCAGGGAAAGAGCGTAGATGTTTTGGTTGTTGGCGCCGTAGGTCCCCAGGAAGGAGTACTCCGAGCCGGAAGAGCTCCAGTAAGGGTTTCCCGAGGAGTCGGTCATATAGGTCTCGGGATCGTTGTAGGAGTATTCGCCATAGGACTTGAGGAAGGTGAAGAGCAGTTTCGTGCTGGAATTGAAATCATACCCGGCCTTGACGGTAAGATTGTCCTGCCAGGCCTCGTTCTCGCCCTTGTGGCCCAGCAGAAAGGTAGCCTTTTCGTCACTGGTCAGCGTCGGTCGCGCCCCGCTGGTGCCGCTGCCGGGAGTGCCGGTCACCAGATCGGTTACGTAACCGTCCGTTCCGGTGTAATCGTTGTAAAGGTAGATATGGAATTTGTCTTTAATCACATCACCGTAGGAGACCGCCACACGCCGGGTGTTTTCCGGAGCATCCCCCTCCAGGGCGGAACCGAAGCCGGTCTTGAGGGTGAACTCGCGCTTGGTCGGCATTTTGGTGATCACATTGACGACGCCGCCCATGGCGTTGCCGCCGTAGAGGCTGGAGGTTGCCCCCTTGACAATCTCGATCCTCTCGATGGTGCCGGGGGCAATGCTGTTTGACTGGATCGATCCGGCGAAGGGGCTGTTCAGGGTGATGCCGTCCACCATGATCAGCGTCCTGTTCTGTCCGGGAACGCCGCGCAGGGTAATGTTCGCTATCGTATCCATGGGGCCTTTTGAACGCGAAAGCATGACACCGGACGTTCCCTTCAAGGCGTCGTCAAAGGTAAGGACTTCTTTTTTTTCGATTTCCTGCTTCGTGACCACGGACGCGCTGCCGGGCGCGGAGTCCAACTCCTTTTCGGTTCTGGTGGCGGTCACGATGACCGTATCCATCTGTTCCGTTTCCCGTTCCTGGGCCGTTGCGACAGACGGCGCAACCGCCAGCGCCACACCGCAGGCAATCGCGCGTATGAAATTTTCCTGCTGCATGCATCCTCCCTCACTAAAATTGAATCGTGCTGTCCCGCGTTACGGCTTCGCCGGTTCCGTCACCATGCCCAGGCGCTCGATGCCGGCACCCTTGATGTCGGCCATGGCCCTGACCACCTCGCCGTAGGGGACGCCGGCATCGGCCTTGAGGAAGATCTCCTTCTTCTCACGGTTGGCGAACATCTCCGAGAGACGGGAACGCAGGTCCCCGGCAGGCACTTCGTCCTTGTTGATGAAAATCCTGCCCTTTCCATCCACCGTGACGATCACCGTCTCCTCGGCCTGGGTCATGGCCTTGGTGTCCGCCTTGGGCAGGTTGACCTGCACCCCCTGCTGCATCATGGGAGCGGTAACCATGAAGATCACCAGGAGCACCAGCATGACGTCCACCAGCGGCGTGACGTTGATATCGGCCATGGCCGCGCGGTTGTTTCCCTGTCCTCCCATGGCCATGGCTATCTCCCCGCCACGGTGCGCTGCACGATGTTGAGGAACTCAGTGGAGAAGCTGTCCATGTCGTTGGTCAGGACGCGGATCTTGTGCTGAAAATGGTTGTAGGCCATGACCGCCGGAATGGCGGCAACCAGGCCGATGGCGGTGGCGATCAACGCCTCAGCGATGCCCGGGGCAACGACAGCCAGGGAGGCGGAACCGGTCCTGCCGATCCCCTCGAAGGCGGTCATGATGCCCCACACCGTGCCGAACAGGCCGATGAAGGGGGAGGTGGAGCCGGTGGTGGCCAGAAAGGTCAGGTAGCGCTCCAGGCGGGTCAGCTCCGAGTTGGTGGCCCGGCGCAGGGCGCGGGAGACGTTCTCGATGCCGCCCAGGTCGGTGCTCAAGCCCGTGCCGCTGCTTGTGGCCCCCTTGTCCATCAGCTTGTTGAGCTCGGCGTAGGCCTCGTTGAACAGCACGGAGAGGGGGGAACTGGAGAAGCGGTCAAGCTGGGAGGCGATGGTGTCGAAGCGGGACGATTTCCAGAACAGGTCCATGAAGCGCTCCGATTCCCTGTTGGCGCGGTGTACCTGAAAGAGCTTGAAGAGGATGATTGCCCAGGATACCACCGAGAAGAACAAAAGCAGAATCAGGACCAGTTTGACGACGACACCGGCGTTGAGAAGTAAAGCCACGGTATAAACCTCCGGAAGATATGTGGTTGAGTGGGTGCGCTGTACGCGGCAGCTGTGGGGTGTTGCTCTGCCACAAAAAAAGTCCGCATAGCGTGCGCATGCGGACTTTCCGTATTCAAAGTCTCGTTAGTGGTTTCACTCTCCCTTTACCGTCGGGAACTTCCGAGTGTTTGGGATCAGGCAGGTTTTCTGGCTCGCGAGTCATTCTCCGGGCGCCTTCCCAGTCAAAAACCAGTGGCGGTGTGCCCTTCGTCATCGCTTACAGCGGCGGGTCCGCGGGGGAATCGCTCTTTGGAGCTCACCCATCTTCCCTATCAAGCCCTTGCGGGCACCGTGATCCGGTATGAAACTCCCCCCGGAGGGGGATATGTAAAACAGCCTCAGGCCTCGCTCTTGCTCCGGCGCAGTTTGGTTCGGGTGGCCGAACTCCCCAGCCAGTAGCCGATGAATCCGGCTCCCAGGGCGGCTTGCAGGGCGAACAGCATGGATTCGATTTCACCGCTGGCCGGCTCCATGAGCGGATTTACCCGTGGTTTGTAGGATGGGGCTATCGTACCGACCAGATCCCTGGCCTGTCCGTCGGCTCCGGCGAAGATCTCCACCTCGGCCCCGTCCGGCCCCGGCGCGGGACGCTTCACCATCCAGAGCGGCACTGCCACCAAGAGCGCCACCAGGGCCAGCAGGATCAGGTTCTGATAGCGTTTCATGCCTGCACCTCCTGTCCGTTTCCCTCGATATTCAGGCTGCCCAACTCTTCCCGGTTGAAGCGCAGGAGGGCGTTCATCACCACCACGGTCAAAAGCCCCTCGCTGATGGCCAGGGGGATCTGGGTCAGGGCGAATACGCCGGCGAACTTGGCCAGGGATGCCGTGAAGCCGCCCACCGGGTCGGGAAAGGCGAAGGCCAGCTGGCAGGCCGTGGTGACGTAGGTTAAAAGGTCGCCCAGGGAGGCTGCCAGGAAAACCCCTACGCCGAAGGGGAACCGGGCCGCGCGGGCCAGACGGAAGACGGCGGCGGCGGCGAAGGGGCCGACGATGGCCATGGAGAAGATATTGGCGCCCAGGGTGGTCAGGCCGCCGTGGGCCAGAAGCAGTGCCTGGAACAGCAGCACCACCGCTCCGATGGGGGCTACGGCGGAGGGTCCGAACAGTATCGCCCCCAGTCCGGTGCCGGTGGGATGGGAGCAGCTGCCGGTGACGGAAGGCATCTTCAGGGCCGAGAGCACGAAGGTGAAGGCCGCGGCCACCCCCAGCAGCATGCGCTGTTCCGGATTTTTCTTTATCTTTTTATTTATGGAGTACAGGCCGTAGGCGACCACCGGCGCGGACGCGACGCTCCATCCGATGGCATGTTCAACAGGCAGAAAACCTTCCATGATGTGCATGATGTTTCTCCTTTGGGTGCTGCGTGTACGGCTGTATTCAGAATTTGAGGACGATGCCGTACAGTACGGCCACGTCATCCTCTGGCTTGGTCAGTCCGAACTTGACGCCGGCATCCACATCCAGATACTCGTTGACCTCATAGCGCACGCCGGTCAGGGCATAGGAGGTGAGGGTGTCGGTGCCTTTGTCCTGGGTGGTGGCCAGACCGAAGTCGGCCACGCCGATCAGGCCGGGCAGCAGTTTGGCCTCGCCGGCCAGGGAGCCGGACCACAGGTTGTTCCGGTTGCCGTCCCGCATCTCCTCCGTCCGGTACCCGTGATGTTCGTACCCCAGGTTGGCGTGCAGGGCATAGTTTCCGTCGTCGAACTCGCGGGTGGCGATCAGGGCCACGCCCGGTTGCCAGCGTCCTTCGGACAGCCCGACGTTGTACCTGCCGGTGGGGATCAGGACGTACGGTTTGAGGGTGAAGTCGATGCCGGCCAGTTCCAGGAAGCGGTACTTCACCTCCAGGGTCATGTCGCCGAAGCCTTCCACGTCGTCCACCAGGTTGCCGTCCTCTTTCGTCCGGTCGCTGAAGACGTAGGGCACGGCCAGGGCGATCCCCAGGTCCTTGTACAGTCCGGTAGTGACCTTCAGTTCCGAGTCGAATACTTCGCCGCGGACTTTGACGCCCCCTTCGTGCTCGCTGTCGTGGCTGTAGCTGTTGTTGAGCTCGATCTCCACCTTGCCGACCTCCACCGTACCGGCATCGTCGGTGATCAGCGGCGGAGCGGCATGAACCGGAGCGGAGAGAGACAGCGCGAGTAAGGCGCCATACAGGCCGGCGCGCAGCCCGGTCCCTGCTTTTCGTGCTTTTCTGCCCTGTGGGTGGGATTGCTCACTGGTGTTTGCTGACATTGTTGTCTCCCTCGTTAATTGCGTATGAATTCATTTTGTGCGGTGCCGCGCCCTCGGTGAGAGCACAAAAAAAGTCCGCATATGCCGAAGCAGCATGCGGACTTTTCGTATTTAAAGTCTTTACGTGGTTTCACTCGCCCTTTACCACGGGGCACTATTGAGTGCAGAGATCAGGCAGGTCTTCTGGCTTGCGAGTCATCCTCCGGGCGCCTTCCCAGTCAAAAAACCAGTGGCTGTTGCCCTTTGTCATCGCTTACAGCGGCGGGTCCGCGGGGGAATCGCTCTTCGGAGCTCACCCCTCTTCCCTATCAAGCCCTCTCGGGCGCCTTGATCCGGTATTCAACTCCGCGCGCGGCGCGGATATGTGGACAGAAACTTAGATCATCGTTTGGGAGGATGTCAAGCTGTTTTCAAAGAGTAAAGGGGGGTGGGCGGTTGTCCCGATTGTCTGGCTCCGCCGAAATTGCGGGCGAACCGCCCGTATTACATCTGGTTTTGGTCGAGGCCGTATTTTTGTGGCGGGGCCGTAAAAATAGCTTCCAGTACGCCGCCCGTAAAGATGTCCGGCCGTGCCCGTGCTACGAAGACGACTATCGCCAGGGTCATCCCCCCCTCCACCAGTCCCATGGCCAGATGGATCGGCTGCAACAGCAGCATGAATGCCGACAGGGGGAGTTCGCTGATGCCGGACAGGCAGGTCTCCAGGGCGACGCAGAGCGCGCCCAACTGGAGGGAGAGCACCGCCGTCATCACGATGGCCGCCCCCATGCGCCATGTGGAGCGGAGCGCACCGGGGAGACAGCAAAACAGCAGGGGATAGACCACGAACATGGTGACGAAGGCCATGTTGAAGATGTTGCACCCCAGGGCCAGCAGGCCGCCGTCGCCGAAAAGGAGCGCCTGCACCACCAGCACCGAGGCCAGGGTCAGGAAGGCGGCATGGGGCCCCAGCAAAAGGGCCAGCAGGGTTCCGCCACAGAGGTGTCCGCTGGAGCCGGTTCCGGGGATGGCGAAGGTGAACATCTGGGCGGCGAACACGAACGCGCCCAAAACTCCCATCAGCGGCGTCCTGCTATCGTTGGCTTCGGTCCGCACCCGTGCCGAGCAGCGGGCGATGGCGGCGCCGGATAGCAGCCACATGCTGCCGCCTACGGCCGGGGAGAGCAGTGCATCGGCCATGTGCATGAAATGATTTCTCCTTTTGTTCTCTTTTGCGCCCCGGCGCATATCCCGTCCGGTGGCCGCATGCGGGAATCAAGATTACACTAAAAGTTAAATCGTGCAACAAAAATGTTGCACGATTTTTTGTATAGTGCTACGTTCTCGGCCCATGAACGGTCAGGGATCAAACGATGTTCGTGGGGGAGTGGGCATGGAACCCGGCGTACGTAATCAATTTTGTCATGTGGATAGCGAAGTTTTTGAGCCGCCGCAGTTGCCTGGTTTTGTCAGGTTTTTTGGTGCTTCGCTCATTGCTCACCTGCTGCTGTTTTCCGGCTTTGTCGCGCTCCAGATGAACGTGAATGCCGCTCCCCATCGCTCGCCGCTGATCGAGGTGGAACTCCGCGACATGGAGATGAAGAAGATGGATGCGCCCCCCCTGGCCGGGCCGAGGACGGTTTCCCGGCCCGCTTCTGCGCCGACGATGGAACGCCCCGCGCCGTCCCGGCCGATTACCGAGCGGAGTACGCCGAAGCCTGAAACCGTCCCCGTTCCTCTGGCCACGCAACCCGCCTCGGCAAGCGCCGATGCGACGCCGGTGGCCGCTTCCTCCGCTCCGGCGGTGAGCGTTCCGGCTGGAGCGACGGCGGGCGGTTCCACGGGTGGGGTTGGGCCTGTCGCGGCAGGCAATGGTGGCGGAGGGGGCTCCGGAGGGATTCGGGATGTGGCTTTCGGCGGCGCCAATGGTCCATCCTTTCTGGCGCGGGTGCTTCCGAACTACCCGCTGGCGGCACGCCGGATGGGGCGCGAGGGGAAGGTGCTTCTGCGCCTGACCCTGGACGAGCGGGGAAAGCTGCTCCATGTGGATGTGCTGGAAAATCCCGGCTACGGTTTCGCCGACGCGGCACTGGATGCGGTCAGGAAATCCCGCTTCCTGCCGGCCCACAGCGGTGACCGGCCGATCGCCTGCCGCGTGCGCCTTCCTATCCGCTTTGCCCTGCAGTCCGGCGACTGAAATCCCGGTAACAAATGAATGCAAAAGCGTGAAATTTCATGCCGCTCCTGGCGGCTACTTCAAGGAGGGGTGTGCGTGCGCAAGATGAGTGTGGTGGTTTCCCTTGTGGGAGTGATGGGCTGCCTTTCCCCGGCAGGAGCTGCGGATACGGAGAACGGGGAGCGGGCGGAAGATTCCCGGATGGACGAAATCCTGGTAACCCCCCAGGGGAGGGTGGCGGACGAGGTGACCAATGCCCCGGCGGTGGTGGAGACCCGAACCGCCGAGGAGCTCAAGCGGATCAACCTGGTGGATTCATCCGATGTGTTCAGGAACATGCCGGATGTGTACGTGCGGAAACTGTACCCTGGCACCACCAACAGGCCCCTGGCAATCCGCTCCAATCCTGCCTCGATGACGGCACGCAGCCTGGTGCTGGTTGACGGCATCCGCATCAGCGACTTTACCAATTCCAGCAACAGTAATGGCCCCAAATGGCAGATGGTGGCGCCGGACGAGATCGAGCGCATCGACCTGATCTACGGCCCCTTTTCCGCTGCCCAGAGCGGCAACTCCCTGGGTGGGACGGCCCTGATCAGCACCCGCATGCCCGAAAAGCGGGAGGCGAGCGTCGAGGCGGGTTACACCTACCAGCACGCCAAGGAGTACAAAACCAGCGAAGACATGCACGGTTACAACGCCCATGCCAGCTTTGGCGACAAGGCCGGCCCGCTCTCCTTCATGCTCTGGTACGACCGGTTGGAGACCAGGGTCCAGCCCATTACCTACATGACCTCGCCGGTTTCCGCGGGCAAGGCCGCTTCCGGAAGCGCGGCCGGCGGCTTCCTGAGCGATACGGACCCCAAGGGCCAGCAACGCTACATCTTCGGTTCCACCGGCACGACCTATGTCATCAACGACACGGCCAAACTGAAACTGGCCTATGAACTGCCCGACGAGTCGCAACTCCGCTTCAACTTCGTCTTCTGGGACGCCACCCAGGACACCGATTCTCCCGACAGCTATCTGCGCGACGCGAACGGCAACACGATCTATTCGGGTACCTTTGACGTTAACGGCAGGAGCTACACTCTGTCGCCGTCGGCGTTCTACTACCAGAAATCCCACAAGCAGGACATGCTTTACGCCCTGTCCTACACGCGCAACCCGGACAAGGGAGTAAAGCTGACGGCGAGCTTGAGTTACTACGATATCTACAAGGACCAGACCCGCAAATCCAGCACCGCTCCCCCCTTGGCGGAGCATGGGGGCGCCGGAACGGTGGGGGACAACGGCGGCGGCTGGTATACCGCAGACCTGAAGGTCTCCCATGACCTGAACTGGCTGGGAACCCATACTGTCGCCGGCGGCTACCATTACGACCAGTACATGGTTGATTCGGAAACCTGGAACGCCTCAAACTGGAAGAGCGACATCCGCACCACCCTGAGCAAGGGGGAAAAGGGAAAGACCAGCACCCACGCCCTGTTCCTGGAGGATAGCTGGAATATCACCCCCCAATGGACCCTGTACCTGGGGGGGCGTTACGAATGGTGGGACGGCTTTGACGGCTCCAAGTCCACCGACACCGGATCGGGCCGGGTGACGACACGACTGCCCGACCAGGGGTACCACGATTTCTCGCCCAAGTTCGCCATCACCTACAAACCGACGCCTGACTGGAGCCTGCGTTATTCCCTGGGGATCGCCAACCGCTACCCCACGGTGGGGGAACTCTTCTACGGCGGCATCAACTCCTCGGGCATCATCACCAATCCCAATCCGGACCTGAAACCGGAGCAGGTCCTGGCCCATGACTTCACCATCATCCGCGACCTGTGGGGCCATGGCGAGGCCCGGTTGAGCTTCTTCCAGAACGAGGTCAAGGACGCCATCTACAGCCAGACCAATTACTATACCAACGTGACCAACTACCAGAACGTGGATGAGGTGCGCACCAGGGGGGTGGAGGTCAGCGTGGATCTGCGCAGGTTGCCGCTGGAGGGTCTGGGATTCTCGGCCAACGCAGCTTGGGCCGATGCCAGGATCCTCAAGAACGACACTGTGCCCGACAGTGTGGGCAAGCAGTTTCCGCGCGTGCCGAAATGGCGAACCAAGTTCACCCTGGACTATGCTCCCACCGAGCGCTGGTTCGTGGCCTTCAGCGGCAACTATGCCAGCAAGCCCTACAACAGTCTGGACAACAGCGATACCCGGGGTGGCTACGGCGGCCTGGATGACTATCTGATCTTCGATACCCGCGCATCCTACAAGGTCAATGAAAACCTGACCGCCTCATTCGGTGTCGACAACCTGACCGACGTTCTCTACCACGAATCGCACCCCTATGCCCGCAGGACCTTCTACGCCAGCATGAAATACACCTTTTAGGGAACTCCCGTGCTCTTTGCCGAGGACTTCCGCATACCACCACTAAGGAGAATGAGATGAAACAGCATGCTTTTAGAAAAACCGTGATGGTTCTTGCAGCCGTTGCCTGTTCCGCAGTTTCCTCGACAACGGCCCATGCCCACGACACCTGGGCGGTGATGCAGGATTACACCCTGGTAAAACCGGCGGCGCCGATGCTGAACGTGGTCTCCAGCCACCTGTTCTCGTTTCCCGCCAAGGATCTGGTGACGACCGACCGGGTTGCTTCGGTACTTTTTATCGCTCCCGACGGCACGGAGACGCGCGGGGTTCCCGCTGGTAAGGATGGATTCCGGGCGCAGCATGATCTGAAATCACCCGGCACCCATTTATCGGTGGTGGTGTCTCCGGCCGGTTTTTCCACGAAAACAACGGAAGGGTACAAGCAGGGCAAATCGAAGAAGGATGTGGATAACGTGATTTCCTGTAATTACTCCGAGAAGTTCTCCAAGGCACTCTTCACGGTGGGGAAAGCGGGAGGCAATACTTTTTCCAGGACACTGGGGCACTCCCTGGAGATCGTCCCGCTGCAGGATCCCTCCGCAATGAAGGTGGGCGAGGTCATGTCTGTCAGAGTACTGTTCCAGGGCAAGCCGCTTCCCTCGGCGACGGTTTCCGGCGTGTACGCCGGTTTCTCCAATGATCCTGGCACCTTTGCCTACAGCACCACCACCAACAAGGAAGGAATAGCGAAAGTTAAGCTGATCCATAACGGTCCCTGGTTGCTTTTGGTCAAGCAGAAGAGCGCCTATCCGGACATGACCGTCTGCGACGCAAAATCCTATTCGTCGGCGCTTACCTTCAGCGTCAGATAGTTTGTTGAACGGTGGAGGGGAGAGAGGCGCTCGTCTTTTTTCCCTCCAGCCACTATCCCACCCCTCCGGAGTCATCATGTTGCGCACATTTTTAGTCTGTCTCTGTTGTCTACTGCTTATCGGAATCCATACTCCCGTCCAGGCCCACACCATCAACTATAACGTGGAGAATCGCGGCATCAGCGTGCGGGTCTTCTACGACAAGGATGAACCGGTGAACTACTCGGCCTACGAGGTGCTGGGGCCGGGGGACAAAATCCCCCACCAGAAGGGGCGGACCGACAAGAACGGCTTTGCCACCTTTTTCCCCGACCGCCAGGGAACCTGGGTTGTCAACGTCATGGGGGAGTCGGAGCACGGCATGCACGGAGCCACCATCCGGGTCCAGGTTGACAATGATCTCGCCATGGGTTCCTTCGACAAGCCGCTGGTGGCGAAATTCACCAAGGCGTTCGTGGGGGGGAGTGTCCTGTTGGCCCTGTTCGGCGGCTGGTCGCTTCTAGCATCACGAAGACGCACGGCCCGGAGTGAGCTCTCTCAGGTTGCCCGGAAGGCGGAGTAGGAACTGAAGCTGGAAACGGCGACCGTTACTGCCGGATGTGGTTGTTAGTAAAAAACGGCAATTCATCTCACGCAAAGGTGCGAAGGCGCAAAGAAACCAAATGGTTGTTGCATTGTCACGCTTCACCTGCCAGGTGAATCCGGTCTCATAAATTTTATCCGGTTTTCGTCGCGAACTTCGCGGCTTAGCGTGAACAGCTGCTGTTTTAGGTTGAAACTGGTGTGTTCCCCTTTTTGCCGGGGAGCGCGCCCCAAACAGACACAAGGAGTCCAACAACATGGAATCGCTGAAAATGGCTGTCGATTACGGAATCATCTGGCTCCTGGCGCTCTTGAGCGTGATCGCCCTGGCGTGCGCCATCGAGCGGCTGTACGTGTACCAAAGGATCAGCATCCGGGATTTCCGGGAGAAGCGTGCCCTGGAGCTAGAGCTGACCAGGAAGCTGCACGTCATCGCCACCATCGGCAGCAATGCCCCCTATCTGGGGCTTCTGGGGACGGTGATGGGCATCATGCTCACCTTTCACACCATGGGAACGGAAGGATTTATGGACACCAACAAGATCATGGTTGGCCTGGCCCTGGCGCTCAAGGCCACCGCGGTCGGCCTGTTCGTGGCCATACCCTCCGTCACCCTCTACAACCTGCTGTTGCGGAGGACCAAGGTCCTCCTGATCCAATGGGAGCTCGCGCATGGAAGAGAAGGAAGTCAGCTACATTAACGTCATCCCCTTCGTGGACATCATGCTGGTTCTTCTGACCATCGTGCTGACCACGTCCACCTTCATCGCCACCGGAGGCATTGCGGTGCAGCTCCCCAAGGCATCGGCCCGTTCCGCGGAGACGGCCCGGGTCCAGACCATCGAGATCGACAAGAGCGGCGCCATCTTCTTCAAGGGGGCGCGCACGACCCTGGAGGGACTGCGGGCAACCCTGCTCCCCCTGGACCGTGCAACTCCCTTCATCATCAGGGCGGATCGGGAGCTGGCGTTGCAGGATTTCGTGGATGTGTTGGACATGGTCAAGGCAAGCGGTTTCGCCAAGGCAAGCCTGCAGACGGAACGCAGGTGATTCCGGTCCCGAGGACGCTTTTTATCGGGGATACTTCGTATCTCGTCAGGGATTCACGATAGTTCTCCCATTCAATTAACCCAATGCGGAAAAGGATTACTTCAAATGCACATATTCAACAGGCACACCAAGAGATTGCTGGTATTCATGTTTTTCGCGGTACTGGCGCTTCCGTTGTTTTCCTCTTCAGACGCACTGGCCAGGGATGAGGCCGCAACCCGGCTGCACCTGGTGAGCGTTGGCAGCGGCGACCCGGACAACATCACGCTCAAGGCGGTTACTGTGATCAGGGATGCGGACATTGTCTTCTGTGACAAGAGGATCAGGGACAAGTTTCCCGTGTTGCTTCATGGAAAGGAGATTCACGACATAGGATTCGGCATCTTCGGCATCTTCGGCAAGTCAATGGAAGAGGCGAAGAAGAACAAGCGCTTCAACTATGAGGAAAAAACAAAGGAACTGAAGCAGATCGATGCCGTTATCCGCGCTGCCGTCAGGAACGGGAAGAAGGTGGCGGTCCTGGACAGCGGGGATCCCACCATCTATGGGCCGCACATGTGGTACATGGAGGCGTTTGAAGACCTGAATCCTGAAGTGGTGCCGGGGATCAGCTGTTTTAACGCTGCTAACGCGGCTTTGAAAAAAGGGGTGACCTCGGGAAAGAACACGCATTCGGTCATCCTTACCGCCTCCTTCGGCAGGGAGGATGCCGGCGGCACGGACAGCATCGAGAATCTCTCCGCAAACCGGGCCTCCATGGTCTTCTTCACCATGTTTCTCAACATGGATGAGGTGGTGAAGAAACTGAGAGTCCACTATCTGCCCGAGACACCCATCGCGATCGTTCTCAACGCCGGTTACCGGGAAAAGGAGCGGGTCATCCGGGGTACCCTCGGCACCATTCTCGCCGAGATGAAGGGTGAGAAGCTTCCCTTCGAGCATCTCATCTACGTCGGTGATTTCCTGACCAACCGTTACCAGGCCAGCGGGAAATGACCGGCAACAACCACCAATTGCAGCCGCTAATGAAAGGACTGGATATGAAACTGATCAGACTGATCCCCCTGTTTGTCTTCTGCATGACATCCGTGGCCCAGGGCCACATGCTCTGGCTCGCTCCGGCTGAGCACTCGCTCAAGTCCGGCGGAACAACGACCATCGATATCGGCTGGGGGCACAGCTATCCGGGTGGCGAGAAACTCAAGGAGGAGAACATCGAGGGGGTGTTCGCGGTCGATTCCAGCGGGCGCAGGACGCAGCTGGAGCGGATCGCTCCCGCCAGGTACCGCTTCGCTCCCCGATCAAAGGGGAACCACACCATCGTCGTCACGCAGAGACCGGGCTTCATGTCCACAACGCCGGATGGCCGCAGGATGGGAAGCAGGCGGGAGCATGGGGATGCGGTCTCCTGCATGCACTTCGCCATGTCCGGCAAGACGGTCATAAGCGTCGGCTCAAAGGACAGAAAGCGGTCGGGTCGCCCGATTCTGCCGTTCGAGATCATTCCTCTGAAAGGTACGGACAAGGCAAGGGTTGGGGATGAAGTGTCGCTGATGCTGTATTTCAACGGCAAACCGCTCCCGAACGTGAAACTCAAGGCCGTGGATGCTGACTCCGCGCGAAGGAAGGAGGGGAGCTGGGCGCAGGAGGCGGTGAGTGACTCCAAGGGGGTGGCGCGGATTCGGCTCGGCGCCAAGGGGCAGTGGCTGATAACGGCGCATTACGAGAAGCCGTATCAGGATACGGCTGTCTGCGACAAGGATATGTATCTCACCACCCTGACGCTGACGATCAAGTAAGCATCGCACGATGGGGCGGGGGTACACAGAGGCGTATAGTGAGTTGTCGGAAAAAACGGGGAAGCGAGGTGTCGTGAAAAACAGCCTGAATAACAAGAATGGCCTGAAGCGGGAAATGGGGCTTTTCTCCGCCACGATCCTGGTGATCGCCAACATGGTGGGCACCGGAATCTTCACCACCTCCGGATTCATCATGCAGGAGCTGGGAGATCCCGCGTCCCTGCTCCTCTGCTGGATCGTGGGGGGAGTGTTCGCCCTGTCCGGCGCCCTCTGTTACGGCGAACTGGGTGCCATGTTTCCCCGGGCGGGAGGGGAGTATGTGTTTCTGCGCGAGAGCTTCGGAAAGGGGGTAGCCTTTCTCTCGGGGTGGATCTCGCTGGTAGTCGGTTTTTCAGCCCCCATCGCGGCGGCAGCCATCGCCTTTGCCACATATCTCCTGCGCCTGCTGCCTAACATTCCCCATGTGGAGTACGCATGCACGCTTTTTGACGTCAAGGTCTTTGTCCTGTCGCACATTACCCTGACGGCGATAGCCGTCGTCGTGATTATCTCCCTGGCCCATTATCACAGCCTCTCCCTGGGCACGAAAATCCAGAACATCCTGACCCTGTTCAAGGTGGGATTCATTATCTGTCTTGTCGCGGCGGGATTCTGGTACGGTCAGGGGGAGACAGGTCTGGTTTTTACAGCGCCGGCCGTGGAGACGGTTTTCAGCGGCAGGTTCGCGGTCGCGCTCATCTTCGTCTCCTTCGCCTTCAGCGGCTGGAACGCGGCCGCATACCTGGGGGGGGAGATCAGGGATCCCGAGAGGAACATCCGGGTTTCCCTGCTGGCTGGTACGCTCTTCGTTATCTTTGTCTACCTGGTGCTGAATGTCCTCTACCTCTACGCCCTTCCAGCCGAGAAAATGAGCGGTGTGCTTGAGGTCGGGGCCGAATCCGCCACCGCCCTTTTCGGCCGGAATATCGGTCAATTTTTTGCCGCCGCCATCGCTGTTGGCCTGCTCTCGGTCTTAAGTGCCATGATCATGACCGGACCGCGGGTCTACTACGCCATGGCACGGGATGGCGTCTTCTTCGAGCTGTTCGGAAGGGTGAACAGCCTCCATCGCACGCCGGCCCATTCCATTCTCCTGCAGGGGGGGCTTGCCGCGCTGCTGATCCTCACGGCATCCTTCGATGCACTGCTCCTGTACATCGGTTTTACCCTGTCCCTCAGTGCCACCCTGACCGTCATCGGCATGATCAGGCTCAGGTTCTCCAGTCCTCGTCTCAACAGACCCTACCGGACCTTCGGGTATCCCCTGACGCCGCTTCTGTTCATCGCCGGCAATCTGTGGATCATCTGCTTTTCCATCGCCAGCAGGCCAATTACGGCGCTCTTAGGCCTGGGGACCATCGGGGCGGGGGGCGTCGTGTATTCCTGCTTTCGGGCAAAGGGGGGGCTGGCGCGGGATGGGGAAGAGGATTGCCCGCGAGTCGCTTCCATGGTCGACTGACAGGGCACGGTCGGGAAGCGCTCATCGGAAAACTTGTTGTCTTGCATTGCGTTACTATCAATCACGAACATTTTAAGGGGGGAATAGTGACATGCGGAAATTGCCTGCATATCTGGGTGTTTTGAGCCTTATCTGTAGTGCCGTGCCCGTTGCGCGGGGTGAAGAGGCATCCCAGGACAGGGAATCCATGAAACACCTGACCATGGAAGAGATCGTGGTGACGGATACGGCGGTTACGGATCCGGCCGCCACCGTGGTCGGCGTGAAGACCATCGAAAAGGGGAGGAGTACCACCATCCCCGATGTCCTGGAAAACGAGGCCGGGATCGACATCAGCAGGAAAGCCCTGGTGGGCGATACGGGCGACACACTGAAGATCAGGGGGCTTTCCGGAAACAGGATCATGTTGAACATCGACGGAAGATCGGTCAATGCCGCAGGCGTGCAGGGGGGCTATTTCGTCGACTGGAGCACCATTCCCTTGGACAACATCGAAAAGGTCGAGGTGATCTACGGCGGCGGGTCGGTAAAATACGGAAACAACGCCGGCGGCGGGGTGATCAACGTGATCACCAAGAAGCCGACGGAAAAACCGACCGTCTCGATGTACGGGAATTTTGGCGCCGGTGACCATATCAGCGACATGCAGAACTACCGGGTCACCCACACCTACAAGGTCGGCCCCATCGGCTATTCCATCGCCGGCAGTTACCAGCATGCGGATGAGTATCTCTGGAACAACGATTACGAGGCCAAGAACATCGCCGCCAAACTGTATGTCGACATGCCGTTCAGGGGGGAAATGACCCTGGGGATGCAGTACACCGATGTGGATCGTGGTTTCGCGCTTTCCAACAGGCTTTCCAGTAAAATCAATGACCCCAACTATGACGTTAAAAGAAACGACGCCTATCCTCTCTCCTCCGGAGATTCGTTCTCACCGGGCGCGGGAAACGTAACAACCGCGGGGCCTGGAGCGAACTGGAACAAGACCAAGTATCTCCTTGATTTCGGCTACAAACAGCCCATTGGCACCGCTCTGGTTGAGTTCAAGGCCTACAAGAATCACGAGGACAGGCATGAGAAAAACTACTCCGCAAACTGGATAAACAGCAGCTATAGCAATGGCAAACTCGTCCTCGATCGGACGGTGAAGTCGGACAGATCCTACGGCGGAAGCCTGGAGCTGTTTGTGCCCATTAGAGATCATGAAATAGCCATTGGAGCGGAGAGGAAGATCATAGCCACGGGCGGACAGGATGTGGATTACGTGGATACCGCCTACGGGGTAAAGGGAACGGTTGCGGACAGCAATGGGGACTCGGCGCACATGTGGGGGATCTATCTCCAGGACAGCTGGAGCGTTACCGACTCGTTCCTGCTGACTCCCGGGGTCCGCTACGATCTGTACAAGGGACCCACATCGGAAGGCGGCCAACTGGAGGATTATGGCGTCAGCTTCTCCCTGACCGGGACGTACAAGCTTACGGACAGCGACGTGGTTACGGCATCGGTCTACCGGAAATACCTCACTCCCTCGGCGCCGGACGCGGCCTGGTGGTCGGACGGATATGGCCAATACTATACAAAGGAGCTGAAACTGGAGCGGAACAACGCCATCGAGATGGCCTATCAGCACAGCTTCTCGCCCAAGGACTACCTTAAACTCTCTGCATACCACTATATGATCGATGACTACATCAGCCGGTTCTCCCGAACCGACGGCAGGGGGTGCTACAACATTGACAGGGTTCGTCTGACCGGTGTCTCTCTTGAAGGAGCCACCGAGCCCCTGCCGTGGGTTGCGCTACGGGGAAATGTCACCTACCAGAAGAGCAAGAAGAAGGGGGACAGCATGGATCCTGCCCAGGTTTCCGACGAACTCGAATACCTTCCCGAGTGGAAAGGGAATGCGGGTGTCGATTTTCGGCTCCCCTACGCCGCGACATTCAGCGTGAAGGAGCGGGTGGTGGGTATAACCAAGACCGTTCAATCCTATACGGAGAAGGGGACGACAACGTATAAACGTCTACAACTCAGTCCACACGCGACAACGGACATCGAACTGCGGGTACCGGTAACGCAACACGGCGAACTCTCCGTCTACTGCGAGAATCTGTTGGACCACCATTACCAGGAGCGCTACGGCTATGCCCTGCCGGGGAGGATCGTGGGAGCCTCGGCCAAGGTGTCATTCTGACCTGGATAGGGAAGGGAGAGGTATGGTGCTGATTGTGATAGGGAAACGTGAAGTGTCACCGGTGCCGAATGTGGGGGGTAACCGTGTCCTTTGGCCGCAATGTGTTGGATTGATTGCTTTTTGAGATGAAATCTAATCCTTGACAAATGAGAAAAACATGTATAGAGATTGGACTCAATTGAATATCTGATCAAGGTGCCCGAGAGGGCTTGATAGGGAAGAGGGGTGCCGCTCTCAGTAACGAGCCATTCCCCCGCGGACCCGCCGCTGTAAGCGATGACGAAGGGCAGTATGCCACTGGTGAATAACCGGGAAGGCGCCCGGAGGATGACTCGCGAGCCAGAAGACCTGCCTTTTGATTATTGCCACAGATGACGTCCCCGTGGAATGGGATTGTGGAGCGAACGTTAATACGACCCGAAAACGGAAGGTCCGTATGCTATATGCATGCGGACCTTTTTTTGTATTCTTCGCGCGAACCCCTGCTTGACGTACCTCCCCCCATTCCATCCGGATGCTCCGTTTCCCCTTTGCATGTACCTGCCGTCCCACCGGTTTCCCGTGTATCAACCGACCGCGGTGACGGAAACGATACCCCCGCAATTCGCGACTCGTCTCACGAGAAGTCACGAAGTTCGCGAAGAAAAACGGTTGGATATACAAAAACGTGAATTACCTGTGCGGTGAAGCGCCATTGTGTGACAACTACCTGATTTCTTTGCGTCTTCGCGTCTTTGCGTGAGATGGATTGCCGTTTGTATGGATAACAACTTTTTGCGGGCATTCTGGATTTTACTTGGGTGACAACGTGACCATTCTTTCCGCTCATACCGCTTTAAAGATCGCGGCCCTGGCGTACTTCGTCGCGGCGCTGCCGCCGCTGCTGTCGGCCCGGCTGTCCGGGGCCGTTCGCGTCCTGCTGGTTCCGGGGATTCTGGCCAATCTGCTCGTCGTCTGGCTGCGCTATCGCCAGGCCTGGCCCATGCTCCCCATGCACCTGGGGCCGGTTCTGCTGCCGCTCTGTCTGGCCCTGCTGGTCTGTCTCCTGGTCCGGAGATTCTCCCCCATGGCCCTGCGTGCGGCGCTGTTCATGCTGGCCATGCTCTCGCTCGCGGCCGTCCTGTTCCCCATGGATTTCTACCTGCCGTTCATCAGGTCGCTTACCCCCTTCTCCCACTGCTTCGTGGCGCTTGGCGCGGCGGGAAGGGCCTGTTTCCTCGTCAGCTCCGCCCATGGCCTGTCATCCCTTGTGGAGGCGGGCGACAGGGATGGCAAGGTCTCTTTGGCCGACGCCCTGGAGAAAGCCTTTTTCTGGGGGGCACTGGGGTATGCCCTCTGCACCCTCTCCCTGTTCTGCGGGGAGCTGTGGAGCTACCTGGGATGGGGCACCCCGGTGGTCTGGGACGACGCGACCCTGCTGACAACCATGGCCACCTGGTTCTTCTACACCTGTTACCTCCATCTACAGCTGACACGGGCCTGGAATCCCCGGGGGAGGGGCTGCTACGCTGCCAGCGGTTTCTTTGTGGTGTTTCTCTTTACCTGCGTCCCGGAGCTGGGCCCCTTCCGGTCACCCTTCTGATATGAAACCATTCCTGAAAGCAATTTGGCGCTTCTTCGGAAGCATGAACCTGACCGTCGTTCTTTGCCTGCTGCTGGTGACGGATCTCGGCTGCGGCTATCTCTGCATGCGCCGCCACACCGGTGTCTTCTCCCCCCTGAACGATATTGGTCTGTGGAACTGGCTTGAAACCTACGGGACAAGCGAGCCTTCCGTGACCGCCTGGTTTTTTCTCCTGATTGTTCTTCTGACCCTGCTGGGGATCAACACCTTTGTCTGCACCACCGAACGGCTGCTGGTCCTGGGGAGAGCCCGGAAGAACATGCCTCTTCTGCGCTTCACGTTGCTTTTGGCGCCCCATGTCATGCACTACGCGGTCATCCTGATGCTCTCCGGCTACCTCTGCAGCTATCTGACCTCCCGGGTGATTCCGGTGAAGACCCTGCTTCCCGGCCGGCCTGCGGTCATCCATGAGCTGGGCCTCACCCTGACCATGGAGAAACTCGAACTGGACTACTTCGCCGGCGACCGCATGCCCTTCTTCCAGGGGTATGCCATGGATGCCCGGGCGACCCTGCTGATCTCCGACGGTGCCGGTTTCCGGCGGGCGACACTGGGGATCAACAGGCCGGTTCGCATCGCTAGCCGCGGCATATTCCTCACGGATTTTTCACCCCGCAAGAAGAACGGCGGCATGAAATGGGCTTCGGACCGGGTCGATGTGACCATCCGCGAGGATTACGGGGTCTATTTTTACCTGGCCGGCATGCTGCTGTTCTTCGTCGGTCTTCTGCTCTACGTGTACGACATCCTGTATTTCAAACTGCTGAAAAAGGGGACGGTATGAATCTGAAGAGGCTCATCGGTTTTCTGCTGCTGTCCGCTCTGGTTGGGGCAACTCTCTCCGCCTGCGCCAAGAGCGAGGGGGGCGGGAAAAAATCATTTCTCCAGGTGGGAGAGTTCGCCATCAACCGGATATCCCCCGCCCGGACCGAGGTTACCGACGGCTCCGGCCGGAAACTGGTCCTGATACCGAGGAACGCGCCTCTGCCCGGGGACTGCGATCCCTCCCAGGTGATCAGGGTTCCGGTGAAGAGCGTCGTGGCCTACGGCGATTTCGACGTGGCCACACTGGCCGTCCTGGGGGTACTGGAGGAGACCCTGGTGGGGGTCACCCGGCCCGAGAAGCGCTGGTACCGCGACGATGTAAAAAGATGCTTCCGTTCGGGCAGGATCGTCTATCTGGGTGAGCCCAACAGCCTGGATTACGAGCAACTGAAGCAGCAACAGCCGGAGCTGGTGCTGACCTGGGATCCCTCGGTGATCCCCATGCTGGACGAACTGAAGATACCGGCGGTGGTAACCAGCACGCCGGTGGCCATGTGTCTCAACGCCAGGATGGGGTTCGTGAAATTTCTGGCCCCGTTTTTCAACCGGGAAAAGGAGGCCGAGGCGTATTTCCGGCGGGTCAACGACGCCCTGACCGCACTGCGGGCCAGGAGTGCGAAGTCCCGCGACAAGAAGAAGGTCATGTGGGGCGATATCTACGAAAAGAGGGTGCTGGTGGAGCCGGGCAACGCCTGGGTCGGTGAGCTGCTGAAGTACGCCGAGACCGACTATCTCTTCAACGATGTGTACGGCACCTCCTGCATCGAGATCTCGGTGGAGCGCTTTCTCACCAGCGGAGAAGATGCGGACGTCTATTTCACCTACCGGGGGAGGTCCAGCGGCGTGACCTCGAAGGAGGCGCTGGCCCGCGTCAACCCGCTGGTCAAAAACATCAGGCCGATCACCCACGGCACGGTCTATCTGCCGCTTCCCCATTACTCCCAGTCCGGGGACCGGCTGGACGAGATCTTTACCGAACTCGCCGCCATCGTCCATCCCGATGTCTATCCCGGCTACAGGCTGAAGTTCTTCGAGGAACTCCCCGCTACTGAGCCTGCCGATAAAGGAAAACCGCTATGACCGAAGCAACCATGGATATGAACGAACGCCACTGCCTGTACCCGTCCCGCGTCCTGCTGGTCTTTTCCGGCCTGGGGCTGTTCGCCCTGCTTATGCTGCTGCTTAATATCGGCATCGGCTCCGTATCGTTTTCGCCGGCCAGGATCATCGACATCGTGCTCCATCCGGACAGCGGCACCGCCAGCGCCATCATCTGGGACATCCGCATCCCGCGGGCCCTGGGCGCCGTCATGGGGGGGGCGTTCCTGGCGATTTCCGGTCTGCTGCTCCAGGTCTATTTCCGCAACCCCATCGTCGGCCCCTATATCCTGGGGATCTCCTCGGGAGCGACGGTCATGGTCTCCCTGGTCATGCTGACCACCCTGACCGTGGGGTTTACGGTGCTGAACCCCTACATGTGTACCCTGGCATCCATTCTCGGCGCCTACGCGGTCATGTCCCTGATCCTGGTGATCGCCTCGCGGGTAAAAAGCGGCATCACCCTGCTGATCGTCGGCCTCATGATGGGGTATCTGTGCGGCGCCGTTACCGCCGTGCTCACCGCCCTGGCAGAGAAGGAGAAGATCAAGGGATTCATCCTCTGGGAACTGGGGAGCTTCTCCGGCTTCAAATGGAGCGAAATCTCCATGCTGGCGCTCATGGGCGGGGCTCTGCTGGTCCTCGTGTTCGCGCTCAGCAAGCCTCTCAACGCCTTTCTCCTGGGAGAGGAGTATGCCGCCTCCATGGGGGTCAACATCCGCCGCTTCCGCGTGCTGATCCTGATGAGCGCCTGCGCCCTGGCCGGCATGGTCACCGCCCTGGCCGGCCCCATCGCCTTCGTGGGGATGGCGGTGCCGCACATGGCCCGGCTGTTCTTCGGCACCTCGGACAACCGGATCCTGATCCCCGGCGCCAGCCTGGTCGGCGCAGCCGTCGCCAGCCTGTGCGACCTGATCGCCCGCATGGTCATGTCCCCGGTGGAGCTGCCGCTGTCGTCCATTACCGCCTTTTTCGGGGCGCCCATCGTCCTGACCCTGCTGATCAGAAGGAAGGTGGAGTTATGAGCGGAAGCGACGGAAGATTCGTGATCGAATGCCGGGAACTGTCGGTCGGCTACAAACGGAAGGCCGTGCTCTCACAGATCACCATGGGGTTCGAGGAGGGGCGCTTCGTTGCCTTGCTGGGACCCAATGGCGCCGGCAAGACCACCCTTTTGCGCACCATCTCCAACCTGCTCCCCCCGATCTCCGGCCGGGTGCTGGTCATGGGGAGGGAGTTGAAGGAGATACGCTCCCCGGAGCTGGCCCGGATCATGGCCGTGGTGTTGACCACCAGGGTTTCTCCGCCGCTGCTTTCGGTGTTCGATTTTGTTGCCCTGGGGCGGTATCCCCATACCGGCCGCCTGGGGCGGCTGGGCAGAGCCGATTGCGCAGTGGTCCATGAATCTCTGGCAGCAGTCAACGCCCTGGAGCTGATCGACCGGCCGTTCAACGCCATCAGCGACGGGGAGCGGCAGAAGGTGCTGGTTGCCCGGGCCCTGGCCCAGGAGCCGCGGCTCCTGGTGCTGGACGAGCCGACCATTCACCTGGACCTGAAGCACCGCATGGAGGTGATGGCCATTCTGCGCGACCTCTGCCGGACCAGGGGGATCACCGTGGTGGCGTCGCTGCACGATGTGGATGTGGCAGCCAAGGTGGCCGACACGGTCGTGCTGGTCAGGGACGGGGGGGTGGCGGACTGGGGTACCGCGGAGAAGCTGCTCACCGGCGACAGGGTGGGTGAGCTGTACCGGTTCGACGGGGTCGAGTACAGCCACCACCTGGGCGGCATGGAACTGCGCGGCGCCGCCAGCCGCGGCAAGGCCTTCGTGGTGGCGGGCATGGGAAGCGGGGCCACGCTCTACCGGCTTTTGGCCAAGCGGGGCTATGCCATCAGCACCGGCATCGTCCACACCAACGACCTGGACTACTTCGTTGCCCGCTCCCTGGGGGCTGACTGCTCGTTTCAACAGCCGGCCGAAGCCGCCGACGGGGAGGCCCTGGCCCTGGCCCTGGGATATCTGGAAGAGTGCGATTTCGTCATCGACAGCGGCTTTGAGCCGGGGCGCATGAACCAGGTCAACCTGAAGCTGCTGGAAGCGGCCAGGGCCAGAGGGAAGACGGTTTTCACGCTCCGCTCCGGGGACGGGGAGGCGTTTCCGGGGGGCTTCGGGGAGTGTATTCAATGCAACGACGAGGAAGAGCTGCTGGCCGCGCTTGACCGGTATCCCGTATCGGACCGACATCTGGAGGCGACATGAAACCGTATGTTCTCTGCTATTTTTCCGCCACCGCCACGGAGTTGCCATCCTTAAGCGAAGGCATCATCCAGTACAGGAACGCAGGAGGCGCGGTCCATATTCATGCCCGCACCCAGACGCAGCTGTTCGACGGGTCCAGACAGGAGGCCTTCGTGCGTCAGGCCCTTGCCGCGGACGTGGTCATCATAACCCTGCACGGCGGCACCAAATCCTTTCCCGCCTTCGAGCTCTTCAGCGAGCGCCTGGCCGCGCTGGAGCCGGACGTGCGCCCGCTGGTGCATGTGCAGCCGACCGGAGGGGACGAGGATTCCATCGAGGCGGCCCGGGAGATGTCCACCGAGTTCGGCACGGTTTTCTGGGATACTGTCAAACAATATCTGGAGTACGGCAGCCAAGTGAATTACGCCCGGTTGATGACATACATCAACAACCATCTCCATGGCGGGGAGCATGGGGGTGAGCCGCCGCTGGAGCTGCCCCATGAGGGGATCTATCATCCCGACTTCAACGGTGTGGTCGAGCTGAAGGAGTACCTGGCCAAAAAAGTCGATCCCGCCAAACCGACCATCGGACTCTGGTTCTACCAGACCTACTGGCTGAACAACAACCTGGTCTTTGTGGACGCCATCATCCGTTCCATCGAAGCCACCGGCGCCAACGTCATTCCGGTCTTCCACCTGCGCTACAGGGACGCCGGCCGCAAGAACCGGGGCGCCGACTATGTGGCCGACCGCTACTTCAGGGACGACAAGGGCGCTCCCCGCATCCAGGCCCTGATCAACCCCCAGATGTTCTCCATGACCCTGGTCTGCCCCGAGTACGCCGGCATCCTCCCCGGCCTGAACGTCCCCTTCATCCAGGCCATGACCTGTTCGTCCCCCTATCTTGAATGGAAGGAGAGCATCCAGGGGCTGCCCACCATGGATGTCTCCTATTCGGCGGCCCAGCCGGAATTCGACGGCGCCCTGATCACGGTGCCGGTGGCCACCAGGGAGCAGGAGACCATCGACCCGGTTACCGGCGCCCTGCTGGCCAAGTACATGCCGATCCGGGAGCGGGTGGACAAGATGGTGCGGCTGACCCTCAACTGGGCCAGACTTTCCCGCATCAAAAACGAAGAGAAGAAGGTGGCCATCATCTTCCACCACTACCCCCCCCGCAACGACCGCATCGGGTGCGCCGCCGGGTTGGACAGCTTCGCCAGTGTCACGAGGCTTCTGGAGGAGATGAGCCGCCGGGGGTACCGGGTGGACCGCTTCTACGCCGACGGCGACGAGCTGGCCCATGAGCTGCTGTCGCGCATGACCTGTGACCAGCGCTGGCTGACGCCGGACCGGATGTTTGAACGGGCTGAGGCGGTGGCCGATTCCGACCGGTATCTGCCATGGCACCGGGAACTGCCCGAATCCATCGCCGAAAAGCAGACCGCCGACTGGGGGGAGATGCCGGGAGAGCTGTTCGTCCACGATGGGAAGCTCATGTTCGCCGGAGCCATGAACGGCAACGTCTTCATCTCCGTCCAGCCGCCGCGCGGCTACCTGGAGAACATCGACAAGATCTACCACGACCTGTACCTGTCGCCGCCCCACCATTATCTGGCCCAGTACCGTTACATCCGTGACGTGTTCAAGGCCGACGTGGTCATGCACGTGGGCAAGCACGGCTCCCTTGAGTGGTTGCCGGGCAAGGCGTTGGGACTCTCGGAACTCTGTTACCCGGACCTGGCCATCATGGAACTCCCCAACGTCTACCCCTACATCATCAATGACCCGGGGGAGGGGACCCAGGCGAAACGGAGGAGCTATTGCTGCATCATCGATCACCTGCCGCCTGCCAGCACCAATTCCGACCTGTACGACGACATGGCCAAGGTGGAAGGTCTGGTCAACGACTACTCCCTTGCCGTCAATGCGGACCCGGCCAAGGTTGAAATCCTGCGCTCCATGATCTGGGATGCGGTGGAGGCCGCCAACCTGCATGCCGACCTGGAAATCGACCGCGACGCGGCCATGGCGGATTTCGACGCCTTTCTGGAAAAACTCCACGCATATCTGCATGAGGTGGGCGACACCATGATCAACGACGGCCTGCATGTCTTCGGCTCCCCACCGGAAGGGGACAGGCTGTCCGAATATGTGGCCCAGTTGACCCGCCTGCCCAACGGCAACGTCCCTTCCCTGCGGGAGTCGGTGGTGGCCTGGATGGGGCATGACTATGACGATGTCATCGAGAACCGGGGCAGGCGTCTGGAACGTTTCGGCAACAAGGCCGGCGGCGACATCCTGCGCGAGGCCCACGCCATTGCCGTGGATCTGGTGAAACAGCTTTCTTTCAGGCGCTTTAACCCGGAGGCTGTGATTGATGTGGTCCGGGAGCGGATCAAGCGCCGCAATGCCGATATGGAGGCGGTGCTGGAGTACATAACCGGAACGCTCGTGCCCAACATCAGGCGCTGCACCGATGAGCTCTTCTACAGCCTGGCCGCCTTTGAGGGCCGCTTCGTTCCGCCCGGCCCCACCGGCTCTCCCACCCGGGGGCAGGCGGACATCCTCCCCACGGGCAGGAACTTCTACTCGGTGGATCCCAACAAGATCCCGGACAAGGCCGCCTGGGAGGTGGGGGTCCGCCTGGGTGATGCCCTGATCGAGCGCTATCTGGCCGAGACCGGCCGCTATCCGGACAGCATCGGCATCCTGGTGTACGGCACCGTTACCATGCGCACCCACGGCGACGACATCGCCGAGATCTATTACCTCATGGGGCTCAGGCCGGTCTGGCAAAAGGGGAGCGGCAACGTGGCCGGGCTGGAGGTTATCCCCCTGGAGGAGCTGAAGCGCCCCCGCCTGGACGTGGTTCCCCGGGTTTCCGGCTTTTTCCGCGACTCTTTCCCCAACCTGATGGAGATGATCGACGAGGCGGTGCGCATCGTGACCGCCCTCAAGGAGCCTCCCGAGTCCAACTTCATCCGGCGCAACGTCTACAAGGATATGGAGGAGTACCGCACAGAGGGGATGGGCGAGGAGGATGCCTTCCGCGAGGCCAGCTTCCGGGTGTTCGGCTGTCCCCCTGGCACCTACGGCGCCGGCGTGGCCGAACTGATCGAGTCCAAGAACTGGCAGACCCAGGAGGATCTGGGCAACAACTACATCCGTTACTCGTCCCACGCCTACGGTACGGGGAGTTACGGCAACCAGAAGCCCCAGGCGTTCCGGCGCATGCTCTCCCGCATGGACGTGACGGTCAAGAACGAAGACTCCCGCGAATACGACATGATGTCCTGCACCGACTACTACAACTACTATGGCGGCCTGATCGTGGCGGCCAAGACGGTGCGCGGCGAGCTCCCCTTTGCCATGATGGGGGACAGCGCCGATCCCAAGCGGGTCAGGATGAGGACCACCTTCGAGGAGGCCAAGCACGTGCTCCGCTCCCGGCTGGTCAATCCCAAATGGCTGGAGGGGATGATGCGCCACGGCTACAAGGGGGCCGGCGATATCTCCCATGTCATGGACATCGTGCTGGGATGGGACGCCACCGCCGAGGTGGTCGAGGACTGGATGTACGAAAAGATCGCCAGTGCCTATGCCCTGGATCCCAGGATGCAGGAGTGGATGAAGGAGGTCAACCCCTACGCCCTGCAGAACATCCTGGACAAGCTGCTGGAGGCCATCGGCCGCGGCATGTGGAACGCGGAAGACGAGATGCAGGAGGAACTGCGCAACGCCTATCTGGAGATGGAAGGGGAGATCGAGGAATGGACCGAGTAGCCGGCCGGAAGGACAGGGGGGGCTCAGGTGCCCTTTCCTGATCGGCATGGCGTTGGTGGGCGCGCTTTTTTCCTCTGTCCGCTGATCGCGGTTGTGTCGGTCCTCGGGCCCGTGACCGCGTCGGCCCAGGAGCGGGACGACATGATCGTGATCACGGCCGATGAGATCGCGGCCATGAAAGCCAACAGGATGGAGGAGCTGCTCAACCACGTGCCGGGGGTTTCGGCCGGAGACTCGTCCATCAGCATCCACGGCTCCTCCAAGGTCAGGGTGTTCCTGGACGGCAGGCCGATCAACGACCCGACCTCCAGCACGGGAGGGGTCACCTGGTACCTGGTGACCCCCCAGGACGTGGAGCGGATCGAGATCATCAGGGACAAGGGGGCCATGAAGTACGGCCAGGACGCCAGCGCCGGGGTGATACTCATAACCACCCGCACGGTTCAGACCCTGAGCGGCAACGTCAAGGCCTATGGCGGCAACCAGGAGACCGGCTACGGTCAGGCCAACCTGCGGTACAGGCGCGGCGGACTGGGGGTGGGGGTCAACGGCGGGGGCGAGACGACCGGAGGGTATACGGTCAACAACGACAAGACGCGCTACCAGGGCGGGGGCAGACTCTCCTACGACTTCACGGACAGCCGCTCCCTGGCGCTGGCGGGCAGCTACATCCTGGACGAGCGCGGCCTGGCCGGTCAACCCGCGTATCCGACCCCCCATTCCCGGAAGGAGAGCCGCAACCTGGGACTCTCCCTGCGGGGCGTGTATGACCGGACGACCAGCACGACCTATTACAACCGGGGGAGCCAGCACAATACCGACGTCAGCAGGAATCTGGACCAGAAGCTGCGGGTCGCGGAGATGGGGGAGGAACTCTCCACCACCCTGAAGAGCGGCCGTTTCGGGGAGGCCCAGCTGGGAGGGGCGTTCAAGATGTTCAGGGCCTCGGGGAGCTCCTTCGACGCCACCCACGAGGAGACCTATTCCCTGTATGCAGCCCAGTCGCTGCGCTGCGCGGAGCTGAGTGATTTCTCCCTCTATGTCGGCGTCAGGGTCAACTTCAACACCGCCTTCGACAACTCCTATAATCCGGAGATCAAGCTGGTCTATACGGGAAACAATTGGAACGCCTCCGCCGGGTACGGCCGGGCCAACAACACCCCCTCCTTCTACCAGCGCTACAACCGGACCAGCTCGACCATCCCCAACCCCTCGCTGGACATGGAGGTGTCGGACAACTTCAACCTGTCGTTCTTCGCCAGGCCGCACGAGGCCCTCTCCGGCAGCGTCTCCCTGTTCTACAACCGTCTGAAAGACCGTATCACTTACGTCAGTCTCGGCGGAGTCGGCCAGTATCAGAACTTCGGCCGCGTGACCTACCGGGGGGGGGATCTGGCCCTGGATTGGAAGCCGCATCAGGCCGTCAATCTGAAAGCCAGTTACATCTACATGGAGGCAAAGGACCAGGAGAGCGGCAAGACGGTTACCTGCAAGCCGAGGCACACCGTCAAGGCGGATCTCTACCTCAAACCGTTTCAGGCCCTGACCGCCGTGATTTCCGGAAAATACACCTCCATGGCCTATATCGACAAGAACAACACCAGGAGTATTCCCGGTTACTTCCTGCTGGACCTGCGGGGAGAGTACTCCGTCTCCAAAACGATCAGCCTGTTCGCGGAGATAGAAAACCTGCTGGACAAGGACTACCTGTACGTGGACGGGCTTCAGGGGCCGTCGCGTACCTGGATCCTGGGGATGAACGTGAAATTTTAGCCGCGGTTCCCGCTTCCCCGACGTGCGACGGAGGAGCCGGGAACCGGGAAGGGACGATGTGCATATGTACGGAAACGTGTACCCGATGGCCGCTCTGGTGGGGCAGGAGACCCTCAGGCAGAGCCTTTTGATCGGCGCGGTCAATCCCGCCGTGGGGGGCATCCTGATCCGGGGGGAGAAGGGGACCGCCAAATCAACCGCCGTGCGCGCCCTGGCGGCCCTGCTGCCGGAGATGGACGTGGTGGAGGGATGCGAATTTTCCTGCGATCCGGACAGCCCCGAGTTCCAGTGCGATGACTGCCGTTCCCGCAACGGTGATTTCGGCATTGTCAAACGTCGGGTCAAGGTGGTCGACCTCCCCCTGAACGCCACGGAGGACCGTGTGGTGGGGGGGCTTGACTTCGGCAGGGCCATCCGTCAGGGGAAACGCTTCCTGGCGCCCGGACTGCTGGCCGAGGCCCATCGCGGCATCCTCTACGTGGACGAGGTCAACCTGCTGGACGATCATATCGTGGATATCGTCCTGGATGCAGCCGCATCGGGCGAAAACGTCCTGGAACGGGAGGGGCTGTCGTTTCGCCATCCGTCCCGGTTCATGCTGGTGGGAACCATGAACCCGGAGGAGGGGGAGCTGAGGCCGCAGCTCCTGGACCGTTTCGGGCTCTGCGTGGAGGTGGAAGCGGCCCGGAGTCTGGAGGAGCGGGTCACCCTGATGCTGCGGCGGGACGCCTTCGATACTGACGGCGCGGCCTTTCAGCAAAACTACCGTGAGCCCAACGAACGGATAGCCCGGCGGATCAGGGAGGCGCGCGACCTGCTCCCCCGGGTCCGCATGCCCAGACAGCTGCGCGGCTTCATCGCCGAGTTGTGCGTCGAGAACAACGTGGCCGGCCACCGGGCCGATCTGGTCCTGGAACAGGCTGCCCTGGGGCTGTCGGCCCTGGAACAGAGGCTGGAGGTGACGGTCGACCATATCACCAGGGTGGCGCCGCTGGTGCTGGCCCACCGCAGACGGGACGCCCAGGCGCCTCCCCCCCCTCCACCGCCGCCTCCCCGGGATCAAGAGCAGGAACAACAGGAACAACAGGAACAACAGGAGGACGAACGGCAGCAGGAACAGGAGCGGGAACAGAGCCCGGATCGGCAGCCTGAACAGGCTGAGGGGCAGGAACAACGGGAACAGAGGGAGGATCGGGAAAACCGGGATGATGCCGGGGAGGAAGAAGAGCAGTCCGAACAGGAGAACAGCGACATGCCGCACCCTCCTTCTCAAGGGGAAGAGCGGGAGAGCGTCTTCCAGGTAGGCGCGACCTTCAAGGTCAAGACCATCAGGAGCGACAAGGACCGCGTCGTCCGCAGGGGGTCGGGCCGGCGCTCCAGCACCCGCGTGAGCCGGAAACAGGGGCGCTACGTGAAGAGCAGTTATGCCTGCTCCAACAATGACATCGCCCTGGACGCCACCCTGCGGGCCGCCGCTCCCCACCAGCTGTTCAGGGGCACGAAGGAGGGAATGTGCGTCAACCTGAGCGACCGGGATTTCCGGGGCAAGGTGCGCGAGAAACGGGTCGGCAACTTCCTCCTGTTCGTGGTGGATGCCAGCGGCTCCATGGGCGCCAGGGGGCGCATGGCCGCATCCAAGGGGGCGGTGATGTCGCTGCTTCTGGACGCCTATCAGAAGCGCGACCGGGTGGGGATGATCTCCTTCAGGAAGAACGAGGCGTTCGTCAACCTGCCCCCCACGACCTCGGTGGAGCTGGCCGGCAAGCTGCTGGAGGAGATGCCGGTGGGGGGGCGCACCCCGCTGTCGGCGGCTATCGCCAAGAGCTATGAACAGCTGCGCGGCGTGCTGGGCAGGGATCCGACGGCGCGGCCGATCGTCATCTTCATCACCGACGGCAAGAGCAACGTGGCCCTGGGGGACGGCAGGCCGGTGGACGAAGCCATGGGACTGGCCCGGGCCATGGCAGTGAAGGAGGAGCGGGCGCGCTACATCGTGGTTGATACGGAGGAAGAGGGCATGGTCTCCTTCGGGCTGGCCCGCAGGCTGGCCGATGCCATGGAGGCCGAGTACTTCAGGATCGATCAGCTGAAGGCCCAGAGCCTGGTGAATATCGTCAAGCAGCGGATGGACTGAGATTCCGGGTCGGGACAACCGAAACACGTGAACCTGATAGCGACAGTTATCTCGCGCAATGGCGCGAAGACGCAAAGAATGCCTGCTTCCCTGGATGAGTGAGTCGATCCGTCCCTCTCGTTTCCTTTGCCAACGTCGCGCCTTCGCGTGAACAACCGCTTTTTCCGGATGAGACTGTATTCGGCGGGTAGCGCCGGTGTTTCCGGAATGAAAAACCACACAGATACATGGAAAGGAACCATTTCGATGAAGAAAACCCCGATGTATCCCTTTGCGGCCATTGTGGGCCAGGAAAAGATGAAGCTGGCCCTGATCCTGAACATCATCACCCCCGGGCTCTCCGGGGTACTGATCAGGGGGGAGAAGGGCACGGCGAAGTCCACCGCGGTGCGGGCCCTGGCGGATATCCTCCCGGAGATAGAGGTGTACAAAGACGACCCCTTCCAGCTCTCCCCCAGCGATGAGGGCGAGACCGGCCGCGCCATCAGGGCGATGCTCAATCCCCGGGCTGGCGAGCAGGCCGAACCGCCCAGGACGGTCAAACGCAAGATCCGCGTGGTGGAGTTGCCGGTGGGCGCCACCGAGGACCGGGTGGTGGGAACCATGGACATGGAGCATGCCCTCAAGAAGGGGGAGAAGCGGATCGAACCGGGGATCCTGGCCGCGGCCCATCGCGGCATCCTCTACGTGGACGAGGTCAACCTGCTGGACGACCATGTAGTGGATGTGCTGCTGGACTCGGCCGCCATGGGGGTGAACACCATCGAGCGCGAGGGGGTCTCCTTCTCCCACCCGGCCCGCTTTACCCTGGTGGGAACAATGAATCCCGAAGAGGGGGAGCTGCGTCCCCAGTTGCTGGACCGGTTCGGGCTCTGTGTGAACATCGAGGGGATCCGCTCGGCCAACGACCGCGTGGCCATCATGGAGCGCCGGGCAGCCTTCGAAAACGACCCCGAGGCGTTTGTCGAACAGTGGTCCAACGAGTCCCGGGCCCTGGGAGAAAAGATCCTCGCGGCACAGGAGCTGTACCCCGGGGTGACCGTGGATAGGGCGCTTCTGTACGAGATCGCCCAGTACTGCCTCGACGTGGGGGTGGACGGCCATCGCGGTGACATCATCATCCTCAAGACAGCCAGGACCCTGGCCGCCTATGACGGCAGGAGCCAGGTGGAATCGGCTGATATCCAGGCCGCGGCGGAGTTGGCCCTGCCCCACCGCGTGCGCCGCCAGCCGCTGATGGATATCGCCGACAACGTTCAGGCCCTGCGTGGGAAGGGGAGATAGCCGCGGTGATACGGATCGAAGAGCTGCAGAAGAGCTACGGTGCCGTCAAGGCCCTGGACGGCGTCACCCTGCATATCGGGGAGGGGGAACTGTTCGCCTACCTGGGGCCAAACGGCGCGGGGAAGACCACCACCATCCGCATCCTGAACGGCCTGACCCGTAAGGGTGGGGGGCGGGTGAGGCTGAACGGCTTCGACATCGACCATGAGTCCCGGCAGGCCAAGCGCCAGTGCGGGTTCGTCCCCCAGCACCTGAACCTGGACAGCGAGTTGACCGTCCGGGAGAACATGGATATCCACGGCCGGCTGTTCGACATGAGCGGCGCGGCGCGGCGGCGCAGGACGGATGAACTGCTGGAGTACGTGGAACTTGGCGACCGGTGGGATTCCCCGGTGAAACAGCTCTCCGGAGGGCTGAAACGGCGGCTGATGATCGCCCGGGCCCTGATGCATGAGCCGCGCATCCTGTTCCTGGACGAGCCGACCGTTGGTCTGGACGCCGGCATCAGGCGCAGGATCTGGGCCCTGGTCAAGAGGGTGCAGCAGGACGGCACCACCATTTTCCTGACCACCCATTACATCGAAGAGGCGGAATTTCTTGCCGGGCGGGTGGCCTTCCTGGACCAGGGGCGGGTGGTGGCCGTGGATACCCCGGCATCCTTTATGGAGCGGCTGGGGCAGTGGGCCGTGGACCATCTGGAGGAAGAGGGGATCCGCACCGCCTATTTCCATGACAACGACGAGGCAAAGGCGTACGCGGAGAGCCTCCCCAACGAGTTCTCCCTCCGCAGGGTCAACCTGGAGGATGCTTTCCTGGCGCAGACCGGAAAGAAGGTGAAGCCATGAACGGGCTGATCGCGGTCTATTACAGGGAACTGCTGATCTTGCGGCGTCGTTTGAAGCGGCAACTGGCCGGCATGGCGGTCTCGCCGCTCCTCTACCTGGTGGCGTTCGGCTATGCCATGGGGGGCGGCATGATCGTCCAGGGGCGTCCCTACCTGGAGTTCCTGATTCCCGGCCTGATCGCCATGAACGGCATGAACCAGGCCTTCGGCATTGCCACGGAGATCAACGTGGCCCGTTTTTACTGGTTCATCTTCGAGGAGTTCCAGTCAGCTCCCATTGGTAACGCCGCCTATGTGGCGGGCGAGGTATTGGCCGGCATGACCCGGGCCCTGATCGGCGCCCTGGTGGTGATCTGCCTCTGTCTCCCCTTCGGCCTCTCGCTGCATTTCGGCGGGTGGTTCTGGCTGGCGGTGCTCTGCAACAGCTTTGTCTTCGCCTCCCTGGCCGTAACCATGGCCATGCTGGTCAAGTCCCATGCCGACCAGAGCCTGGTCACCAGCTTCGTGATCACCCCCATGGCCTTCCTGGGGGGGACCTTCTTTCCCATCGACCGGATGCCGCTCTGGGCGCAGAAACTGCTTTATTTCCTCCCCCTGACCCATGCCTCCGGCGCCATCCGGACCAGCGCCTTCGGCGGAACCCCCTCCGCGGTCTCCTACCTGATCATGCTGGGGGTGGGGATTGTCTTCTTCTTCGCCGCCCTGAACTCGGTGAACCAGGCCAGGGACTGAAAGGGAGAAAATATGCTGATCGAAACCTGTTACGACGGCGTGGAGATCCACCGGGAGGACCGGATCATCTACGCCAGATTCCTGCTGCCGCACCAGGTGCTCTCCACCTGCCGGGCAGCCGGCGGCATGCGGGACGACCTGGAGTATGTCTACAACCACCAGAGCTGCGAGCCCTCGGGGCATCACCACGGGGTGGCCATGAAGCTGGCCAGGGAGCCGGAGCGCTACCGCAAGCTGATCTGCGACCGCCACGGCCTGCCCCACGATGTCTGCGCCACCCTGGGCACGGCGGCCAACATGAAGAACGCCTGCATCGAGACCGCCAGGTTCCGTGACATCTCCGTCGTGGTGGTCTGCACCGGCGGAGTGGAGGGGAACGCGGGACGGGCCGGTGATCCGGCCTCGGTGTTCGAGACGCCGGACGGCTTCGAGAAACTGCCCGCTTCCGGTGAGGTCCCGCCGGCAGGAACCATTAACATGATGCTCTTCATCAACAAACCGCTGGTACCGGGGGCCATGGCCAGGGTGATCGTGACCGCCACCGAGGCGAAGAGCGCCGTGCTGCAGGAGCTGGCGGTGCATTCGCTCTACTCCGACGGCCTGGCCACCGGCACCGGCACCGATCAGATCGCCGTCTGCGCGGCCCAGACAGGCGGGCCGCCTCTGACCAGCGCCGGAAAGCACTCAAAACTGGGGGAGCTGATCGGCCGGGCGGTGCATGGCGCGGTCAAGGGGACCCTGGCGCTGCAGAACGGATTGACTCCGGCCGGTCAGTGCTCGTCCGTGATCCACCTGAGGCGCTTCGGCATGGATCGCGCCGAGATCCAGGATGCCATCTGCTCCTTTCTGACACCGGAACAGGCCGGGCTGTTGCGGCACAGCTTCATGCCCATCGAGCGTGATCCGGCCACGGTGGCGGCGGTCGCCGCCCTGGCGCATCTCAAGGACAAGTTCAGCTGGGGGGTGCTCCCCGCCGGCTGCTGGAAAGAGGTGATCAGCGCCGCCGCGGCCCAGGTGGCCTGCGCGGTGAGCGGCAACCACGGCCGCATGCCGGCCTATATGGGGACCCTGTCAGCCTTTGCCGACGGTGATTTCCCGGTGCTTGCCTGCCGTGCCCTGGCATTGGGGTTTGAGGAGAAATGGCATGAAACGGAACGTACGGATGATTGAGAAGGCGCTTGTCCCGGCACGCAGCAACCGGGGGGTCAGGCTGGTCATGGAGGTGTCCGACACAACGAGGTAAGAAGAGTCGGTCATAGGTAGTTTTTCAACGGATCCGTTCAAGGGAAGAGGAGTGAAAGTCTCCCGCCGCCCCGCGGCCGTAAAGGGAACGAACGCCGATCTCCGGTTTCAGATCAGAGATGATTTCAAGGCGGCGAGGAAGAAGGCGACGGAGGCGTACTAGATAGTACGTTGAGGAGTCTTCGACGAGCCAACGAAGAGAGCGCTCTGATATGGAAGCGGAGGAATGCCACTGTCATGGGCCATACCATGGCGGGAAGGCGGTCAGTAGGATGCCCTGAGCCGGAAGACCTGTGTGGATGCCGATTATCATGTGATTCCCGAGGGAGGAAAAGATGAAGCAGTGGTACCTGTATGCGGCCGTTCTGGGCGCGCTTGTGTTGTCCCGTCCGGCCGTGTCGCCGGCGATGGAGCAGACGGAGACAGCGGAGACGGCGGAGGAGAAACGGAGCAACCTGGCCAGGAAGAAGGAGGCCGATGCCAAGCTGGACGAGATCGTGGTCACGGCCACGAGGACGGCGGAGTCCAGAAAGGACATCCCGGCGTCGGTTCACGTTATCAACGAGGAGACCATCAAGAGCTCTTCGGCCAAGGACGTGGGGGAGCTGCTGGCCGAGGCCGGCATCGGCCATGTGCACAAGTACAACATGGCCCTTGCCACCAGGATCGAGATCCGTGGCCTGACCACCGACTCCAGCAACGAGGTGGGCAACCGGATCATGGTGCTGGTGAACGGTAACCGGGCCGGCACCTCCAACATCGCCAAGATCCCGGTGGCGGATATCGAGCGGGTGGAGGTAGTCAAGGGACCCGCCTCGGTGGTCTACGGCTCCCAGGCCATGGGGGGGGTGATCAACATCATCACCAAGAAGGGGAAGGGGGAGCTGAGCGGCTCGATCCTGGCCGAAGGGGGCTCCTGGGGCTACTGGAAAACCGCGGCCGAACTGGGGGGGACCAAACACAACGTGGATTTTTACGCCACTGCCAGCAAGTCCGAGGCCAAGGATTTCAGCAGCCCCGGCCATGGCCGCATCGAAAACACCCATTACGATACCGAGGATCTCAGTACGCGTCTCGGCTATACCTTCCTGAAGGATCACCGCATCGCCGTCGGCTTTCAACACTGGGAGACGGAACACGGTTCTCCCGGTTACTGGTGGAAACCGGAGCTGAAGAACCACAACGACAAGGAGCGTAACGCCATCGACGTGGAGTACGCCAACTCCACCCTGACGGCCAAGTACTACCTGACCCTGAACAAGGATACCTACAACTATCCCAGCAGCACCCCCTACTACCAGTATTTCAGTCGTACCCGCTCCCAGGGGGCCAGCCTGCAGAACGTGTTTCCCATCGGCAACCACCGTATCCTGGTGGGCGCTGAATGGGCCAGGAT
Organism: Pelobacter propionicus DSM 2379; assembly: GCF_000015045.1. Lineage (GTDB taxonomy): Bacteria > Desulfobacterota > Desulfuromonadia > Geobacterales > Pseudopelobacteraceae > Pseudopelobacter > Pseudopelobacter propionicus. Next base: position 1,331,656 of record NC_008609.1, read on the forward strand.
CGAGCTGGAGTCCCGCAGGACCGACGGGAAAAAGTTGAACAGCCCGGACACCAGAAACGACAACTACGCCGTGTTCACCGAGGGAAAACTCGACCTGTTCTCCAACCGGCTGATACTGACTGCCGGCATGCGCTACGACTACTTCGACAACAGCATGCTGGCCACGGCAAACGCGATCAACGCCACGGAGGATGTCTCCAAGACCATGGATCACCTGACCTTCAGGGGGGGGGTCGTGTACAAGGTCAACGACGCGCTCAGCCTGAGGGGGAGCGTCGGCACCGCCTTCCGCGCCCCGGCGCCCCTGGAGATCGCGGCTGATTACAACTCCACCGGAACCAAGCATGTGGTGGGCAATCCGGATCTCAAGCCGGAGAAGAGCATCACCTACGAGGCGGGTATTGACTTCAACTACAAGGAGTTGAAGAGCAGCTTCGCCTTCTTCCACACCGACTTCAGCGACAAGATCTACCAGTACCGGGTCAGCGGCATCGACTGGAGTTACAAGAACGTTCCCGGCGCCATCATCCAGGGGGTGGAGATGGATGTCTCCTACGACATGGGGTGGCTGACCGGACTCGACATGGTGTTTCAGCCGTACGCCAACGTGACCTACAAAACCAGGTACGAGTCCAGCGACCCGGCGGAGATAGCCGCGACCAAGAGCAGCCGGCTGCTGTACATCCCGGAGTGGACCGGGGCCTTCGGCATCCGTGCCGCCCGGGAGAACTGGGAGGGGCGGATGGTGTTCAACTACCAGGGAACCGAACGCATCCTCAGCTATGAGAACAACGCCAACGGCGAGTACACCGACAAGGGGGGCTTTTTGACCGCCAGCATCAAGGGAAGCTACCGGCCGGTCAAGTCCCTCGAACTCTCCCTGGCGGTCAACAACCTGTTCGACCGCAGGTACGAGTACGTCAACGGCTATGCCATGGCCGGAAGGACGTTCATCGGCGGCGCCAAGTGGCTGTTCTGACCGGGGCGCACGGAGTGAACCGAATGCGGGATGAACCGGACGGGGAACCGTCGGAGGTTTCGTGAGGCTGCTGGAGGCGGCCACACGCGGGTTGTGGAATGCCGGCGACGACCGGATGGAGGCGTTGCAGGGGGTCGCCCCGGATATCGAAGGGGATAGGGAGGATGTCATGGGCGAGGTCACCGAGGAGTTTCAGGGAGGAAAGATCGATGTGCTGACTACCGAATCTGTGGAGAAATGGAAGATGGAGTGGCGCATGGCGGGGAACTGAGTGAAGGGCAACCTACAACCGCAATCGTTACCTGATCGTGGGAATAAAAAGGAGAGAGAAGCCATGAAAACAGCGGTATTACTGATGGCGCACGGCAGCCGGATAGCCGAGGCGAACAATGATGCGCGTTATATCGCGGATATGATCCGCGGGATGAGCGGCCATGACATCGTCGAGGTCGCCTTTCGGGAGATGCACGAACCGAACATCCAGCAGGGGGTTGATATCTGCGTGGCCAAGGGGGCCGAACGGATACTGATGATGCCCTACTTCCTGTTCATGGGCGCCCACGTCCTGAAAGACCTGCCGGAGGAGATCGAGGCGGCCCGGAACCGGTACCCCTTCCTTGAGCTTGAGATGGGGCGGCATCTGGGGGTGCATCCCAAGCTGGCCGAGCTGCAACTGGAGCGTGTTCGGGAATCCCTGGGACGGCTGGGGTGGAATTGATGGATTCATTGCAGATGAAACCTGAAGAGATCGAACGGGAATCGTTCCGCATCATCGACGCCGAGGCCGGGGAACACGGCTGGCCCGCGGACGAGTGGCAGGTGGTGCGCAGGGTCATCCATACCAGCGCCGACTTCGAATACGTGAGATCTCTGGTGATGTCCGACAACTGTGTCCGGGAGGGGTGCGAGGCGCTGAGAGCGGGGTACGGCATCGTAACCGATACCAGGATGGCTCTCTCCGGCATCAGCAGGGCCAGGATCAGCCGCTTCGGAAACAGGGTCGTCTGTCATGTCTCCGATGATGATGTGGCCGGGGAGGCACGGGAACGAGGGATCACCCGGTCGGTGGCGGCCATGCGCAAAGCGGTCCGGGACGAACGCAACCGCATCTTCGTCATCGGCAACGCCCCCACGGCCCTGTTCGAACTGGTGCGCCTGATCCGTGCCGGCAAGGCTGAGCCTGCCCTGATCGTCGGCCTGCCGGTCGGTTTCGTGGGGGCCGCGGAGAGCCACGAGGCCCTGGTCTCGGCCGGGCTGGATATCCCCTTCATCACCAACATCGGCAGGAAAGGGGGCTCCAACGTGGCCGCAGCGGTGATCAACGCCCTGGCCGTGCTGGCCGCGCCGTGTCCCTGCCTCTGAACAGGTGCGTTATGCCCACGATCAGGTACCTGGTGCTTGGGCTGACCACGCGCTGCAACCTCTCCTGCGCCTATTGCTACCATGCCGGGCTGGAGCGGGGGATGGACATGTCCCCCGAGGTGGCGCGGACGGCCCTGGACCTGGTAGCCCTCGGGGAGGGGCCGCTGCATGTCCAGCTGAGCGGCGGCGAACCGACGCTGGCGCGGGAGATGGTCCGATATGTGGTCGCGGAGATTCGCCGGTTGAAACGCCCCTGCACGGTCGGCATCCAGACCAACGCCACCCTGCTGGACGAGGACCTGGTCCGTTTCCTGGGGGAGCATGGGGTGCAGGTGGGGGTCAGCCTGGATGGTCCTCCCGCGATCCAGCAAAGGCTGAGGGGGGAGGCTGATAAGGCCCTGCTCGGCCTCACACTGCTGGAAAAGATGGGGGTCCCCTTCCGGGTGACGACGGTGGTCGGTTCCGAGAACTGTGGGCAATTGTCACGTCTGGGGCTGATGCTGGCCGGGTTCCGCTGCGCGCGCGGCATCGGGCTGGACCTGCTGGTGGCGCGGGGGGGAGGCTGTTCCGGGGGGATGGAGCTGCCCGATCCCCGGATCCTGGAACAGGAGGTGGGGTCCCTGGTGCGACTGCTCGCCGCGGTGAACGGCCGGCGGAGCGTTCCCCTGCGGCTGCGCGAGCTGGATCTGGTCGGAAAAGCTCTGTCGGGAAAGAGGGGAAAAGGGTGGTTCTGCCATGCCTGTCTCGGCGAGAGCCTGGCGGTCCACCCCGACGGCCGGCTCTACCCCTGCGGCCAGACCCTGGGGGACGACCGTTTCGAAGCAGGCAGCCTGTCTCACCCCCGCCTGAGCCGACTGCGCTGGAATGATCCGCGGCCCCTGGGGTCGCCGGACTGTCCCGGCTGTCCCCTGGAAGGGAGCTGTCCGGGGGAGTGCCCCTCCAGGCTGTACTACAACCGCTCCTCCCGTCCCGATCTGGCCTGCGCCGTCTATCGCGGCTGCCTCGCCGCCCTGGAGGGGGAGGGGCGGCAAGCCGTGTCCTTATGAATCGCTCCTTTCCTATGGTTATTCCCGCCTGTTTCTGCTATGTAAAAACGCTCCCTCCTGTAGGTCCCCGTCCCGGTGTCGTCACCTTTTTCCGGAATATTCCGGGATACTCCCCACCCTTACCCGACCCGGACGTGGGCTCCTCTTTTGGGGAGAGACGATAAGGTCCTCATCAATGGGCTGCCCGGAAGAACACCGGTCAGTACGTCATCCCGGGGTACGAAATGATTGTCGTCGATACGTTGATTCCGAATATGTTACGAAATCATGCAAAGCTGTTTCTTGATCAGATTCGTCGCCTGCAAACGATTGATCACCAACTCCCTAAAGCCCGCGACCTCCTCCTGCCCAGGCTGATGAACAGGGGGGCGGTATGAGCAGTCTAAAGGCAATTGAGAAAAAGGTCTTCGAGGATCTGTTCGGGATGGCGAGTGGCTATGTGCTTGACTTCTCTAACAACACATTTACCGAGTTTTTCCGAGAGACCGCTAATATTGATATCTACGCGCCAAAATACGACTTCAACGGTGATTCGAAGGCCAAGCGTTTACGGGCATTCTGGGAGAGTGAACCGGATGCATTACCCGCCAACATTCACGGTTACATTCAGAAGTTTGACTCCGAGCTGACCGATGAAGAATTTGCCAACCCGCATTACGCTTACCGGATACTGTTTGTTCCAAAGACAGCCAACCGCAAGGGGCAGGCTGACCGAGTCATTGAATTCGTCAAGAGCGATTCTCCGCTGGCTGAGACTGTTAACAAGGAATACGCAGTCATCAAGGAAACGGAAAAGAAAAAATACCTGCCGAAGCAGGTCGTGGATTTGATGAAGGCGGAAGGCTACCCTGGTTTTACGATCCATTACCATACGCAACTCTGGCGATCCCAGCATGCAAAGACTCCCGCCAAGGGCTACGGTACCATGGTGGCAGGGAAGGTCTGGCATTGGTATGAACGTTGGGTTGACGTGGTGAGAAAGCACTGCCGGGACAGCGGGGGGAAATATTCATGAAATACGATTCTGCCATTCATCACCGCCGTTCCATTCGATTGCAGGGATACGATTATACCCAGGCCGGGGCCTATTTCGTCACCGTCTGCGCCCGGAACCGGGAATGCCTGTTCGGGGGTATTGTGAATGGGGACATGCGGTTGAATGATGCGGGTCGGATTGTTGCCGATTCATGGGAATGGTTGGCGGAACAATATGACCATGTTTCGTTGGATGAATATGTCGTCATGCCGAATCATGCACATGGAATTATCGTAATCACCGACGATTGTAGGGGCGGTTCGCGAACCGCCCCTACGGGGATACGCAAACCCATTGGTCGATTAGTCGGCGCGTTTAAAACGGTATCTACCAAAGGTATCAATGAATTATGCGAAACCGCCGGCAGAAAATTATGGCAACGCAATTATTGGGAACACATCGTCCGCAATGAACCGGAATTGAACCGCATTCGTGAATACATCCATAACAATCCCGCGCAATGGGAATTGGATTCATTGAATGTGGGCAAGGGCGGTTCGCGAACCGCCTCTAAAGAAATCCGGGAACCAATAACCGAATATGGTGTGGAGGCATGGATGGTATGAAACGATCCGATCTCCTCTCCTAAATTTCCCTCGGCGAAGACTCCACCCGCCAGTTCAGGGCGGATGTGAAGAACGCTGACTCCCTGGCCTCGGAGATGGCGGCTTTTGTCAGCACGGGCGGCATGATTATATCCGGTCACTTTGACCCGACAAATGACCGTTTAGGCATGGAGGCAGTGGCATGAATAATTCGGAAATTCTTATTTACCTGGCCGCCGACGGCAAAATCAAAATCGATGTCCGGCTGGAAGACGAGACGGTCTGGCTGACTCAAGACCACATGGCTGGGCTGTTCGGCAAAAGCAAGAAGACGATTTCCGAGCACATCCGCAATATTTTTAGTGAACGCGAACAGGACGAGCAAGTGGTTGTCCGGAATTTCCGGACAACCACCCGACATGGCGCCATGCCTGACAAAACCCAGTCCAGAGAAGTTCAGTTTTACAACCTGGACATGATCATCTCCGTCGGTTACCGGGTCAAGTCTCACCAGGGCACTCAGTTTCGCATCTGGGCCACCCAACGGCTGAAGGAATATATCGCTTTGACGAGGACGAAATGAAGCTGCTCGGCCTGCTGGTGGAGCAATACCTGGCCTTCGCCGAAACCATGGCCCAGCAGAGAATTCCCATGCACATGGCAGACTGGATTCAACGGCTGGATGCAATTATTCAGCTCAATGGCCGGGAGTTATTGACCCATGCGGGCAAAATCAGCCACCAGATGGCCCAGGAAAAAGCCGCTCTGGAATATGACAAGTTCCGGGAATCGCAGCGGCGTATCCAGCATGAAGAGAGCCTCAAGGAGCTGGAAGAGGACATCAAGAAGCTGAAGCCGCCTCGAAAAAAGGGGGCAAATCATGACCGGCGTAAACAACCTGACGGTGGAGAAGATCCGGGTCGGGAACTCTAATATCCGCAAGCCGATCTTGGTTTCCTGCGTGGCCAAGGGACTACTCCCCTACCATGGCCTGGGCTCGGGCATCAAGCGGGCGCAGGAGAAGTGGCAGGCCATCGATTTTCCGATGACCACGGTTCATCGCCACAGTCAGCGCCAGCCGGTGGAAGAGCTGGATTTTATTCGGTCAAATCCGGCTGTTTCCTATGATGAACTAGCCGACATGACCCCAAAGGACCGCACTACTGTGATGCGTAACATCGGGAGGCTGAAGGATGTAGGCATCCTGCGGCGTGTGGGCTCCAAAAAAACCGGCCGTTGGGAGGTTATTGAATGACCCCCTACACTGAAGCCCCCCTCGTACAGCGGACCACCACCGAGTACCTGGAACAGGAGCTTGGCTGGCAATCGGTGTACGCCTACAACAACGAGTAGTTTGGGCCGGAAAGCTTCTCGGGCTGGAAATTAACCTGGGAAGAGGCGGGCCATCTACGATTTAGGATTTTTTCTGGGAGAAGTGAGATTGCCAAAAACTTCAATTCATGGGCGGATGTAGGCGAAAGACGGAGATTGTTTCCTCCCTGTTTTTTGCGGGCGTATCTTGCACACGGCCTGCGCCCCGTGCCGCGTCGGTATTGAAGAAATGAACGTTGATCAGGGCCCCGTGACGGGGCTCCCACAGGAGGTTCCATGAACATCAACTCAGTACGACTGATCTATTTCTCTCCAACCCACACCACCAAGAGGGTGCTGGAAGCCATTGCCCGCTCCTTCCCGGAGGCGGCGGTGGAGCAGTACGACCTGACCCTTCCCGGCGCCCGTCTCCCTGAAGAAACGGCAGGGGAGGGTGTCCTGACCATTTTCGGCGCGCCGGTGTACGGCGGCCGGCTTCCCGCCCAGGCGCGGGAGAGGCTGCGGCTTGTGCGCGGCGGCGGCATGGCGGTGGTGGTGGTCCTGTACGGAAACCGGGAGTTCGAAGACGCCCTGCTGGAGCTGTGGGACCTGGCCCAGGAACTGGGGTACATCCCCATTGCCGGGGGCGCCTTTATCGGCGAACACTCCTTCTCCACCCCCGAGGTTCCGGTGGCGGCTGGTCGGCCCGACACGGCGGACCTGGAAGCGGCGGCGGAGTTTGGCAGGCGGATCGGGAAAAAGGCGCGTCGGCTCACCGGCCTGGACCTTGTCCCATCACTGGAGGTTCCTGGCGACTCTCCCTACCGGGAGTGGAAGGGGCTCTCCATCCCGCCGGAGACGGACGCCTCCCTTTGCATCCGTTGCGGGACATGCGTCCGGATCTGTCCGACGGCGGCCATCTCCTCCGGCGTTGGCATGCCCACGGACCTGGTGGCCTGCATCGCCTGCTGCGCCTGTGTCAGGGAGTGCCCCACCGGCGCCAGGGTGATGCGGGACGAGCGCATCCGGGAGAAGGCGGTGTGGCTCAACGAAAAATGCGCTGAGAGAAAAGAACCCCAGACCTTTGTCTAGCTTTATCGTGCGGGACATGTCGTCGAGGCGCTTCTGGAGCCTCGACGGACTCAGCGCCCCCTCTCCCGGGCGATTGCCAGCGCCGCCCCCAGGGCCACGGTGAACTGCGGCTGCTCCAGGACCCGCACCTCCCGTCCCATCTCCTCACCCATTGCCCGGTGCAGCCCGCTGTTCAGGGCCGGACCCCCGTCCAGGCAGATGCCGTCGGCAAGATCCATGTTCTCGGCCAGGGAGGAAATCCGCGCGGCGATGGCCCGGTTCAGGCCGGCGACGATGTCGTTCCGATCCACCCCCCGGGCCATGAGGGAGATCAGCTCGGTCTCGGCGAACACGGCGCAGGTGCTGCCGATCTCCGCCGGGGAACTGCTCTCCCTGTCCATGCTGCCGAAATCCGCCAGCGGCGCGTCCAGGATCCGTTCCGCCATCTCGAAGAACCTGCCGGTGCCGGCGGCGCATTTGTCGTTCATCCTGAAATCAGCCACGCTCCCGTCCGGCCAGAGCTTGATGATCTTCACATCCTGGCCGCCGATGTTGATGATGCTCCTGAGCTGGCCGTCGCTCAGGGAGAAGGCCCCCAGGGCATTGGCCGATATCTCGTTGACCACCTTGTCCGCCCGTGAGAACAACCCCTTGCCGTAGCCGGTGGCGGCGATGCCGGCCAGATCCTCCTCCGCCACTCCCCGTTCCCCTAGCCCCTTCCGGAAGAGCAGTTCGCAGGAGTGGACGTAGTGCGCCGTGGCCGGCATCGTGCCGTACCAGACCGCCTGGCCCTCTTCAGCCATGACCGCCTTGATGGCGGCGGACCCCAGATCAAACCCCATGGTAATCATGATTCAACTCCTTTCATGCAGCAGGTCGCGGAACGCCTCCAGGCGCACCAACAGGTTCTTGCCGTCCTCCCGGGACAGGTCGGTTTCGATGCGGATAAAGGAGAAGCCCCGCTCCTTGATGATCTTTTCGTAGCGATAACTGTCCATGTCGTAGGGATGGCACCCCTTGAGCACATGGTAGATCACGCCGGAAATCCGGCGCTGATGCAGGGTTTCCAGCAGGTTGGCCAGACGCCGGGGGGTGTCCGTAAAACTGGGGCAGCTGCAGCCCAGATGGTACTGTTCCGCCAGGCTGCGCAAAAGCCCATCCACGGAACGGTCCCTGCCCAGGGCCGGACCCGCCAGAATCCTCTCCGATGAGCAGAGCTCGTCTCCGGCGATGTGCATGCCGGCCTCTTCGATCAGCTGCGGAACCTTGAGGTTGGGAAAAAAGATCGGCGAACCGGCCAGGAAAACGCGGGTGCCGGACAGGGGCGGCTGTTCCCTCAGAACCCGCAGCAGCCTGTTGACCCGATCCGTCCAGCCTTCCGTATCACCCATCAGAAAGGCATGGCTGATCACCGTGGTCCAGGTGGCGGATATGAGGCTTTGGCTGCGCGCATCCAGGAGGAGATGCCAGGCGCGCCATGCCCTGGCATGGGTCTCCAGGGAACGGAGCAGCGCCTGGCGTGACAGGCTTCTCCCTGCCCGTTTTTCCAGAACCCGTTTCAGCTCTCTGACCTCTTCAAGCCAGCGCCGCTGCCCCCGTTCGCTCTCCCTGATGCGGGGCAGTTCCATGACATGTACGCCAGGTGCCCGCCCTTCAAGTGTCTCCGGAAGTTTTGCCATCCAGTCGCAGCTGCCGGGTATGACGGTCAGGTCACAGAGCCGTTCCAGCGATTCATCCAGATGGAACGATCCCCGTATCGACTTGAGCAGGGGGCAGGCCAATGAGGGAAGCTGGGATGAGACCAGCCTCTGTCGGGAGGAAGCATGGGCGCAGAGGCGGTAGGGGTGAAAGCCCAGGGCGTCCACCAGCTCCAGGGGGGCCTGCACGCAGGTCAGGCCGACCAGCGGTTTCTTGAATCGTTCCCGGAACCGCTCCGGATGGGGGAGCAGGCCGAGCAGGTCGAGAAAATAGTCGTACTCGGCCAGGTAGTCCTTCCGGGAACGAAGCGCCGCCATTTCCGCGGCATACTCCGTTGCCATGTCGGCCCTGGCCCGAAGCTGCTGCAGTTCTTCCCTGCGGGTCACAACATTGTTCATGAAAACAAACCTTTCCTGAATCTGCGGGCCGCACCGACGGCGGACGATGCGAAGATGCGCCACTTCAGCCAGTGGAACGAAAGTGACCCGTCATGGGCACAGGAATCGGCGCAGGTCATGCAGGCCATGCACTCGGGGGACATGACGTCACGCTTCACCAGTTCTGCCCGAACGGTGCGGATCTCCAGGGGGCAGCTCCGAGCGCAGCTCCCGCAGCCGACGCAGGCGTTGACGTTCTTGGTGAACCTGACCAGGCCGAAGCGCTGCACCAGCCCCAACAGGGCCAGCATGGGGCAGAAGATGCAGAAGAAACGCTCCCTGAAGAACATCCCGGCCAGAAAACCGCCCGCCAGCAGCAGGGAGAGGACCGTCATGGCGGTGGTGATGGCGTTGGTGGTATCGATGGCCAGGTGGGCCGTGTCTCCGGTAAAGAGCGGCATGAGCGGCTTGGCCGGGCAGATCTGGCAGAAGGGGAGCCCGTAATCGCCGTGCAGCCCCAGGTTGGCGATCATCAGCGGAATTGCCAGCAGCAGGAGCAGGAAGATGTATTTCACCCAGCGCAGCCGGTCGGACGTTGCCCATGACCAGCGTGCCTCGGGTATGCCGAGCCGGCTCCTGACCCAGGTGAGGGCGTCCTGCAGCGTGCCGAAGGGGCAGATCCAGCCGCACCAGAGTTTGGAGAGCTGCAGTGCCAGCAGGATGAACAACGCCAGCATCCTGAGGGTCTCCAGGCCGCGCGGACCGGCCAGGGCCGACAGGGAAGCCTGCACTCCCCAGAAGGAACCCTGCAGCGCCATCAGGAAACAGTGCCCTCCGCAACCGTTAACATAGGGGCAGGAGAGGCAGGGGAGGGCGTGCCCCAGGTTCAGGCCGAAACGGCCGCCGTAGGTCAGGATGCCGAAGGAGAGGGATTGAACCAGCAGCCGGCTCCGAGTCAGGTTCACGCCGTTTTTCTCCGTTTTACGGTCACCGCCAGAACCGTCAGGCCGCAGGAACAGCCCAGGGTCAGCAGGCCGGGGACCAGGCGGTGGTGGCCGGTACGGTTCCGGTGCAGCAGCAGTGTTGTGGTTGTTCGGAAAATGGTGGAACTGCCGTCGCTCTCAGCAACCAGCAAGGTCTCCTTGCCGCTCCGCTCCTCCCGGCTGTTGAGGTCATGGTCGTCGGGCGGTGTCCAGGTCGTGGTTTGCCGTGGATCGACCAGGATGCGCTGGACCGGGAGATGTTCGTCCAGGATGGTGACAAGCGTAGGGGAAGCAGGGCTCAGGCGATTGCTGATGCCGATGCCCAGCGATTCTCCCACCTGGCGCCAGTAGTGGAATCGAGGAGCGATGCTTAATTCAAGTTCGTTGTGGAGCGGATCGCCGGGGGGCGCGGACACCGGGCTTCCGTTTCCGGAGCGGCCGGCGCGCTGGTACCAGGTGAGGGCATGATGGTGCACGGTGCGTCCCTTTTCCCGGCTCGTGGCGTTGACCCGGAGCAGGAGGCGTTGCTCGGCACCGACCCTGAGGCGCAGCACCCCCCTGTCACGTGCCGGTTCAAGCCCGATCTCTCCAAGACTCCAGCTGTCACCGGACGCCAGGGCGTAGCGCACCCGCAGGTCGCGGAGGGACGTCAAGTTGCCGCCGCCCGCCGGGAAGCGTCCGTAACGGATGCTCAGGGGGAGCGTGACCGAACCGTCGGCATTGCGCACGCCGTTTCCCGGTGAGATCCAGAGGCAGTTGCCGATCGGGGAGAACGCCCCGTGGGTTGCGCGGGGCGTGACCAGCCAGCAGAGGAGAAATGCGAAAAGCGTTATGCCGAGCCGTTGAGTCTGGAAACGGCAGGTGGGGACCGCCGGAGAGCCCGTCCCCGTGATCGCAGACAGACCCCAGCTGCCGAATATAGATTGGGAGATCAGCACGCCCCGTTCATCATTCCGGCGATGGCCTGTTCGGCCGCGGAGTAGGGATCCATGGCGCGGCCGTCCATGGCATCCAGCAGGGAATTCAACAGATTGTCCTGACTCAGATATTCCGTGGCCCGGTGCTTTAGGGCGTGGCCGATGATATCCATTAGATAAGTCCGGTTGCGCTCCCTGGTGAACGAAGCGATGGCGTCGCTGTGCAGCAGCTGTTCCCGGTGGGCGGTTATTTCGTCGCACAACTCGTCCACGCCGCTCCCCCGGCTGGCCTCGGTCTTGAGCACGGCGGGGCGGCGTCCCTCACCTGTGGAGGGGGCGCGCAGGTCCAGCATCGTGTTCAGGTCGCGGGCAGCCTCATCCGCCCCCGGGCGATCGGCCTTGTTGACTACGAAGATGTCGGCGATCTCCAGGATGCCCGCCTTGATGGACTGGATGCCATCCCCCAGGCCGGGTACCGTGACCACGCAGGTGGTGTGGGCGATCCTGGCGATATCCACCTCGTCCTGTCCCACGCCCACGGTCTCGATGATGATCACATCCTTGCCCAGGGCATCCAGGACCATGACCACGTCGGCGGTGGAGCGGGAGACCCCCCCCAGTGCGCCGCGGGTGGCCAGGCTGCGGATGAAGACCCCCTCGTCGGTGAAGTGGTCGCGCATGCGCACCCGATCCCCCAGCACGGCGCCGCCGCTGAAGGGGCTGGTGGGATCAACGGCCACCACCCCCACCGTGCGGCCGCGGGAGCGGAAGGCGCCGATCAGGCGGTCGGTAAGGGTAGACTTGCCCGCGCCGGGTGGGCCGGTGATGCCGATGATATGGGCATTGCCCGTGGCGGGGAAGAGTTGCTTCAGCTCTTCCGTCACGCCGGGTCGGTTGTCGTCGATGTGGCGCATGATCCGCGCCGCGGCGCGGATGTCGCCGTTGAGAATTCTGCTGGCGAGGGACATGGGGTGCTCCTTTGAAGCTGAAGAAAGGGCCACGGAGAAACGGCGGCGGCGTGGAAACGAGGTCCACATGAGTGCATGAGCATCAGTAACGATTTTTTCCGTATTCTCCGTGGCCAGCCGTTATACCGATTCCAAATCAAAGATGATATCAAGGCGGCGAGGAAGAAGGCGACGGAGGCGTACAGATAGTACGTTGAGGAGCCTTCGACGAGCCAACGAAGAGAGCGCTTTGAGTTGGAATTGGAATTAGAGCAGCCTCAGTGCCCGCGCTGGCAGAGCTCGGTCAGGATGCCGTTGCTGCTCTTGGGGTGGATGAAAGCGATCAGGGTGCCGTGGGCGCCGTTGCGCGGCTTCTCGTCGATCATCCGCGCGCCGCCGGCGATCATGGTGGCGATGGCGGCGGAGCAGTCGTCCACCTCGTAGGCCAGGTGATGGACGCCGCTGCCGTTCTTCTCCAGGAACTTGGCGATGGGGCTGTCGGGAGAGGTGGGCTCCAGCAGTTCGATCTTGGACTCGCCGATAGTGAACATGGCAACACGAACCTTCTGTTCCGCCACCTCCTCCTGGCCGGCCAAGGCCATGCCCAGCTGATCGCGGTAGAAGGGGATGTTGTCGTCAAGGGATGCCACGGCAATGCCGATGTGGTTGATTTTTTTGAGCATGATGGTTTCCTTTCGAATGTGTCATCAATTTTCGCGATTATTACTCTACGGAATAGCGTTTCAGGAGCTGCAGCGCCGCCATGGTCGGCGCGATGGTTCCCTCCATGACCCCCTTCTCCATGGCGGGGATCGCCGTCTTGACCGCGGGATGGCTGAAAAAATTCTTTTCCAACTGTTCCCGCACCAGGGTGTAGACCCATTCCAGGTTCTGTTTCTGGCGGCGCCGGGTGAAGACCCCCGACTCCCGGGTCACCCGCTTGAACTGCTCGACAACCTGCCAGAGTTCGTCGATGCCGTTACCAGTGGTGGCCGAGCAGGTCCTGGCGCCGGTCAGCCATCCCTCGGTAGCCGGCTGGAGGTAGTGCAGCACCTGTTCGTAGTCGGCCCGGGTTGCGTTGGCGCGGATCAGGTTGGCGCCGTCGGCCTTGTTGACCACGATCAGGTCGGTCAGCTCCATGATCCCCTTCTTGATCCCCTGCAGGTCGTCGCCCGCTCCGGTGATGGTGACCAGCATGAAGAAATCCACCATGGAACGCACCGTTACCTCGCTCTGGCCGACCCCCACAGTCTCCACCAGGATGACATCAAAACCGGCCGCCTCGCAGAGCAGCATGGTCTCCCGACTCTTGCGGGCCACCCCCCCCAGCACCCCTCCCGAGGGGGAGGGGCGGATGAAGGCGTTGCTGTGACGGGAGAGGGACTCCATGCGGGTCTTGTCCCCCAGGATGCTCCCGCCGGTGACCCTGCTGCTGGGGTCGACGGCCAAGACCGCCACCCGGTGGCCCCGGTCGCAGAGCCTGGTTCCCAGGGCTTCGATCAGGGTGCTCTTGCCCGCTCCCGGGACGCCGGTCACGCCGATACGGATGGCGTCCCGGCAGCGGGGCAAGAGGCGCCGCAGCAGTTCCTGGGCCTTGTCCTGGTGGCGGAGCGCGTTGCTCTCCACCAGCGTGATGGCCTGGGCCAGCACCACGCGGTCGCCGGCAAGAACCCCCTCCTGGTATTCCTCGACGGAGAGTTCCCTGCGCTTGACCACCGCCCCCTGCCGGGGGGCGGCAGGGGGGCGTTTTGACATGCCGTCATGGAGGCTGTGGATCCCCTCCATGACGTGGGTGGTGAAGCCGTCGCCGGCGCCCGCCTGTTCCGGTACCCATTCGGGCCGGCTTTTGTCCGTGCCGTCCCGTTTCATGCCAGTCGTTTCTTGAGCAGCTCCAGGGTCTTCCTGGCCGCGATGGGGATGACCGTGCCGGGTCCGAAGATCAGGTCGGCGCCGTGGTCGTACAGGTACTGGTAGTCCTGGGCCGGGATGACGCCGCCGATCTGCACCAGGATATCGCCCCGTCCCCGCTTCCTGAGCTCCTCCACCAGCTGGGGAAGCAGGGTCTTGTGCCCGGCTGCCAATGAGCTGAAGCCGACCACGTGCACGTCGTTCTCCACCGCCATGTCGGCCGTCTCTTCCGGAGTCTGGAACAGCGGACCCACATCCACATCAAACCCCAGGTCGGAGAAGGCGGTGGCGATGACCTTGGCGCCCCGGTCGTGGCCGTCCTGTCCCATCTTGGCCACCAGGATGCGGGGCCGCCGCCCCTCCTGCTCCTCGAACTCGGCGCACATGCGCTGTACCTCCTGCACCTCTTCGTTTTCAGCGTACTCGGAGCTGTAGATTCCGGAGATGGAGCGGATGACCGCCTTGTGGCGGGGATAGACTTTCTCCATGGCGTCGGATATCTCGCCCAGGCTGGCCCGCGCCTTGGCAGCCTCCACCGCCAGCTCCAGCAGGTTGCCGTTCTCCCGGGATTCGGCCGCCCTGGTTATGGCCTCCAGGATTCCCTGGACCTTGGCGTTGTCCCGTTCGGCGCGCAGCTTCTTCAGTCGGGCGATCTGGGATTCGCGTACGGCAGTGTTGTCGATGGAGAGGATGTCGATGGGATCCTCCTGCTCCAGCCGGAACTTGTTGACGCCGATGATCGGCTCGGCCTTGGAGTCGATCCTGGCCTGTTTGCGGGCCGCCGCCTCTTCGATGCGCATCTTGGGCAGGCCAGTCTCAATGGCCTTGGCCATGCCTCCCAGGGACTCCACCTCCACGATGTGCGCCCAGGCCTTCTTGCGCAGCTGGTCGGTCAGCCATTCCACGTAGTAGGAGCCGCCCCAGGGGTCGATTGCCTTGCAGATGGAAGTTTCGCTCTGCAGGTAAATCTGGGTGTTGCGGGCGATGCGGGCCGAGAAGTCGGTGGGCAGGGCGATGGCCTCGTCCAGGGCGTTGGTGTGCAGCGACTGGGTGTGCCCCAGGGTGGCTGCCATTGCCTCCAGGCAGGTGCGGGTGACGTTGTTAAAGGGATCCTGTTCCGTGAGGCTCCACCCCGAGGTCTGAGAATGGGTGCGCAGGGCCAGGGATTTTGGATTCTTCGGGTTGAATTGCTTGAGCAGTTTGGCCCACAAAAGTCGACCGGCACGCAGTTTGGAGACCTCCATGAAGTAGTTCATCCCCTCGGCCCAGAAGAAGGAGAGACGCGGCGCGAATTTGTCCACCTCCAGGCCGGCGGTGATGCCGGTGCGGATGTATTCCAGGCCGTCGGCGATGGTGTAGGCCAGCTCGATGTCGGCGGTGGCGCCGGCTTCCTGCATGTGATAGCCGGAGATGCTTATGCTGTTGAACTTGGGCATGTATTTGGATGTGTACTCAAAGATGTCGCCGATGATGCGCATGGAGCCTTCCGGCCCATAGATGTAGGTGTTGCGCACCATGAACTCCTTGAGGATGTCGTTCTGGATCGTGCCGGACAGCTCGTCCAGCTGCGCCCCCTGCTCCAGACCGGCCACGATGTAGAAGGCCAGAACCGGCAGGACCGCGCCGTTCATGGTCATGGAGACGGACATCTTGTTCAGCGGGATGCCGGAAAAGAGGATCTCGGCGTCCAGGATGGAGTCGACGGCAACCCCGGCCTTGCCCACATCTCCCACCACCCGGGGATGGTCCGAGTCATAGCCGCGGTGGGTGGCCAGGTCGAAGGCCACCGAGAGCCCTTTCTGCCCCATGGCCAGGTTGCGGCGGTAGAAGGCGTTGCTCTCCTCGGCGGTGGAGAAACCGGCGTACTGGCGGATCGTCCAGGGGCGCTGCACGTACATGGTGGGGTAGGGGCCACGCAGGTTGGGGGCGATACCGGCGGTGGATCCGATGTGCTCGATGCCCTTGATGTCCTCCTCGGTGTAGAGCGCCTTGACCGGGATCTGCTCGTTGGTCATCCAGATCGGCGGTTCTCCGACGGACTCTGTGAACTCCTTCTGCCAGGTCTGTGTGTCCACGACCTTCCTGTGCGGTTCGTAGGCAATATCCTTGAAATTCGGGAATGAACTCATGCTTGTGTAACCTCCCTGTAGCGGCACTGCAGATTGCTGTTCATCTCGTAACAGTTGGTCCGCACATGGATGAAGTCATCCACGCCGGCGGCCCGGAACTCCTGCTCCAAGTCCGGCGGCTGCTTGCCCGCAACGATTATTGTCATCTCCGGTTTTGCAGCCTTTATGATTGTGGCAAGGGTCGGCACGTATTCCGGATAGGTGGCGTCCGTGGAGCAGATCACCGTGACGGCCGTGCCCGATGCCAGGGCCGCCTCGGCAGCTTCCTGGGATGTGGCGAACCCCTCGTTGTTCAGCATCTCGAAACCGGCCACCTCGAAGAAGCCGCAGGAAAAATCGGCCCGCGGCTTGTGCTGCGGGATGGGACCCATGTTGGCCAGAAAGATGGACATGCGTTTTCCCGTTTTTACCAGGTGCTCGTCGGAGAAACGGCGCAACTCCTCGAACGGCTCGGATGCGCGGTGGATGTGAAGCGGTCGGGCTGTTTCAGGCTGCCCGCCCATCTGGACCAAAAGCGATGTAATGTCGCCCAGGGTCGCTCCGTTCTTGGCTGCCTCCATGGCCGTAGCCATGGTCTGGTCCGCGTTGTCCCTGATGGAATTGGATAGGGCGGTCAACTGCTCGGCAAGCGAGGTGCTGGCGTGTTTCATGCGGTAATCGGCAACGGCGTCCATGCGCTGCTGCCTGATACCTGCCAAGTCAATCTCGGGAATCTCCAGCTTCTTCTCCGTAATGTTGGCGTACATGTTCGTTCCCAGGATGACGTCCTGGCGGGTGGCGATGCGTTTGGCGCGGCTGGCTGCCGTGGCGGCGGCTCTTTTCTGGGGATGGCTGTTGGCTATGGCGGCAGTCATCCCCCCCATGCCCTCGATCTCCTGGAAGAGCGCCCATGTTGCGCGGGCAAACTCGTCGGTCATCTTCTCGATGAAGTATGAGCCGCCCCCCATGTCGATCGGTATGGTGAAGCGTGCCTCTTCCTGAAGGATGATCTGGGCGTTGCGGGCGATGCGCCGCGAGAAGCGGTCCGGAACCCGCACCGGTTCGTCGAAGGGGGCCAGGTGCATGCTGTCCACGCCCCCCACCGCGCCGGAAAAACCTTCGCTGGTGATGCGCAGCATGTTGACATGGGGATCGCAGACGGTCTTGTTGTAGGCCGAGGTGCGGCCGTGGATACGCATCTTCCGGGCCTGCTCGCTCCCTCCGAAGGCAGCCACGACCTGGTTCCAGAGGATGCGCGCCGCGCGCAGTTTGGCGATTTCGACGAAGAAGTTGGAGCCGAGGGAAAAGCCGAAGCGCATGCGGGGGGTGATGTCGTTGACGGCCAGGCCGCGGGTCAGCATTTCGCGGAGATATTCGGCAGCCGTGGCGAGGGCAAAGGCCACTTCTTCCGTGGAGCTTGCCCCGGCGTCGTGGTAGGGATGACCCTGGATGAATATGGTCTCGAGCCCCGGCATGTTCTGTATGGCCCAGGATGTAACCTGGCACATGGCATCATAGGCCACGGGGAGAGCAATTCGTAAGGCTCCCTCGTTGACCAGTTCGGCAAGGGGGTCGCAGCCGACGCACCCCTTGAATCGCTTCAGGGGAACTCCGTCGCTCTCCAGGGCGGCGGCAAGAAGGGCTGTCAGGGGGAGGGCTGTGGCTCCGGTGTTGCAGAGCAGGGGAAGGCTTGCCAGGTCGAGCCCCTTGAACGCCCGCTTCAGGTCACTGACCGATGCAAGGGATAGGCCCCGCTTGCCCACCTCACCGGTCTCGGCCTCCGCGGGATCAAGCCCCTTTTTTGTCGGCCGGTCCAGTACCAGATTCAACATGGTCTGGCCGCGGCTCGTGTCAAAAAGCGCCTCGCTGTTGAACTCCTCGGGCAGGGACACGAGCAGCTCCTGGCAGATGAACCACGGTTTTTCAAGATAACCGCCCACGTGCGTACTCCGCACATAGGGAACATACCCCGGGCGCGATTCCAGATGGGGCAGTCCCTTGATATCGTCGGCAGAGTAGATCGGGTTGATGGTCAGCCCCTCATAGGTCGAGGTGAACATGACCTTATCAAAGGGAGCGCCCTTCAATGCCTTGATCACCTCTTCCTTCCATGTTTCGTAGTCCGGGAACGTGAATTCGTCGAAGAATCCCCTGTCCGTGTCGATCTTGGTTATATCGACCGTTACGTCAGCTTCCGCCATGTGATCTCTTCCTCCTTGTTTTCGCGTTTTCGTACACGCGCATGTCATCTGCTCATATCATGGGGGCGAGTCCGGCCGCAGCCTTGCACCGAGCCGGCGCACGGATCGCCGCAACTTGAAAATGATTATTCCCCTCCCGCCCCGTCTCGTATGCTCTTCCACGGGAGAGAGTGCATGCGGGCTCTCCCCCTGTGCGAAACAAGAGATGCGGGACGGGAGGGGAAAGGAGAGTGCATGCGACACTGGCAGATGTGGCGCATGCACTCCCCGTCCCCGGTACTCCTTCCTGTGCCGTGAGAAAGGAGTACCGGACGCTATGTGTATGTTGTGCCCGTTTGTGTGTGTGAAGGTGCCGGGCGGCCTGGGCCGCCCGGCACACTGCCGCAAACTGATATTCTCCCCCCAAGGAGCGCGACCAGTTTGCGGCAAGCCATTGTCCTGTCGATGATGGCTGTTTGGTTTGAGCGATCATTTCGCCAAACCGCAGCATTTGACCGGATAAAGAGACTTGCCGTGGTGATTATGGACAGTGGTATAAGGTCAGGATGCGCGTGATCGTCATCCTGAATGGGACGTGCTTGGTGATTGAAGAAGATGCCCGTCGGCGACAGCGGGGTGCTGTTCGCGTTTGGCCTGAACCGCTGGTGGCGGTGGTTGGGGTTGATTGTCAGTGGTGAATGTGTCGGGGTAAGAATCTCGCAGAGCGGGGCGTTTCTTTCCGTTTGCCGCGTGATGGCAACCAAGATAAAGGGTGAGGCGAAGGACACGGGTTTGGACATGACGACTCCCATCATCGAGGAATACAACCGGGGGTGAAGGGAGTTAGGGCGCTGTAGGCAGGGAAGCGGTCATAAAAAAAGTCCGCATACCGTCGGTATGCGGACTTTCCGTATTCAAGAGTCCTGTAAATGGGCGTTCCACTCTCCCAGTCCCCCGGGAAGTTAGTCAGTGGTAAAGATCAGGCAGGTCTTCTGGCTTGCGAGTCATCCTCCGGGCGCCTTCCCGGTTGTTCACCAGTGGCATACTGCCCTTCGTCATCGCTTACAGCGGCGGGTCCGCGGGGGAATGGCTCGTATAAGAGTTGCACCCCTCTTCCCTATCAAGCCCTTGCGGGCACCGTGATCCGATATGATGCTCCGTTGTTACGGATATGATGGAGGGACGATAAAACAGGGATAAGGATATGTCAATGATTTTTTACTGGATTTTTGTGTGCTGTCCTCGGCCTCGCTGGCGGACACTTGATTGCCGTATTCCTGGTTTACGTGGCCGTTTTCATCGTCGAACAGCCCTGTCTAGTGTAGTTACCAGCCTGTTGCTGATCAACAACCCAGTACAGGTTGTCGCGTCCGAGCAGAATTGAAACCGGTACATTCAGGCCTATTGCATAGATCTGGGCTATTGAGTAAAAAGGGAATTTGGCGTACATGGTTAAAGCTCCGGTTAAGGAATAATAGCTATTGTCTGTTTTTGTCATAATCGGTTAGCACGAGTCATGCCAATCTTGTTTGCGGTTGAGTGCACTGGAATACTGGTTAATAAAATGTGTGGTTTGACAAAAGTTTGACACAAAGAATGGGGTGGGGGTTGCTGTGGGTGACGATATTTTGACTTGTGTGCAGGGGGTGGGGGTGGATAGCCACGCTATCCTGGGGCGTTAT
Organism: Pelobacter propionicus DSM 2379; assembly: GCF_000015045.1. GTDB lineage: Bacteria > Desulfobacterota > Desulfuromonadia > Geobacterales > Pseudopelobacteraceae > Pseudopelobacter > Pseudopelobacter propionicus. The sequence goes on from NC_008609.1 coordinate 1,351,806, forward strand.
TTCCGGGGACCTGCTCTTGATATGGTTATTACCCATGGTTCGATGGTATCGCACCTGGCGCAGAAGATAGGGCGTGTCCTCGGGGTGTCCGCTGGAGAACTGACGTTTCTGGGGCAGGCCGCTCAGTTGCATGACATCGGTATCTGCCGTGTGCGTGCGCCAGAGATCGGTCTTTTGGGTTCATACCCTTATATTATGCACGGCATTCTGGGGCGAGAAATTCTCGAGGCCGAGGGGTTGCCGCGTCACGCCCTGGTCTGTGAACGTCATATCGGTGTGGGGTTGACCGAAGATGATATCACTGTCCAGGAGTTGTCATTGCCGTTGCGGGATATGGCTCCCCGTAATCTCACTGAAGAGATCGTCTGCTTCGCGGACCTGTTTTTTTCAAAATACCCTGGTGGGCTTGAGAAGATGAAGACGCCAGCCAGGGTGCGCGAAAAGCTTAGCCAGTTTGGTGAGGCTAAGCTTCAAATCTTTGACCGCTGGCTGGCACGTTTTGGTGGCGCCTTTGATTAAATGGGCCTGCTGTGGTCCTCAATGAGGTTTTTGACTTGTCCGGGGATGTGTCGATCCTTTGTTTCTGTGTGGTTGAGTGGTGGGCAAGCTGTAAAAGCTGTCCTCTTGTTTTTCTTGTTGACAGTATTGAATTGGTTGTGTTAGAAACTGAGTCCCTTTTGAGGAACCGGTTTTTT